>JACVCS010000045.1 GCA_016741915.1 Phycisphaerales bacterium | reverse complement strand
AGGTATAGAAATGAGAGAGATACCTTCTTTCACTTTCTTCAACCCCTCCTTCTCTGCTCCCTTCCCGCCCGCCCGAGAGATCGCGCGTGAAGAATGTGAAAGAAGGGTCCGACCACGTCCGACCCTCGTTTCTGACCTGCTACGGCAGGAGTTCATACACCCTCCTTGACCGCCCGGCGGTCGGCTCGACCCCTTCTTTCAAGCGGCCGGTCTCTTTGAGGTTCTCAAGCACCTCGTCCCGCTCCCGCTGGGTCAGGTGCTGGGTCACGCGGCACATCTGCGACCGGGTCATGCGTCCGCCCGCCGTTCGCATCGCGCGGAGCACGGCCTTCTGCTTGGCGTCGAACTCGCCCTGCGACACATACTCGTGGGCGAGGTACAGGACGCGCCGGGTCAGGTGCTCGGACAGGCCGCACGCCCATTCCGCTGCGTCGGCATCGATGACCGGCTTCTCGCGGTTCTGGGAGCAGGCGTAGATCAGAGCCAAGCGGCACGCCTTCTCCTCAACGCGAGCCCAGATCGACCGCAGGTCCTCGCGCGGGCGCTCCATCTCGGTGTCGGCGAGCGCTGCGAGGCGGTTGAACACGGCGCGGGCGTCGTCGGTCGTGGGAACGACCGTCGGCTTGGGGTGCTCGCGGCTGAGGTTGCCACCGGGGTTGAACGCGCCCCACCAAGCTGCCGCGTCCACGATCGCCTGCGGTGGGTCCTTCTCGGGCTGCCACACGCGTGGCGGCATCTCGCCGGTCTCGAACACGATGAGCCGGGCCATGAACCCGTCGCTCATGGCGTCGGGCGTGAGCGCGTGCTTGAAGTGCTCGGGCGCGGTTGTCGCGAGGAGGGACACGCACGGCTGATCGATGACCTTGTTCCGCTTCGCGTCGGCGTAGGCCTTGCCCTTGAAGACGCTCCGCGCCGACGAGTACATCTTCATCAGCGTCGAGATGACGTTGAACAGGTGCGGGGCCTTCTTCGGGTCGCCGATGGTGCGGAGCCAACGCCCGAACTCGTCGATCTGAAACAGGATCGCGGGTTCGGTTTCGACGGCGGTGACCAGCCCGGCGTCGCTGGCGAGATCCTCGTTGCCCTCGAGCCCGTTGAGACCGGCCTTGAAGAGCACCGCTTTGTTGATGAGCCTCGCGTTGTCTTTGCCCGAGCCGGACCCCGCGAGGCACACGACGTAGAGGTTCGTGCGGTTGCCGCGCTCATCGCGGACCTTGCGGCCTGCGAGCACGGCCTGCAGGCACATCGCGCCGGCGAGCGCGAGCATCGGCTGCCACCGGTGGGCCGTCTCCCTGTTGAACGCCATGACCTCGGATATGAAGCCCGGCACCGCTAGGTACCGCTCGGGAAGCGGGCCGGGATCGACCGGCGCGTCCTCGTCCGGGGCTGCCGTGTCGTCGCTCGCCTTCGCCGGCGCTGCCATGAAGCCCGACAGGTCCACGCCGCCGAGATCCTCGGCCTTCTGAGCATCGCGGAGCCAACCCAGCGGTCTGTCGTGGGGCTTGCTGGCAGCGTCGGTCACCTTGTGCCGCAGTTCTTTCTCACTCCACGGTGGATCGCACCGCGGGTTGTACCGATTCCACAGCAGCGAGAACGCCGCCTCGGGATCGAGGGCGAACCCGTGCACCATCGCCGTCGCGGCCGTGTAGGTCTGACTGTGCCCGCCCGAGCCGGAGATCGCTGGTGGGATGCGGTCCAGGTATGCCGCGGCGCGGCGGAGCACAGCGTCGCCTGCTGGGAAGCGATCGCTTCGTAGTGACGGCGGTTGTGAAACGATCGCTTCTTTGCGCCCGTGCCTGGCCTCGGTCACGGCCTCGGCCAGCGCCGCGACGGCGGCGGCCAGTTCCCCCGCGTCGACCACGGCGGGTTCGCCGTCAAGCGGGTCGTAGGGCTCCCCGCTGGGATGGATGCTCGGGCCGACAACCGTCTGAGCCCCGGTGCTCCGCAGTTCCACGATCATCTTCTTCGACACCGGGTCCTGGTGCTTTCGGGTCTTCATCCCCTCGCACACGTACCACCAGTGCGACGCGGGCTTGCCCGGCCGCCCGGACATCGCGCCCGTCGGCGGCAGGAACTTGGGCGCGAGCGCCACCGCCTCCTCGCAGTCGAGGTCCACATCCACCAGCCACCCGCTCGGTTCGCCCAGCAGCACGCCGATGTTGCCTGTGCCGTTGAAGTGCGCCGGCAGGTCGCTCTCGGAAAGGCGCAGGTCCGTCCACCCCTTGAGCACGGGGATCTTCTTCCGCGCCGGCAGAGGGATGACCGCGTACCCGCGAGCGAGGTACGTGCGTGCCGACTCGAGCAGAATGGAGGGGCCATCGCTCATCGCTTATTCGTTGTCCTCGCGGCGGCGGATGGTGGCGCCCATGATCTTGAGCGTCTGCGCTGCGGTCTCGCGATCGCGCTTGCTGGCGCGGTAGTCCAGCAGGCGGTCGATCTCGATGACGGGCTTGATCGCCAGGTCGAAGCCGTACGTCCCAGTGGCCAGGCCCGCCGCGTGGCCGATCGCCCGCGTGCACGAACTGGCCCGGTGCGTGCCCGCGGCCGCGATCAGCAGCGGGATCTCAGCGCGGGCCTCGGTGTGGTACATTAGCCCGCCGACGCTCCTCGCCAGCAGCGAGCCGATGCCCTTGGTGTCGTTCTTGTCGATGGGCGCGGAGGCCACGTGGCATCCGAGCAACTGCCCGTCCTTGTCGGTCTCTTCGATCGTGATCGTGATCATGCGGTACTCCTTGTTCAGAAGGGGATTTCGTCTTCGGGGATGCCGTACGTCATGCCCGCGGGCTCCGGCGGCCGGTCCGGCAGGCCTTCGTCGCTGTCAAGGCGCGGGGGCTTATCGCCGAGCACGTGCTGCGTGACGCGCTCGAACTGGTCGCCGGCCTTCTTCTCGACGGTGATCGAGAGCGTCGGGGCGAGCGCCCCGGCCTTGGCCATCTCGACCGCCTCCTCCGTCCCGCCGGGCACCGGCTCGACCGAGCGAGCCCGCCACCAGGCCTCCGCCTTCGTGCGCGCGTATCCGGTGTGGTCGAAGCAGACCCACTCGCGGAAGAAGCGGTTGAATCCGACGCGGTACTCGACGCGCATGGTCAGCGGCGCGGACGGGTCGCTGCGCTTGTAGTGCACGTGGTACGTCGTCTCACTGACGCGGTGTTCTTCGCGAGTGGTCTGGCCGCTGAGGATGCCCTCGGTGCTGGCCTTCGCCTCATGCTGTTGGCGGTTGGGCTCGGGGAACTGGTGGCCGCACTGCGGGCAGGTCTGGTAGCCCGCCGCAATCAGGGCCTGGCAGTTCGGACACTCCTTCGCTGGCGCTTCGCCGTCGCCGCGATCGTCGGTGGCGATGCGGATCGCGTCGACCGGGCCGTGGCGGAGCACGTTGCCGCCGAAATCCAGCACGAGGCAGTCGGACTTGCCAGGGTGGAGGCGGAAGCCCCGGCCCACCATCTGGTAATACAGACCCGGCGACATGGTCGGGCGCACGAGCGCCACGCAGTCAATGTGCGGTGCATCGAAGCCGGTCGTCAGCACGTTCACGTTGCACAGGTACTTGAGCTCGCCCGAACGGAAGCGGCCGAGGATCGCCGCACGCACGCCGTCGGGGGTGTCGCCGGTGACGAAGCCGCACTCGATGCGGTGCTTGGTCTTGAGCACATCGACGATGTGCTGCCCGTGGCGGATGCCCGAGGAGAAGATCAGCGTGGCGCTGCGGTCGTTGGTGTGCTGCGCGATCTCCGCGCACGCGCCCTCGACCAGACCCTCTTTGTCCATGAGGTCCTCGACCTCGCTGGCGACGAACTCGCCGGCGCGGACGTGCAGGTCGTCGGTGCTGATCTTCTGCAACCCCGCCTTGGTCTTGAGTGGCGAGAGGAATCCCTGCACGATGAGCTCGCGGACACCGACCTCGTAGCAGACGTGGTTGAGGATGTTCTCGGGGGCGCAGATCGAGCCGGACTTCATGCGATACGGCGTGGCGGTCAGCCCGATGATGCGGACGTTGGGGTTCACCACCTTGGCGTCGGCGATGAACTGCCGGTACATCCCGTCGTCCTCGGCGGGGACCATGTGCGCTTCGTCGACGATGATCAGATCGACGGGGCCGAGGTCGCACGCCTTCTTCCAGATGCTCTGGATGCCCGCGACCGTGACGGCGTAGCCGAGGTCCTTGCGCTTGAGGCCAGCCGAGTAGATGCCCATCGGCACGTCGGGCGCGATGACGCGGAGTTTGTCGGCCGCCTGCTCGAGGAGTTCCTTCACGTGCGCCAGCAGCACGACGCGTCCGCCCCAGTGGCCGACGGCGTCGCGGCAGATCGTCGCGATCACCGGCGTCTTGCCACCGCCGGTCGGAATGACGACGCACGGATTGTCGTCGCGGGTCCGCAGGTGCTCGTACACCGCGGCGATGGCTTCGGATTGGTAGGGACGGAGCTCCATCAGCACGCCGCCTCCTCGATCGCTCGCACGCAGACCGACCACAATCCAACCTGCTCATCGGTATCCCAGCATGGATCGGGGCGTCCCGGCCGAGACAATGACCAGGCACGAGCCTCGGTGCTCGGCGAGAAGTATCCAACCCGCTCGGGCTGATTCACGCCTGTTGCCGGCGCGTTCCACTTCTTTCGTTGCTCCGCCATATAGCGTGCATGGCATGGCTCGCAGCAGAAGCCGAAGCGTCGAGTCGTACTGCCGCATTGTGGACACGGAACGGTCATGACTTGATCTCTGTGAGTTCCACCAGCACTTTGCCGCCCGGCGTCACCGGGCCGCGTTCAATAACCAGCCGATCGATCTGCGAGTCGTCTCGGTACGCCCCGCCCTTGGCGAGCGCATCGAGCAGGGCCTTCTGCACGTTGTCCAGGTCGCGGCGGCGGTTGTCGGGCGGGCAGACGGTGACACGCACCTCCAGCCGACCATTCATCCGCACCACACGCATCACCGCGAGGGCATCGCACACGCTTGCGCGGTAGCGCCGCCCCTCGCGGCTCAGCACGGTCCTTGAGCCCATCCGTCGCCAGATGTGGTTCACACTGGGCGGGTACGGGAGCTCGAGGACGCGACCAGATGGACTCAGCGTTTCCAGGGCGGCGTGCTCCCCGGGCCGACGCCGACGGGAGCGCGAGCGCTCATTGGCGCGCCGCCACCGCCCTTCTTGGCGTAGCCCTTGATGACGTTCGTGAACTCGCCGTTGTCGTCGCGCTTCTTCAGCCCGACGTTGATCTCCAGGGGAACGTTGTGGAGCTCGACCGAGTCCTTGGGCTGCATGACGCCGATCGCGCGGCAGATGGCGGAGAGTTCACCGCGGGCGATCTTGACAGTCATCTCACTCTTGTTCTCAAGGTTGAGGCGGGCCCAGACCAGGCGGCCCTTGAACTCGCCGTCGATGATCTGGAAGGTCAGCTGCAGGTACTTGCCGCCGCCGGTCTTGGTCGGCTTGAGCTCCGACTCGGAGACGACGGCGAGGTACTTGCCCGCGGGGAGCGGATCGAGCGCGACGGACGGGTCAACCTGGTTGGCATCAAAGTTGTTCAGCGTGGCCATGAGTCAGTTCCTTTGCGATTGGTGATGGACGGATGAGGGATGGACAACGACGACGGCGCTCAGGCCGCGCCGGCGGTGTCGGATGTGGTGGCAGGTGCAGACGCCTCGGCGAACGGGTTTTCGCCCCGGGCAAACGCGCCGTAGACGCGGTAGTCGAGCGGAATCTCCTCGGGCAGGCCCAAGCGGTTCTTGGCGACGTGCGCCGGCCGCTCGACGGTGCGGATGATCCGCTCGCCGGTGGAAATGCCGTTGTGCTTGGCCTTGTTGAATCCCTCGTCCACCTTGATGGTGTGGACCTTGTACGTGGCGAAGAGCACCTCGTCGGCCCACTCCTGAACGAGCGCCGACGCGAGCTTGTGCAGGCGCGGCGAGTAGCGGTCGTACGGCACGGTCTCGGGGTTCTCGAGCTTCTCGATCTTGGCGTGCGCGATGAGGACCACCATCATGCCGCGATCGCTGCGGAGCGCATCGAGGGCACCGAGCACCGATCGCCACTTGTCGATGGCGAACGAGAATCCCTTCGCGTAGCCGATCTTCTCGATGTTCTCGACGTTCTCGTCGGCGCACACCTCGGCCCAGATCAGGCGCTCAAGCCAGTCCAGGCTGTCGATGACGACGGTGCGGTAGTCGTGGTCGCTCGAGTACAGGGACTCGAGCGCCGCCATCACCTCGCCGAGGCTGCGGGCCAGCGGGAACGACTCGCAGTCGATGTCGGCCAGGCCGTCCTCGGTGGGGACGAAGATGGGCTTCTCGGCCATCGCGCCGAAGGTGCTCTTGCCGATGCCGTGCGTGCCATACAGCATCACGCGGCGGGGACGGGCCTTGCGGCCCTTGCTGATCTGGTTCATGAGGGTGTGGGGGGTTGCGGTTGCGGTTGTGGGCATGGAATCTCCGTGATGGCAGAAAGTGGGATCGATGTCCTCAGGCCAGATGTCGCGGGTGAATGCGCCTTGGCCGAGGCGGACGAGCGGAAGTGGTGTGATCACGCGGCAGCCGCCGTGGGCTCGGCCGAGGACGCCTTCACGCGCCGGACGGTGAAGGCGTCATCGCCGAACTCGCGGAGCATCAGCGAGGTGAACATTCGGACGACCGCTGCGCCCACCGGCGTTGTGCCGTCGACGCTCAGGCTTCGACCCGCCTGGTCCGCCGCGAAGCTGACGTCCATTCGGACGATGGCATTGCCGAAGAGCCCCTCGGCGGCGATCATCGCCAGGTGCAGCGTTGCTTCCGCGTCGGTGAGAGCGATGTCCTTGTCGAAGGTGAAGCGGTACACGCCGGTGGTCATGGTGAACTCCTCGCGGCACACTGGAGTGCTGCTCCCCGGCTACATACGCCGTCCGCAGAGCCGCTGTCCGCTTTGGTCAAAACGTCTCGAAGCCCGCGGCGGCAAATCGCACACGAAGCTCGGCGATGCGATTACGTAGCTGGCGACGGGAAATGCCCAGGCCGCGAGCGGTCGACACTGCGGAGTCTTCCTGGAGCGCACGGCACAAGTCGGCGAGATCGGGGGGCAGCGCCGCCACGATTTCGCGGATCGAGTCATTGAGATGGAACTCATCGATGGGGGAGCGGACCTCACGCCCAAGGCGGCGAGCCGCATCGGCCTCCCCGACCGCTGCCGAGCCAGTGACCGGATCCGTGGTCTGGCTCTCCCGGAGCCTCTCGATAGAGGCCATGCCGTGATCGCCGGACCGCTTCTCACGCTGGCGAGCCCGAAGCAGGGTGATCGCGGCTGAGTCCAGAACGCGGGAAACGAACGTGCGAAGCTGGGCCCGCTCGGGATCGAACTGGCCGAGCCGCTTGGCGAGGATGAGCGTCAGGTCCCGCAGAACGTCGTCGCGTTCGACGCCCCGGAAGGCCGGGGACTTCATCAGGCTGCGGGCCTTGATCAGGATGAGTGTGCGGATGTATTGGTCGTTCAGTGATGCGCCGTTGGTCACGGGTGACCTCCGGGGCCGGAGCCATCACCCGTCCGTGCCAATCTCGCGTCGCGGCGCACGCCGCAGACATTCACGAGCTTGTAGCGACCGGCGGGTTATGGCCCTCGTGGCCCTCGGACCCACCGGCCGGTGTCGCGGTTCTGAACGCCCCGCGACGCACGCCATCGATGTCGAACAACGCGCAGAGGCCTGTGTTCACGGCACCTGCACGATTTTCAGAATCTCCCGCCTTTGTCGCGTCGGTGCGACGCGACAGTCCGCACCACCGAGTTGCTGTTGGCTCCGTTGATGACGGCAGAGGCACCGCCGGCGCGGTCCACGGCACGCTTGACCTTGTCCTTGGTGATCTTGGTCTTCAGGCGTGCCGAGAGCACCTTGGCCGCCTCGCGGTACGAGTGGCATGCCTGGTACGCACCGACCAACACCTCGTCCTCTTGGTTTGATGATGCAGCAGCCTGGGCATGCCGGCGCAGTACACGCCTCTTGCCGGCGGGGTCCAGCGGCAAGAGTTCCACCTGCGCCTGAAGCTCGTCGGCCTTCTGAACCAGGTCGTGAAGCAGTACGCCATCCGCCTGCAGCCCTGTCGCATCCTGCGACATCACACGCGACAGTGCGACACAGGCCGGTGGCCGCCCCGGCCAGATGTGGGTCAGGGGTTCCAGGCCGCTGACCAGCACAATGGGCCGACCTGCCTGACCCGCGTGGGCTGCGATGCGGGCGGCATCCTCGGCACCGAGCCCCCGGGCCAGCAACACCTCACGGGAAGTCTGCTGCCATCGGGTTGTGCCGAGCCGCCACACACGGCCAGACTCGATCGGAGTGGGGCGTCCCTGAATACCAAGCGCCGCCGCGATGAGCGACGCGACGGCGTCACCGTCGATCGTCCATTGCCGCAGGGCTTCAGAATCAACCTCAACCGTGACCGACTCCGGGCACGCAATGAAGAACCGAGGCGGGTCGGCGTCGGGAACCTCGAGCACATCCTCGACATGCCCCGAAGGGCAGCACGAACAGCCCACGCGCGAGGCGGACGTCGTGGCGCAGAGCACCCCACGCTCCTGGAGCCACTGGGCTTGCCCATCCGGCCATGATGCCACCTCACGGGCGGAAAAGAGAGGCTCCCTGCTGTCGAAACACGCCCACAGGCGGGAGAGGAAATCACCCATGGGTCACCTCCCACAGCCGCAGGCACCGCTCGCCGATCGCGCGCAGCTCGTCCGGCTTGCTCTTGAGGTCGCAGGAGTTGGGGCAGCTGACGCTAAACCTCAGCGGGCGCGGGCGTGCATCCGTTGAGAAGCGCAACTCGAACGACATCTGCTTCACGCGCAGCCGGTCGGGCGTCAGCCGCTGCGTGTTTAAGTACTCGGCAATCGCCTGGTCGATCCGGTGAATGCCTCGCTCCGGGTTGAGCCCGAGCTCGATGTACTCGCCCGGCCGGTCGATCGGCTCCACCCGCACACGGGTGATGGTGACTGCAACGATGCGATCCTTGGGATCGGTCGGCAGCCTCCGGTCCGGCTTGAGCAGGTGATCAAGCGCGTATGCGGGGCGCTTCGGGTCCGCGGGTCCGATGTCAACGCCAAGCACGGCCTTGCAGAACCTCTGCTGGAGGGGCTCGTACACCTTCTTCCCGCCCTTGGCGTACACATCGAGCGTCCCATCGCTGGGGTTGAACACGAAGACGTTGTCGAACACGCGCCGCTCTTTGCTCCGCACGAGATGCCCGGTGTCGTCGAAGACCACCGGGTCATCGGGGTAGTCATCGAGATAGGCAAAGAAGTACTCGCTGCCGCCGATCCTCGTGTAGTGCTCGATCTCGCAGATCTTGCCGCGCAGCTGGCGATCCCAGTAGAACTCCGCCAGCGCCGCCTTCAGCGCCGCCTTGTGGGAATCATCCACCGCGATCGCCTCCTTCGGCAGGCTGTTCCGCGTGATCCAGTAGCGGCCCGTGGAGAGGGCCTCCGCCCGTGCGAAATAGGCGGCGACCACGAACGCCATCTTGACGTTGAGGTACGTCCACATCGCGCGGTCGGCCTGGCCGACAATCGCGTCGAACTCGGCGAGGCGATCGGGCGCGATGCGCTGGATCTCCTCAACCAGCACCTTCACGCCGCGCTCGTCCGCCAGTTCGTTGATGTCCTGGAGCACGAGCTGGATGAGCCGGCGCTTGTCGTCGGGCATCTTCTGCCACGCGGTGAAGATGGGCTCGACCTGGGTCTCGCCCAGGTCATCCCAAGGGATGCCTTCGACCACGCCGGCGCGTTCGAAGCACACGCGGGTGAGCGAGTTGGAGATCTTTCGGAGGATGCGACGCGGATCAAAGTCTTTGGCCATTTCAGGGCCTCCAAATGTCCATGTCCCGTGAACAGTAAACGCACTGCGCACAAGAACACTGGGGGTTCAACCAAACAGGGATCGATCACGAGTAAGGAGCCCAAGCGCCTCCAAGCGGTAGCTCATGGCCTCGGCAGACACATGGAACTGCTCAGCGAAAGGCTTCGAGAAGCGTTGCATCGCAGCGTCCTGCTGTGCCTTCACACTTCGGGATAAGGTTGGCGCGGCGAGGTCAAGCACACACACAACGTCATCGGTGCCCCTCCACTTGATCCACGCCCGGCGAATCAGGTCACGCGGCATGAGCAGGAACGCCGCGAACATGTTCGCCTGCACCTCTTCACGCGCTTGATCGGTCGAGCGGCACACGAACGCGGGCGCATCCGCTGCGGATGTCAGAGACATCTGTGTCTCGTCGCGGAGAAAGACCTTCCGGTGAAGCTGCCAGTGGCCGATCTCATGGGCGAGCGTGAAGCGGTAGCGTCCCAGCATGCGCGGATGCTCGACGGGATCAAGGCTCCGGTCGACTCGGATAAGCTGCTCCTTGAACCAGATCGCTCCCAGCACATCGCCGTGACGGAATCGCTTCTGCAGGTCATCTATTTCATACCGCAGGTTGAGCTGCAGCTCGATCATTTCATCGACGGGAACCGGGGGTTCGGAGACCTCGCCGTGAGCCTTCTGCCACAGCTCAAAGAGCGTCTCGGCTTCGGCCTCGATGTTCTCATCGCGCAGCCACGGCACACGTTCGGTCTTGGCAGGCGGTCGCCCCATCATTGCTCCTCTCTCTGCATCTTCTTGGCCTGCGCCGACAGTGCCTTCAACTGGTCTGCCGTCAAACCCTTCGCCGCCCGCAACAACTGAGGCATCTCTTCCGGCTCGCTCTGGATGATTCCGCGAAGATCCTCCGGCATCCGGCCGGCCAATGACATCAGCTCATCTGGGTTCTCTCCGAGGACCTCCGCCATCCGACGCACCCGCTCGGCGGTCGGAGGGCTCTCCACCTTTCCCTGCTCGACGAGCGAGAGATAGGTTGGGCTCACGTCGATGAGCTCCGCGAACTTCCGCAGGCTGTGACCCTTCGCGAGCCGCTTCTCGCGGATGAGCTCGCCAAAGGCTGGTTGTTTCTTGCTCATGTCTGGCGTCCGTTCACAAATCACTCCTCAGGCCGCGATCGGCCACTCCGCGTACAACGCCTCCGCCTGTGCCATCAGCACGGGCATCAGCCGATCAAAGTCCTCAGCCTTCACGCCCTGCTTCGTCAGAACACGCCGCACCGCCGCTCTCACTGCGGCCTTCACGTCCTCCCGGTGCGGCTCGGTCCAATCCACCTTCAGGTTTCGCTTGATGCTCTGCACAACGTCGTGGATCAGGCCCTTCAGGAAGTCCACGCCGTAGACGTTCTCGTAGTTGATGGCGACGGCGTCATAGAAGGCAAGCTCATCCTCCGCCAAGCCCAACTGCCCGGCCCGCTGATCCGATGCCTCCATGTCCTTCTTGATCTCGATCATGGCGCGGATCACGGCCGCCGCGTCGATAAGCCGGTTGTGGTACTTCTGGAGCGTCGCTTCCAGTAGTTCACGGAACGTCTTCGCCTTGGCCAAGTTCTTCTTCGCCCGCATGTGGATCTCGTCGGCGAGCAGTTTCTCGAGCAACTTGAGCCGAAGGTCCGGCAGCGGCCGATCCTTAAACGTCTGAAGGAAGTTGTCGTCGAGGATCGAGATGTCGGCCCGCGTGATCCCCGCGGCCTTGAAGATGTCAACGACGCCCTCGCTCTCGACGGTGTCATCCACCAGGTCCCGCACCGCCTTCTCGATGTCTCTGGTAGGTCCACGCCCGCGGATCGTCTTGAGGAGCTGCTTACGCACCCGCTGACAGAAGATCACCTCGTCGGCGCTGGCGCGGCAGTCATCCAGGTGTTTGACGAGCAGGAATGCGCTCGTCAGCCGCAGCTCGGCGTCCAAGAAGTGGTCCCGCAGGTCATCGTCGCTGGTCAGATGCCCATAAACCGCCGCGTAGCGGTCCTCCAGCGCGATCGGCGAGAGCCGCCGCCAGTCGCCGTAATTCACGCCTTCGGGGAGGAACGACCGCACCTCGGCCAGCGCCGCCACGAACAGCGGCCGGGCGTCTTCATCCAGCCCGCCCGCGGGCTTCCCGTGATCTTCTCCACCCGCTGAGTACTTCGCGGTCGCTGCCCGCAGCTCATCGCCAATGCCGATGTAGTCCACGATCAGTCCGTGCGGCTTGTCGCTGAACACGCGGTTCACACGCGAGATCGCCTGGATCATCGTGTGGCCCTTCATGGGCTTGTCCACATACAGCGTGTGCAGGCAAGGGATGTCCGTGCCCGTGAGCCACATATCGCAGACGATCACCATTGACAGCGGATCGTCCGCGTCGATCATCCGCTTCTTGATCGCTTCGCGCTGCTGTTTGGTCGTCAGGTGCCCGGCCTTGCTCCACGCCTCGGGGTCCTTGCCCAGGTCGCCGGTCATCACCACCTTGATCTCGGGGCACCCCGGCAGCGCCTTCAGCGCATCGTACAGTCTCACGCAGTTCTCGCGGATCATGCAGACGACCATCGCCTTGCCCTTGAGCGTGGCCGTCCGGTCCTTGAAGTGTGCGAGCAGGTCGGCCGCGAGCAGTTCTATCCGCTCCTTCGCGCCCGCCGCCTTGGCCAGCGCAGCCCATTGGCCCTTCTTTCTCTCCAACTCGTCGATCGGCGCATCTTCGACAATCTCCGCCAGTGCCCCATCCACGTCCGTCTTGTTCAAACGAAGCTTGATCTGCCGTGGCTCGTAGAAGATCGGCACCGTCGCCTTGTCATCCTGGCTCTGGCGGATGTCGTAGACGTGGACCAGGTCACCGAAGACCTCGACGGTGTCGGCCCCGCTGAAGGAGACAGGCGTGCCGGTGAACCCCAGCCGCCGCGCATTGGGCAGCGCCGCCCCGAGCCAGCGTGCAAAGCCCTTGGTGAATCCGTATTGGCTCCGGTGCGCCTCATCGGCGATCACGATCACATTGTCTCGCGTCGAGAGCACCGGATGCTCGGCCTCGCCCTCACGCAGCGCGAACTTCTCGATCGTGGTGAAGATCACCTCACCGCCCTGCGTCTGGAGCAGGCCGCGAAGATCTTCGACGCTCTTGGCGTGCTTGACGTCGCCCACCAGCGAGCGGGCCGAAACGAACTGGTCGTGCAGTTGCTGGTCCAGGTCCGTCCGATCGACCTGAATCACGAAGGTCGGGTTGTTCAGCACGGCCTCCCGCCGCAGCATCCCGACCAGGAAGCACATAGACAGCGACTTCCCCGAGCCGGTGGTGTGCCAAATGACGCCCAGCCGTTTGTCTGCCGTCCCCGCCTTTACCGATTCCAGGATCTTCCTCGCCCCGATCCGCACCGCAAAGAACTGGTGGTATTTTCCTCCCTTCTTAACAATCTTGCCTCCAGCCGCTCCGATCGTCTCGAACACGATGAAGTCGCGGATGTACGCCAAGAGCCGGTCCTTGGGCAGCAGCCCCTCGACCAGCGTCTTCATGCTCCCGGTGGTGCCGCGCTCGACTGTCAGGCCGTCAATGCTCTTCCACGGCGCGTACCACTCCGCGCTGGCGGTCCACATGCCGTGCAGCGTGGTCACGCCGTCGGAGGCGATGCAGAGCGCGTTGTGGTCGAATAGTTGCGGGATCTCGTGGCGGTAGTGGCCGATCTGGTTGATGGCATCCGCCACCGTGGGCTGGTCGTCGTACGGGTTCTTGAGCTCGAACAGGACCAGCGGCAGCCCGTTCACGTACACGATGACGTCGGGGCGACGATCGTTCCCACTTGGCCCGTGGACGGGCAGCTGGTTCACGACCAGAAACTCGTTGTGCTCGGGTCGTTCCCAGTCCACGGCATAGACGTGCGCGATGCGTTTACCCGCGGGCTTCCCGTCTGCCGCCGGTTCTTCGACCGCAATCTCCACGCCACCGCGAAGCATGGCGTGCAGCGCCGCGTTGCGGCGGAGCGTGTCCACTCCCTCGGGCCGTGCGAACTTGGCGACGGCTGCATCGATCGCCGCATCCGGCAGCCCATCGGGTCGAGTGACTGTCCGCCCGTAGCGGGCGATGAGGAACACCCGAAGCCGGTCCTTGAGCACGACCTCTGAGTCATCGGGCCTCGCAGCAGCGCCCAACTCCGACCCGTGGACATAGACATACCCGAGCGACTTGAGCCGCTCAATGGTCGTCCACTCAAACTGGGATTCAGAGCCGTGCCACGTCATGCCGAAACGTCCTTTCGTTGGTGCTCAGGCGGGAGGTGCCCACTTGCCCTGTTCGTTGTAATCGAAACACCGCACCCAGCCGCAGGCGTTCCAGACGCCGTCGAACAGCGACCGGAGGTCTGTCAGCAGATCACTGTCCCTGGACTCGATGAGCACGTCGGGGAGGACCACCAAGTCACGGTCAACCGGGTAGTGCTCCCAGACCATGAAGCGATTGCTGACTGCCAGCGTCGCGCCCTTCGCTCCCGCCAACGTGGCCAGCACGAGGTAAGGCGGCAGGACATCGCACGCGATCAGACCAGCCCGATACTGCTTGACGCTCGAGACGACCTCCTGGGCAAGCCACTGGCTGGCGATGTACGGGCGCGGCTCACGAGTTTGAACGACCTCGGTCGTCACGCCTTCAACGATTCCGGAGCGGAACACCTGGCAGTACGCGGTCGCGCCGGGCGCACCCGCACGGCCCCCGGTGAACTTCAGGAGCCCGTCGATGTTGATGCGGGAGTCGCTGCCGCCCGTGCAGAGTGGTTGAAAGGCCTGGCTTGCCTTCTTCATGGCCTCGGCGGAGACTTCCCTCCCTGCGGCGAACGAGGCCAGGGGAACAACATGAACGACTAGCCTTGCGCCGGCCGCGAGCGGCAGGGGAGCCTCTTCCCCGATAATTCGAGCCAACCGATCATCCCGCCAGCGCCGGATGCGCTCCGGCAACTGCTCCGACAGCGCGAACGCCGAACGGATCTCCGTGGCATCGAAGATGTACTTGCCCTTGCTGTTGCGCCCGAACATCCGAAACGTGTCGTTGATCTTGACCAGATGCGGGCCGCGCCAGCTCTTGGGCACACGGACGACGATCACCGGACCCTTGCCCGGGATCGCGATAGCCCGTGACTCAAACCCGGGCACGCGCGGGTCGATGCTGGTCTGAATGACGGCCTCGATGCGGCGGATCTCCGCGTCGGCATCGACTCCGGGCAAACCCGGCACGGCCGTAGCCACGCCGCCCGCCTCATCCACGCCGAAGATCAGGTCGCCGCCGCCGGCGTTGGCGAAGGAGGTGACATCTGCGCGGAGTTCGTTCTTGTCCTTGTCGGTGTTGCCCGGCAGGTCGCGCTTGAAGTCCAACGTCCGGCGTTCCTCGTCACCATTGGTGACGAGGGACTGGATGTCAGCGGCCTCGATCTTGTCCAACGTCTTGGGAATCACATAAACCTCTTGAATCGCGGAACTTCTTCGATTACCCGTTCTGGCCGAACAGCCACAGCAGGCCGACGATCCCACCGACCACTAGCAACTGGCGCTGCGCCTCGGCCTTCTGCATCTTCATCCCGTCGAGAACCCGCTGAACAGCGGCGAGCGCATCACTTGTGTTCTCTCGACTGATGGGTTGATAGATCACCCCGTTCAGACACCCGAGGTCCTCTGGCCTGACCCCAGCGGCGACAAGCGGCACGATCGGCTTTCCCTTGGCTCGTGCATGCCCAACTTCCTGCCCGACGGACATTGCCCGCGCCACGGTTTGATCTGTGATGATGACGATGACCAGGTCGCTCGCGTCGATCCATCCGAAGATGCTGGGCCAGACTTCGTGGCCAGGCGTCTTGCTGGTGTCCCAGCACAGAGGCTTATCCCCACCCGCCGCGATCACCTGAGCCACCCTGCGCAATAGGTCAACGTCTGCCACGCTGTAGGAGATGAACACGTTCACTTGGGCACCTCCACCGACCGGGCCGCCGGCGTGAAGTACCGCCACAACCCATCTCCTAGCGACCGAACGGCAGCCACGAGCATCCGCACCTCATCCGCTGAGACACGCACCTTTCGCCTTTCGATTGCGGTGTCGTCGCCTGATTGCTCGATGTACTTCTCGTCGATTACCCCGCCTTTGTGGGCGATCACATGACGCTTGTGGAAGCAGCGGACCATGAGCTTCCACTCTTCTGGCGTCGTCAGCGTCTGAAGGGACGTCCCAAACAAGGCCTGCAACGACTTGTCCGCACCAGTCAAGCTTTGAAACGACACGCTGGACGCCTTCTTCGGATCATTTGCTCGCGCGGCGTGGGCACTCAGCAGTTCGCGACCAAATCCGTCAAACGACGAAACCACGTCTTCAAGCGCGTTCTGAACCAGATTCTCAGTGATCTCGGGCGTAGGCGCGGCTTGAGAGAACTCAATCACCTTCATCGCAAGGTCCAGGTTCTTCTCCAAGATCTGACGGGAGTTGTGACATCCGCAATCTGGGCAGAACCCAAAGACACCGAACACGCTGTACCGAAGGGTGCACTGGTCGCACACGACCTCGGTTTCGAGTGCCTTCTCTCGGTAGTGCCGAAGGGGGGCGCGTGGCCCTTCCTTCAGTGTCATGCTGATGCCAATACCGAACGCACCGCGCGGCGGGTGATTGAACGCGAGCTTCTTCAACTCGCGGGTCACGATGTCCCCGATGGCTCGGAACGCGTATGACTTCGCGTACTCGATCTGCTCCTTTGTCCAGAACTGATCCGGCTTGCCCCGATGGCCGCAATACGGACATACACAGTCGAGATCTTCGCCCGTCAGGCCCGTTCCAGGCTGGAGTTTGAAGTACCCCTCGCATTCAGCATTGGGGCACTCACGCCCGACCATGCCGGTGTCATCCGTGGGGATCGGTACGTTTATCTGCTTCGGAAAATCGTCGAATCTGCTCATGCGACGACCTCCTTAACGGCCGCCGACACGTGATGCAGGCGGAGTTCGCCTGATAAGAGAACGGGCAGTAGCGAATCGCGGAGCGCCGCAAGCGTGCCGATCTGCGTGGTGTTCTGATCCATCATGCCGTAGAGACGCTCCAGGTGCCGCCCTACCTCGGCCTGTCGCTTCGGTGAGGGCAGTGTGATCCGCATGCGACGCTGATCGGTCAGACTGACATAGTCCGCCATATCGGTCTGGCCCTTGGTCATGTCCACCTGCTCGCCGAACTCGTCGCCGTGCATCCATTGGTGCAGGACGAACGGGTTGAGACGTGAAGGATCGGCAGCACGCCAGAAGCAGAGTTGTGGCGCATATACGAATGTCGGCGTGCTCTTCGAAACTAGCGCAAGCCGCCCAACTGTGCCCTTGGACGTGAACACCGAGTCGAGTGGCCGGGACACCTTGTCGCCCGCGGCCTGAACTCCATCAACGCCCATGTACTCGCAGTCTGTGAACTGAAAGCCGCCGTCAATGTTGCCCGCTCGCGCGAACGGGAGACCGGTCGGTCGCAGTTCGCTGCGCTTGGCGCGGTATCCGTCACCAATGACGAGCACGCCCGAGTCGGTCAGCGATTGTGTCGTCACCGTCTCAAGCTCGCCCTCCATGCGTTCAAGCCAGTCGTTGAACAGAGCGCGAGCCATGTCCTCCAACGTCTGGTTCATCCGCCGGTTCAGTTCGATCTTGTCATCCAGCCCGCCAAGCACCCGTGCGATGGCGCGTTGCTCGGGGAGAGGGGGGAGGGGAACAACGAAGGACTCGATGTGTCCCTTCGTAATCGCGCGTCTGCTCCCACCCGCGTTGAAACCCTCGATGTAGTGCTTGACCATCGGGTGCGTGAGGTACGCGAGAAGATACGCGGGTTCGCACTTCTTCCGATCGCACCGGATACGCACGACGTGCTGGTTGACGCAGGCGGGCAAGACGGATGGCGGCACCATGCAGGCTCGGCCAAACGTGACACCGTCTCCCGTGATGTTCAACAGGAGATCGTCCGCTTCGAGCGCCACACCCGCGAGTTCTTCGGCGGCGGCATCCGAGATGAATGCGAGCCCGTCATCGTCGAAACGGCGATCGAATACGTTCTGGCTGCGCACGAGCGCGACCCGTTCTCGGTACGGCAGATACACGGCGCTGCCTCCGCGCGGCGTTGCTCCCGATCCGATGCGCAACGTGATCGCGTCGAGGCGCGGCAGCGTCCAGCCTCGCGGAAGATCGCCGAGTGGAGAATCCTCAATCGCCACGCCGCACCCCCGATCCGCCCGACAGCGGGTGCGCTGACGCCAGAGGGGCGTGCCGCCCCTCCGGCACCTCCCCGCTGAAGGCACGAAGATCGCCCGCACGGTCCAGGGCGCGACTTCCGCACTCGCGGGCATCTGCGCGGGGTCTCCGGGCACGGTCGACTCCCTCCCGGCGTGCCACGATTCCCCGGCGGCGCGCTGCGCCGCTTCCCTCCACGTCGCTTGGAACACGCTCCGGACGAGTCGGAGCGTTCTCCAACTCACGCAGATGACGCGACAGCCGGCCCGGAAGACGCGACAGATGACCTGTCGCGTTCTCCAGCTCGTGCGGAGAACGCTCCGGGCCGTCCGTCGCGGTCTCCAGGTGATCCGGAGAACGCGACGACTCATCCGTCGCGTCCGCCAAGTGATCCGTCGCGTGGCGGGGACGACGCCTATTAGGCAGAATGTGCGCTGCGAAGTCGATCATCGCCTCGCCCCCCCGGCCAACTTCGCCGCCGGCGCGAGCGCGCCGTTGTTCTTGGTCTCCACTCGCACGCCGTCCAAGCCCGCCGCACGGGCCACCTCGGCCAGCGACGCCCGAATCTGCTTCTCCAGCGCCGCCGACTGCTTGAACTGTTCATCCAGGGTCGCGCACAGGTGCGGGAAGCGGTCCTCGAACGGCTCATCCGGATCATCGCTCTCGGCCGCGCCGACGTAGCGGCCCGGCGTCAGGGCGTAGTTGTGCTCGCGGATCTCGTCGAGCGTCGCGGCCTTGCAGAAGCCCGCGACTTCCGCGGGCGTGCCCTTTCGCTTGAACTCACGATACACGGCTGCGATCTTCTCGACCTCTTCCGCAGACAACTGCTTCTGCTTCCGCGAGCCGGGGATGAGCGTGCCGAGCTTGCGGCCGTCGATGAAGAGGATCTCGTTCTTCCGGGCACGGAAGCCCCCGCCACCGCCTCGGTTCTTCGACAGGAACCAGAGGCAGCACGGGATCTGCGTGTTGGCGAAGAGTTGGCCCGTGAGCTGCACGATGCAGTCCACGTACCCGTGCTCTACCAGCGCCTTACGGACTTCGAGCCGAGCGACTTCGCTGTTGGAGAGTTCGCCGGTCGCCATTACGAATCCGGCAGTGCCTCCGGAGTGCTTCTTGCCATCCGGGTCACGGAGGTGATGCAGGAAGTGCATCATCCACATTGTGTTGGCGTTGCGCGGCGAGAGAGGCATGGGCTGGCCCTGGCCGTTCGCGCCAGCACGCTTGGCGAAGTCCAACCGTGGGTCCTTGCTCGTGATGCGGTGAGCGCCCCAGCCGTCCTCGCCCTTCGCGCCGTCGTTGAAGGGGGGATTGGCGATGACGTAGTCGGCCTTCGTGTCGGCGTGCAGATCATTGAAGTACGAACTGCCGAGTTGGATGTTGCCGTCGATGCCGTGGATGAAGAGGTTCATCCGGCACAGCCGGTACGTGAAGTCCTTGCTTTCCTGACCGATGAATGACAGGCGGCCGGAGTGCTTCGTAAACACGTCCGACTGCACGAACATGCCGCCAGCGCCACAGCAGGGGTCGTACACGACGCCGTCGGTGGGCTCCAGCATGGCGACGAGCGTGCGGACGATGGAGACGGGCGTGAAGTACTCGCCGCCGCGCTTGCCCTCGCTGTTGGCGAACTCGCCGATGAAGTACTCGTAGACGCGGCCGACCAGATCCTCGCCGCCGTGGTCCTGCTTGAAGATGTCCTTCGAGAACAGATTGATGAGCCCGGTGACCCCCTCGCGGTCAAGGTTCGAGCCGGCGTAGATGCGGGGCAGCAGGCCGCGGAGCTTGTCGGGGTAGGTCTTCTCCAGGAGTTCGAGTGCGTCGTCGAGGATGCTCTTGATCGTGTCCGCCTGGGCGTGCTGGAGGATGTACGACCAGCGCGACTTCTCGGGGACGATGAAAGCACCCGCAGCGCGGTACTCGTCCGCGTCGGTCAGGATGCGGGCGCGGGCCTTCGCGTCCTTGGTGAAGTAATCGCTCTTCGGGTCCGCGAGCAACCCCTCGAGTTCTTCGCGGCGGCGCTCATAGCGCAGCGAGAGGAACCGGAGAAAGATGATGGGCAAGACGTACCGCTTATAGTCGGCGGGCTCGATCGAGCCGCGCAGGTTCACGGCGGCCTGCCACAGCTCCTTCATGAGCTGTGCCGTCCCGTTCTGCGGGGCTTCGTCCTTGGGCTTCTTCGCGGTCCGCTTGGCCATTTTGTACTCCGTCCATGTTCAGTGAACGTGGACAGGGTATCATAACCAGCGGGTCAAAGCCAGCGGATCAGGGTAGATCCGACAGCCCGCGTCAAAATGGAGTAAACGCCATGTCGAAGTCCAAGGGATTCAAGATCGGTCGGGACAATGAGACGGGCCGCCTGAAGTCTGTCGAACAGGCCAAGGCCAACCCCCGAGGGTCGTCAGTCGAGGTCATGCCCAAGAAGGGGAACGGCGACACGGGTCGCTACGACAACAAGAAGAAGTAGTTGTCAGCGGCGCGGCAGCGATCCCCATCGCCGCCGTTGCTCCATCCAGTCCATCACGCAGGCCACGTCGCGCAGCATGTGCTCGTGGACGGGATCGCGCCCGCTCATCACCAGCGGCAGGAACAGAATCTCCTCCTGAATATCCGGCGCGAGGTGGCAGAGATTCATCAGCTGCGTGATCCGAGGCTGGGTGACGTGCGTCAGGCGGGCGATCTCGGAGATGTTGGCGACCTTGCCGGCGCGGATCATCTCGTCGAAGTGGATGGCCAGCGCCATCAGGCGGGAGATCCGCGGCACGCGGCCGGGGTCCACGGCCACGCTCGCGGCGGGCTTGGTGTCGATCGTCTTGCGCCCGTGTGCGGCGCGGTTGAAGAAGACCTTCGTCTTGACGGTGATCATGCCTGGGCCTCCGGTCCTTCCACTGTCCCACCTGCTAGCGCTTTCACGCCCGACGGGTAGAACGACACCTCGATGCTGCTGTCGAGGGCGTCGAAGACGACCTTGTTGATCAGCAACTGGAGCATCCTGACCTGCTCTCGGGGCGCGAGCGCGGTCCAGACGTTGTCGAAGTCGGCAAACGCCGCGTGGAGGTCTTCGGCTGAGAGCACTTCCGCTCGATGGCGTTCTAAGGCGGCCCCAATCTCGCTGGCCCGCCGCTCCGCCTCGCGGATCTGGTCGTTGAGGTCGGTGATGCGGCCCGCGGACGCGGAGGACGTTGGCTCGGTGGTTGCCAGGCGGCGGATCTCGGCGTGATTGCGCCCCAGACCACGGTTGACGATGCGCAGCTCGGCGTCCAACTGCTCGATGGCCGCGGCTGCTTGAGCCCGCGATGCCGAGAGCGTCTCCTCCAGAACGCTCTGGTCCTGGCCGACGCACCGGATCTGTTCGACGACCGCCTTCTCGATCTCAAGGGCGGGCAGCGAACCACTCTGGCAACGAGCGCGGCCCTTCTTGATGGCGTTGCAGCAGACGTAGTACCGATACGCCTTGTTCCCACGCCGGGTAAAGGTGTGGACCATCGCGCTGCCGCACCCCTTGCAGTACAGCAGTTTGCGCAGGAGCGCCCCGAACTGGTTCCGCAGTTCGTTGCCGCGGGTCCGTGAATTCTTCTGCATCAGCACGTGAGCACGCCGGAACGTCTCCTCCTCAACTATGGCCTCGTGCTGCCCCTGGTACGTCTCGCCCTTGTGGACCACCTTGCCCATGTAGATCGGATTCGTCAGCGTGCAGTACACCGAGTGCCGGTCCCATTCCACGCCTCCGCGAACCACGCCCGCCTTCGTTCGCCACGATTTGGTCTTCCAGCCGCGTTTGCAGAGATCTTCACCGACCGACAGCAACGACCCGAGTTCGAGGTACCGCTCAAAGATGTGGCGAACCCGCGACGCCTCAGCCGGGTTGACGACGAGGCGTGGGCTTCCGTTCGAGCGGTCGACGTCGTACCCGAACGGCGGCGGACCGCCGCCCCATTTGCCCCGCTTCTTCGCCGCCGCGATCTTGTCCCGGATGCGCTCGCCGATGATCTCACGCTCGAACTGGGCGAACGACAGGAGGATGTTGAGCGTGAGCCGGCCCATCGAATGGGTCGTGTTGAAGTGCTGGGTAACCGAGACGAACGAGACCTTGTGGCGATCAAAGACCTCCATGAGGCGCGCGAAGTCCATCAGCGACCGGGACAGACGGTCCACCTTGTAGACCACCACGC
Source organism: Phycisphaerales bacterium (assembly GCA_016741915.1). Classification (GTDB taxonomy): domain Bacteria; phylum Planctomycetota; class Phycisphaerae; order Phycisphaerales; family UBA1924; genus JACVCS01. The sequence continues at coordinate 8,128 of JACVCS010000045.1, read as the reverse complement.
AGTCGATTTTGCCCGCCTCGATGTCGGCCATCAGGCTCTTGAGGCCGGGCCGATCGACGTTGCCGCCGGAGAATCCGCCGTCGTCGTATCGATCAGGAAGCGCTGACCATCCCTCGTTCCGCTGGCTGGCGACGTACGCCTCCGCCGCCTCACGCTGGGCGTCGAGGGAGTTGAACTCCTGCTTGAGCCCCTCCTCGCTCGACTTTCGGGTGTAGATCGCGCAGCGACATTGCGGAGGCGGAGTGGCGGCGTGCTTTCCGTTCTGGGTGCCTCTGCTCATCGACGGCCCTCCAGGTTGAAGAACCGGAATCCGTTGACGTGCGAGCCAGTGACCGCCTTGGCGATCGCCGACAGGGAGCGGTAGCGCTCACCCTCGAACTCGAACCCGTCCGCCAGCACCACGACCCGCACCGTCCGGCCCCGGTAGTCCCGGACGATCGCCGCTCCCGCGGGTGGTAGCCGTGGGTCCGCCGTGGCGGCGAGGGCGACCTTCTTGGCGTCCTTGGGGGCCTCCCCGAGCGTGGCCCACTTGGGCGGCGTACGCCGCACGTCGGTTGGGTTGGCGAGTTGGGCCGCTCGGACACGGGCTCGTTCGGACAAGCCACCTTCGGCGTTGGCCTGGATGCGCCACGCGATGCGGCGGACGAGGTATATGCGATGGCGGCTCTGAATCCGCTCGCCGAAGAGCTCGGCGTAGCGATCGTGCAGTTCGCCGATCGTCATCTTTTCCAGCGCCGCGAGGTCCTTCGAAACGGTTGTCGTCATGGGCAAGTCTCCAGATGCCCGCACCGCTAACGCGCGGTACGGTCAGACACACTGAGGCCGGCTTCCTCGCCCAGTTCAAGTTCGATGTCCGCTTCTTCTTGATGCTCCGACTTCGGGGCGTCGGGGGTCGCTGCAACCGCGTTAACAACAAGGCCCGTAGCCTTGGCGCGGCGGTGCCATCGCATCGCGCCCGTCGCGAGGATGGCGATCACCTCGCGGCGGCGCTGGTCGGCGGACAGATTGGCGTCATCGTCATTGGCAACCATCGGCGGTGCTCCCGGCTCGTCGTCGGACGATTGAGGTGGCGTGGGGGCGAGAAGGCAAGGCATGTCTTCTCCCCGGCTACATACGCCACGCGGAGGCGGGCTGTCCGCACTGGGCATGCGAGGGATCGATCTGATTCGAGTTGCGAGGTGGGATCGCCACCACCTTCGCTGCAGCGCTCACGCGAAGCGCGTCGATGCGTTGGCATCACACGGATCGAGTTTGCGTTCGAAATCGCCGTCGCCCCTGCTGGGCCCGCCACGTGTTGCCGACCCACGAGATGTCGAGTCACGGCTATAACGGCGTGCCGGGTGAGACGCAGAGACTCTGAGACTTTTTGGGTTTGGAAGCGTCCTCACAGGCCAGATGCCGCGCCCCGTGAGTCTCACCGCGCAAGTCGGTGAGACTTCCCGCGGTGGGGCATGTCGAGAGACTCGGCAAAACGCGGCCCGGAAACGCAAACGCCCCGGCCTTGCGGTCGGGGCGTTCACTTCTAACGGGTGGGTCGCCCAGTTTCTGGACGACCCGGGCAATAGCGGGGATTGGATTTGAACCAATGACCTCCGGGTTATGAGCCCGACGAGCTACCAGGCTGCTCTACCCCGCAATCTGGAGAGCACTCTAGCGCGCTCGCCCCGGCGGGTCAATCTTGGGCGGTCCTTCCGGGCGTTCCTGCTCGACTCAATGTCGCGGCCGCGTCGGTGTTCATCCCGGGCACGCCCGTCGCCCGCGGGGCGCCGCATACGACCTGGCCATCGCCCACGGGGCCACGCCCGTGCCCAGTTGCCGGGCTCGTCGGCGGTACGCACGCTCGAAACCCGCCGGCCCGCCTCACTTCCCCGACGACTTGAACTTCCGCGAGATGAACCCCGGCAGCGATCGCGCCTTCTCGATGATCTTCTGCCGCGTGTTCAGCTTCGTGCGGTGATACGTCTCCATCAGCCCGTCGCCGTAGACGTAGTTGCCCTTGCTGCACGGCAGGTTCGTCAGTCGATACCGGCTCAGCCTGATCGCACGCGAGGCCTCCTCGATCAGCGGCACCAGGTGCTTGCTGTGCATCCGTTCCACTTCGTCCATCCACCCCGGCTTGCCGATCATGCCGATCTCGAAGCCCAGCAGGTCGCTCGTGTTCGAGCTTGTCAGCAGGTAGCAGCCGATGATCGGGCAGTCCTCGAAGATCGTGCGGTCGAGGGTCTCGGGCGACTCGAGTCGCTTGTTGCCCTTGCGCATCTCACGCAGCTCTCGCCCAACCAGGAAGAGCGTGTGCGCCAGCTTCGCCACCGCGCTGACCAGCGCCGCGGCGGGGGCCATGAAGGCCGTGCCACCCGCGAGCAAAGCCGTGCCGCCAAACGACACGGGCGAAGCGCCGATGCCGACGACAGTCAGCACATCGCCCGTGATCGAAACCGTGAACTGCGCGCTCAATCGGCCGAAGTCCAGGAACTCACGCGTCACCTCGCGCCGAATCAGGCGATAGATCGCCTTGCCCGCCGCTTCCGGATCGCCCGACAGCAGCACCTTCTGGTGAAAGTGCGTGCGCGTCAGGCGGTACGAGTTCCAGAACGCCTTGCCCAGATGCAGCAGCGCGTTGCCGCCGGTCATGGCGGAGCCGAAGAAGGGTGCCGCGCTGGAGACCGCGCCGACGACCTGCTCGACGACGCTCACCCCGAGCAACTGCATCACCTCGTTCATTGTCTCCGCGCCGACGCACGCCTTGATGAACGCCACCGCGGTTTCGCGTGCCGCGGCCTTCGCGCCCGTGCTCACGCCGCTGGTCGCCACACCCACCGCCGCGGATCCAACCGCCGCGGCATCCTTCGCACCCGCCGCCGCCACGCGTGCCGGGTCGAGCTTCGCCGAGTCCGTCACCGAGGGCTTGCTCGCGCTCGCCTGCGCGGCTTCGAGCCCCTTCGCGTCGCGGGCGACGTCCTTCGCCCCCTGCACCAGCGACGAAACAATCTCAAAGACAAAGTGCGGCTTGAGTTCGAGCCGAGTGCCGCTGAACAGTTGCTTGAGGTTCTCGCGCCGCTGCTCATCAATGGCCTGCCGGGCAAGCTGATCGGCCACGGGGTCGAACCCACCGCTGCTTCCGCCGCCGGCTGTGGAGGACGAATCGATCGACTTCGTGCTCATCAGCGCAGTATACCGGCGCGCGGGCAATCTGTGACGGGCACAAGAAAACCTTCACGAAACCGAGGGAAATCGCTCACTGCCCGGGGCCGCCGGTCATCGACAACTCACGCTGCAGCAGCGTCGCGACGGTGGAATACGAACGGAAGACCTCGCCCCGCGACGGCAGGTCTTTCCGCGGCACCGTTCGCACGAGGATCGCCACCTTTCCGTCGCCGCCGCGGGCTTCGCCGATCTCGACTTCGTCCAGCAGCGTGCCCTCACGCGAACGCAAACGCACCGTCCCGAAGACCGTGTAACCTTCCGGCGCCGTCAGCGTCGCGCCGCCGGCCGGGTTCTTTGTCAGCATCTCCAGCACCGCGCGCACCTCGCCCGAGCGCTGCTCGTCCAACGCCGTGCCGCCCCCGCCCGCTCCGCCTTCGCTGATCACCCCGCGCAACTCCGCCCACACGCCGGGCGACTCTTCCAGCCGCGTGAATCGCGCGCCGCGCTGCTCGCCCGTCGGCTGAGCCCCCGAACGCGGCACCACCTCAACAACCCGCACGTCCGCCGCCTCGATCGCGGTCGCTCGCCGGTCCACGTACCCCGCCGCATCCAGATTCAAGCTCGCCAGCCCAACCCCCGACACCGCGACGATCGTCGCGCCGTTGTCGATCGTCGCCCACACGCTCGGGTCGCTTCCGCCCGAAGCGTTGCCCGGTGCGATGCCGCCAACTTTCAGCACGACTTCCTGGGTGCTGATCTTCACCTCGCCGGTTCTGCCGTCGATCTCTCGCCGCGGGACTTCCACACGTGCAACCGCCCGCGGGTTCGTCAGACCGGCCGACTCCATCGTCACGCCTTGCGATCCCGCACCACCCGCAGCGCCCTGCCCCAACTCATCGCTGAACCGCGTGATCGTCACACCCTGCAACACCGACAGCACCTTCCCAACCGCCGCTTCATCCGCCGTGCACGCCACCGGCGCGGTCATCCGCCAACGCCCGTTGAGTTTGCTCAGCGTCACACTCCGCCGCGTTGAACCTTCCCCGCGGTTCAGTTCGATCAGCGTCGCACCCCGCACGGCCGCCTCCAACCCCGCCGCCGCCAACATCGATCGCTCTCTCCACGCCAGCGCGGGCGTCGCCAGCACCTTCGCCAGATCATCACCCACCACCGCCCCGCGCTTCACGCCATCATCACCCACGCAAAGCGCAACCGTCTGCCCGCCCAGCACCCGCGCACCGAGCGTGAACGTCGCGAGCTTCTTTTCGCCCGTGCCAAAGAAATCAACCTCGTACCGCCCCGCCTCCGCCGCGATCGTCGGCTCGCGGTCCATCACACCCGCGGAACGCAACTGCTGCACCAGCCGAAGGAACCCCGTCGCCCGATCGCTCGCAACCACCCACGCCCGCGTGCCAGCATTCTCCGAGAGATTCCGAACCGTCCAAACCCCATCGCTCGATCGGCGCAGCTCCTCCGCACTCCCCGAAGACGCGCCGACATTGATCCGTCTGATCACCGCGCGCTCGACCTGCGAAGGATCAACGAGCACGACGCGTTCGCCCTGGGTGATCCACCCCGCCGACGCACCGCCCGCGCCGCCGCCACCGCCCGATCCGCTCCGCAAGACCAGCAGCGTCAACGCCCCGACCGCCACCATCAACACCAAGACCAGCACAACCAGACGATTGCTCATGCCCGATCGTACGGACGGCCGATTCCTCCGGTGAGCCAGCCCAATGACCAGCAACATGACCACCAGCAACCACCACGCAACCCGCCCGCCGCTCATCGGCATCACCGCCGACGTCCTCATCGCCCCCAACGCCCGCCCAAAGGCAGGCCAGGCCCTGACCTACAGCGAAGCCGTCGCAAAAGCAGGGGGGTTGCCCGTGCTGCTGCCGCCGATTGTTGAACTCGCCGAGCAGCACGCCCGCGCCGTCGACGCGGTGGTCTTCACGGGTGGCGACGATATCGACCTCACGCCCTTCGGCTTGTCGAACCACCCAGCGTCATCACTCATGCACCCGCAGCGCCAGCAGTACGAGTTCGCCCTGCTGCGCGCCCTTGATGCGCTGCCGAGGACGCCCGTCTTGGGCATCTGCCTGGGCATGCAGTTCATGGCCCTGCACGGCCGCGGCTCGCTCAACCCGCACCTCCCCGATACCCACCCAACCGCCAGCGACCACCGCAGCGACAACGCCCACCCCGTCGCCCCACTGAACGGGATCACATCCAGCGACCTTGCAACCAACCACCCGCTCAAGCCCGTGCTCTTTGTCGAGGGTGCGTCACCACGCCGGGTGGCAAGCAACCATCATCAGGCCGTGAGCAACCCGGGCTCGCTGCGGGCGCTCGCCATCAGCCCCGACAACGTGCTGGAAGCCCTCGACAATCCGCGGCGTCCCTTCTACATCGGCGTGCAATGGCACCCGGAACGAACCAGCGACCCGATTGCAGGCGACGGTGTGTTTCGAGCACTGGTCAACGCCGCAAGAACAACCTGAACGCGAACGTGAACGCGAAAGAAAAACAAAAGACCCCGGCACGCCGAGGTCTTGTTTCACGTTCACGTTCGCGTTCACATTCAATCGCTACCCCACCACATCCGGCAGATTCTCCATCCCCTCCGTCAGCACGATCGGCCCGTCATCGCCGATCAACACGTCGTGCTCATAGTGCACCGACATCGAGCCATCCTTCGTCAGCACAGGCCAATCGTTCGCCCGCAGCGTCTTCGTCTCCCCCGTGCTCACCGCGATCATCGGCTCAACCGCAATCAACGTCCCCGGCTCGCACCGCTGCGTCGCCTCGGGCCACTCCCCCGGATACGTCGGCACCACATTCGAGATATACGGCGGCTTGTGCAGCTTCTTCAGCCCATACCCGTGCCCGCCCAGCCCACGCACCAGCTTGTACCCGTACTCCTCCTCCACCGTCTTCTGCACCGTCCGCGCCCACGCCAGGTACGAGTTCTTTGGGTGCAGTTCCTTCACCCCGCGAGCGAGCGAAACCTTCCCGCTCTCCATCAGCCGCTTGATCGCCGCCGTGGGCTGCCCGAAGCTGTACGTCCACGCGGCATCGCCGATCATCCCCTTGTACTCAACCCCGATATCAAGCTTCAGCAGATCGCCCTGCTGCATCGGTCGCGCGACGAACCCCGCGGTGCCGTGGACGACGCAGTCGTTGAGGCTCAGGCACGCGTGAGATGGGAACGCAGGGCTGCGTCCGACGCGGTAATGCAGGAAGCAGCTCTTGCACTCAAGCGAAGCAAGCACCCGCGCCACTTCCGCGTCGATCTGCGCCAAGGTCATGCCCATGCGCATGAACGAGCTGACCTTTTCGTGTGTGCGCACGACCTTCTGGGCCGCGTCTTTCGCCAGCGCAATCTCCGAAGCACTCATCTTCCCGGCGGTTTTCATTGGTGAGCCCATCGTACCAGCCTCAAAGGCCCATCAACGCCCGCCGCCGAGCCGACGCGCCAGCTTGAAGGCCAGTTCGAGACTCTGCTCATAGTTCAGCCGCGGATCGCAGAGCGTGTCGTAGTTCCGATCGAGATCCTCCTCGGTCAGGCCCATCGCACCGCCGACGCATTCGGTGACGTCCTGCCCCGTGAGTTCGATGTGCACGCCGCCGAGTCGCGAGCCCTCGCGCTCGTGGATCTCGATGGACTCTTCCATCTCCTTGGCGATGTCGTCGAAAGAGCGGGTCTTGCGTCCGCTCTTGGTGGTCATGGAGTTGCCGTGCATCGGGTCGCAGACCCACAGCGCCCGCACGCCGCTGTCTTTCGCCGCGGCGATGAGCCCGGGCAGGGCGCTACGAACCTTCGAAGCACCAAGCCGGGCGATGAGCACGAGTTTGCCCGCCGCGCCCTGAGGCGAAAGCGTCCGCATGGTTTCCTGCAGTTCGCTGGCGCTCGTCGAGGGCCCGATCTTCACGCCCAAGGGGTTGGCGATCCCGCGGAAGTACTCCATGTGCGCCCCGCCCAGTTTCCGCGTCCGCTCACCCAGCCAGGGCAGGTGGGTGCTGAGGTTATAGAAGCCCTCGCGCCGCGGGACTTTCCGCGTCAGTGAGGCCTCGTACCACAGGTTCAGCCCCTCGTGACTCGTATAAAAATCCACCGCCGAGAGCTGCTCAAACCCGCGCTCGCCCACCGCCTCCATGAACCGCACGCCGTCGCGAAGTCGGTCGGTCAGCCGTTGATACTCCGCCCGCACTTCGGGGGTCAACGCGGCCTTGTGCAAGAACCCCAGATCCCAGTATTCCGGGTGGTGGATATCCGCGAACCCCGCGTGCAAGAGCGAGCGGACGAAGTTGATTGTCAAGGCCGCGTGCTTGTACCCCTCGAGCATGAGCCCCGGATCGGGCCTGCGCGATCGCTCAGAGAACTCCGCGCGGTTGATCAGATCCCCCATGTAGCTGGGCAGGCTCACCGTCTGCCCGTCAACCGTGCGGGTCTCGGTCACGCTCGAGCGGGGCTTGGCGTACTGCCCCGCCAATCGCCCGACCCGAATCACCGGCTGCTTCCCCGCATAGACCAGTACCAGGCTCATCTGCAAAAGGATCTTGAGTTTGCTGGTGATCACGTCCGGGCGACAGTCGTTCAGCGTCTCCGCACAATCCCCGCCCCAGAGCAAAAACCGCTTCCCAGCCTCCGCCTCCGCCAAAAGCCCCTTGAGCTTCTCAACCTCAAAGCTCGTGACCAGCGGCGGCAAACTCCCCAGCCGCTCCGCCACCGCGTCCACCTCACCCTGAATCGGCCCCGTGCCATAAGGCGAGGCAAAGATCGACGCCGGGTCGCTGGCACCAGAGGCAAGCTTCGCCCGCCAAGCCATGGGGGACCACTCGCTCACGCTGTAGCTTGAAGTCTTCTGAAAGCTTGAATTGCCCTGGCGGTCTGTCACCTGAATGCCCGTCCTTCCGAGGATTGTGGAAATAAATAGAGGCTTCTCAGGGTATCGGCTCAAACGCCCGGCTCCGCCCGTGG
>JACVCS010000134.1 GCA_016741915.1 Phycisphaerales bacterium | reverse complement strand
CCCGGCACCGGTGCTACCGGCGGGAACAACCCCCCCCCTGAGTTCACCCTCAACATCACCCCTTCCGATGAGATGCTCACAGCCGGTCGTGGTGGTGGCGGCGGAGGAGGAGGTGGTGGTGGCGGCGGCGGCGGCGGGGGGGGCACCGCGCTGAAATCCGGCGGTGGCACCGCCAGCGGCTCGGGCGGCGGCGTCGGCTCCGTCGGCTCTTCCGAAAAGGCCGCGCCACCCGAGGCCGGCTCGCGCGATAAGCCCCCGCAGATCGTCCTCTCTCCCGAAGCCCAGGAGCGCTACGAAAACCGCCCCGAGCGCCCCGAGATCAAACTCCCCAACAACACCCGCGGCAAGCCCAAACGCTAAGCCACGCCAAAACCCACGCTCAGCAAGTCACAGCACAACATACCCCGCCACACCAGCGCGCTTACGCTCTGGTGCGGCGTTTTATGTTCTCGATTCTGTCAAACCATCGTCGTTAATCGTGCCGCAGCGCCACAATCGGGTCCTGCTTCGAAGCCCGAACCGCCGGGTACAAGCCAAAGAGCAGTCCCGTCAGCGCCGCGACGATGAACGCCACCATGATCGACCAGGGCGTCAGCGCGGTGGGCAGCTTCGCGTCCGCCTTGAAGCTCTCCCCAACCAGCGGCAGCTCGTGCAGCCGGGGCACGAGCCACCCCAGCGCCAGCGCGAGCGTCACCCCAGAGAGCACCCCGCACAACCCGCCAAGCGCCGACAGCACACCCGTCTCGACCAGAAACTGCCAGACGATGTGCTTCCGCGTGGCGCCCAGCGCACGCCGAATACCGATCTCGCGCGTCCGTTCCGTTACGCTCGCCAGCATGATGTTCATGATCCCGATGCCGCCGACGAGCAGCGAAATCCCCGCGATGAACGTCAGCACCAAGTTCCACGTCAGCGCCGCCTTCTTCGCACCCTCCAGCAGCTCATACGGCACGATAATCGTCACGTCCGTCAACCCCGGTCGACGCGATTCCATCACCCGCGTGACAAGCTGCGCATACTGCATCACCTCATCGCGCGTGGGCGCAACGACGTACACCTCGGACACCTGCACGCTTTCGCTGCTCATCGAGCCGCTGGTGGCCCGAAAAACCGAATCCCCGAAAACCTCGTTCGCGGTGGTGATGGGCAGGTGCACGTCCATGTTCAAATCGCGCCCAACCAAGCTGCCGCCTGCACCGCCCGCGATGCCCACAGGCTCGAGCACGCCGACGATCCGCAGTCGTTTCGAGTCGATCCCGATCGTCTCGCCCAGCGGGTCATCGAAGGGGAACATGAGCCGGGCGACCTCGTGCCCCACCACGCAGACCAGCGCGTTCTCCGAAAGATCTTCTTCCGTCAGGTACCGCCCGCGCGCCACGCGCAGGTTCGCCGCCCGCTTGAGATCCGGAGTCGTGCCGAAGGCCTGGCTCGTCCGCCGCAGATTCTCGCGCAGCACCTGCCCGCCCACCGCCTTCAACGGCACGATCGCTTCCGCACCCTCGAACTCTTCCTTCAAGACCGCCAGGTCCATCCGCGTCAGCCCGTAGCGCGTCGTCCAACTGCGCCGCTGGTTGTTCCCTGAGGCCGACTCGGGCGGCTTCGTCGATCGGATGATGATGTTCTTCGCACCCAGCGCCTCGATCTGCGCCAGCGCCTCTCGCTTCGAGCCCTCGCCGATCGCGGCGTTGGTGATCACCGCCGCCACGCCGAAGATGATCCCCAGCGCCGTCAGCAGCGACCGCAGCGCGTGCCGTCGCAGGTTCGACAGACCGAGTTTGACGATTTCAAGGAGGAACGTCACGTGTGAATCCTAACCACCCCCCACCGCTCCGCCATGGAATCTCACCGATTCCCAGACCGACACCGCCCAATCGCCCGCATCCGAACCGACGCGGTATCCTCACCCCGTGACTGCCCCCTCCTCCATCCCCACCATCCCCCACACCCGCCCGGCAGATTGGCCCGACCGTCCGCAAGGGCGATTCGCCTCAACCATCGCCACCGACCTCTCCGCCGCCCCGCGCTGCAAAGCCGCCCTGCTGGGCCTCCCCGACGATCTGGGCGTCCGCCTGAACAACGGGCGTCCCGGCGCCGCCCAAGGCCCCGCCGCCATCCGCGCCGCACTCGCCCGCTTCGGTGTTGATACACCCGCCGGCGGAATCCGTTTCGCCCCAATCCTCGACGCGGGCGACATCATCCCCGCCTCCACCCTCACCGAGACGCACCAACGCGTCACCAAGGCCGCCCTCGCCATCCACCAACTGGGCCTCGTCCCCATCGCACTGGGAGGCGGGCACGACCTGACCTTCCCCTTCGTCCGCGCCGCCCATCAAGCCCGCAACGTCCGCGCCGGGCTCTACACCGACGCCCACCTCGACGTCCGCGAAACCGAAGGCTCGGGCATGCCCTTCCGCGCACTCTTCGAAACCTGCAATCTCCGCTCCCTCTCCATCGTCGGCATCCGCTGGTTCGTCAACACCGACGAGCACTTCCGCTACTTCACCTCCAAAGGCGGCTCCGTCATCCGCCGCCCCGCAACATCCATGGCTCAAGCCGCCGCGCACCTCCCCAGCGAGCCGTGCTTCGTCTCGATCGACCTCGACGCCATCGACGCCTCGCAAGCCCCGGGGGTCAGCGCCCTCAACCCCAACGGCCTGACCGTCGAGAACGTCGCCTCATACGCCCACGCCGCCGGCGCTTCGCCTCACTGCGCCTGCTTCGACATCATGGAACTCTGCCCCCCACACGACGAACAAGGCCGAACCGCCCGCGTCGCCGCCTACATCCTCTTCCGCTTCCTCGCCGGCTTAGCCGAACGCCCAACCACCACGACTCCCAACTCACCCTGACTCTTCTTATTTGCTATTTGCCAATTTGCCATTTGGAAATTTGTATGCCCTCCCTCTCCATCCGCAACGCCCACGTCTACACCCCCAAGGCACCCGCCAAGCCCGGGCAGCCCCTCCGCGCGCCGCACAACGACGAGCTCACCGACCTGGGCCTCTGCGACGTGGTCATCGACGAAGGCCTCATCTCTTCCATCAAACCCCTCAAGCCCACCAGCAAGCCGCGCAAACCCCGCGAGAACATCCCCGAGCTTGACGCCAAGGGCCTCGCCCTCCTCCCGGGCCTCGTCGACTGCCACACCCACGCCTGCTTCGCCGGCTCACGCCTCGGCGAATGGGACGACAAACGCAAAGGCGTCCCCTACCTCGACATCCTCAAACGCGGCGGCGGCATCATGTCCACCGTTCGCGCCGTTCGCGACGCCTCTCAGCAGACCCTCACCGATCTCCTCCTCGAACGCCTCCACACCATGCTCCGCTGCGGGTCGACCACCATCGAGGTCAAATCGGGCTACGGGCTCTCCACCGAGGCCGAGCTGAAAATGCTCCGCGCCATCCGCGATGCCGCCGACCGCTTCCCCGGAACCGTCGTCCCCACCGCCCTGCTCGCCCACGCCATCGACGAAACCCAGCCCGGGTTCGTGGGCAGAACCACCCGCGAAACCCTCCCCGCCGTCGCCGCCGAGTTTCCGGGGATCACCGTCGACGCCTTCTGCGAGAAAGGCGCCTGGTCTCTCGAACAGTGCGCTCTCTACTACGAACGCGCCCGCGCCCTGAACCTCCCCGCACGCGTGCACGCCGACCAGTTCAACAGCCTGGGCATGACCCCCGCCGCCGTGCGCTTGGGTTTCAAAAGCGTCGACCACCTCGAAGCCTCCACACCCGAAGACCTCGCCCTCCTCGCCCAATCCACCACCATGGGCGTCATGCTCCCCATCTGCGGCCTGCACCTCGACAACCGCTACGCCCGCGGGCGAAAGTTCCTTCAAGCCGGCGGCGCACTCTGCATCGCCTCGAACTTCAACCCCGGCTCCGCACCCTCCCCCAGCCTGTGCGAAGCCATCGCCACCAGCACACGCCACCTGGGCCTCTCACCCGCCGAGGCCATCGTCGCCTCCACCCACAACCCCGCCTGCCTGCTGGGTTTCAAAGACCGCGGCCGAGTCGAAGAAGGCCTCCGCGCCGACCTGATCATCCTCAGCGACCCAGACCCCCGAGCCCTCGCCTTCCAGCTCGGCCTACCCCCAATCAAACACGTCATCACCAAAGGCGAAGTGGTGAAGTAAGGGAATAGGCACTGGGCACTGGGCACTGGGCACTGGCTAAAGACAAAGAACAGAGCTCAACCGACACCAACGCACAAACGCCAGCGCACCTCTTATTTGCTATTTGGAAATTTGCAAATTTGCTATTTGCGAAAAGCCACCACCACCTCAACCGCCGGCTCATCCTCCCGCCCCAGCCGCTCCGCACGCCACACGCTCGCACACTCCGGACAGCGCACGATCTCGTCGTTGACCGCGAGTCCCAACCCGGCGTTCTCAACCCGTTCCCGAGGCACACCGCCGAGTTCGTACCCGCACCCCGGGCACTTCTTCTGCCACAGCAGCGCCCGTACCGCCAGCTCCCCCATCGTCGCGGCCATCCCGAGCAGCCCCAGCCCCGCGCTGGCGAAGATCACCAGCAGCGTCGTCATCACGGGCGAGAACAAGAGCATCCAGATCGCCACCGCCGTCTCGCGGATCGCCAGCGCCACCATGAGCGCCAGCAACGCCGTGGTCCCGATGACGATCAGCAGGTGCCCCGTCCGCGCAGACTTCCACACCGCCCGCAGGACCAACTCCGTCCGTCGCCCTTTCGATCGGCGCAGCAGCAATCGAACCGCCGCCAGCCCGCCCGCGATCGGCACGTTCACACCTCGACCTGTGTCATCCCGCGCTCGTAAACCAAGCACGATGAATCCTATGCCGTCGGCTTCCCCATCCCCGGAGGCCCTTAACCGTTCGTATCCAACAGCCGCCCGACAAGCAGCACCGTCTGCACCTCGTTCTTCTCCGTCGGCCTGCGATACAACTGATAAGCCGCGGCTTGCTGCCGATTCGTCCCGACTTCATCCGCCCGCGAAGCCCCCACGCTCACCTGATCGGGCACGGCCTTCCCGGGAACCTCCGCCGCCACCAGCCGATCGATCTTCTTGAGCGCTTCCGCCGTCACGCGAGGCTGCTGCACCGCGCCCACACCCCCGCCGCCGGAAACCACCGCAGGCTTGATCGCCCCGGCCACCGCGCGCGCCGCGCCCGCCGTCGAAGGTCCATTCACCGCCGCCGCCGGAGCAGAGTTCCCGGTCGCCACCGGAGCCGCGACTCCCGTCGCCGCCGCCGGTGCCGGTGCCCCATACGCCCGCGCGATGTGATATGGGTTCGTCGATCGCGAAACGCCCGGGGTGACTCGAATCTGATCGCTCATGCGCTGGGTTCCTTCAACCAAACTCCCCCACCCCCCCCCCCCCCCCCCACGCCCCCTCCCCCCCCCCCGGCCGGCAAGCCCCCCCTGCGGGCCCCCCCGGACGTTCGGGCCTCCCCCCTAACCACGGGCCGCCCCGGCCCCCCCAAGGCCCCCGCCGCCATCCGCGCCGCACTCGCCCGCTTCGGTGTTGATACACCCGCCGGCGGAATCCGTTTCGCCCCAATCCTCGACGCGGGCGACATCATCCCCGCCTCCACCCTCACCGAGACGCACCAA
>JACVCS010000133.1 GCA_016741915.1 Phycisphaerales bacterium | reverse complement strand
GCCACCCCCTCCGCCGCCTGTCCACCTTCACCCCCTCGTTCCGGCCCATGCCGCAGCAACACCGCCGTCGCCCGCACAAGCTCCACGATCTCATCCGCCGAGGTCTGATCCGTCCGCGCCGCCAGCCGCGTAACCGCTTCACCACCAACCCGCCGCGCCAGGTCGTACCGCCCGATCAGCTCCAACCCCTCCGCCCGCAACCGCACCGCCCGCGCCGGCTCCTTCACGCCCTCCCCCACCCCCCCGCGCAGTTCATCAAGCCCCTTGAGCATCACCCCAACCTCGCCCCGCTTCAGCGCCGCCTCGGCCCGGTCCAGCGGGTCCGCCCCAACCGCCGACGCACCCACCAGCGCCTCATCATCAAAGACCCCGCGCTGCAGCGCCACCTTCGCCCGCGCCGCGGGCAGCGTGATGTCCTCCCCTCGCGCCAAACCATGCCGAACCCGCAGCGCCGCCCGCTCACCATCCTTCAAATACCCCGCCTCCAGCTTCGCCTTCAGCGCACCCGACACCATCCCCATCGCCTCGTCATCATCGCGCACCCACCCCAGCGCAGGCAAAGCCGCGAGCGCCGTCACCGCCGCCGCCAACCCCGCAAAGCGAACCAGCCTCCGCGCCATCACGCCTCGCCTTCTGCTTCAGGTGGCACGGCTCTCCAGAGCCGTGCGCCTTGGCCTTCCATCCGTGACCTCACCCAGGCTTCTTCACACCCCCTCCCCCCGCACCACCACCACCACCACCACCGCTCACCGGCGCCGCCTCAGCCCCAGGCCGCCGCCGACTCTCACCCGTCCACCCCTCCTGCGGCTTCGTGCTGAAGTCCTTCGCACCCACCTCCACATTCCGCGCCAACCCCACCAACAACACCTCCGCCTTCGTCTCGTCCGTGTTCACACTCTGCGCAAAGATCGGCAGCCAATCCGCACTCCGATACCACACCCGGATCTCCCGAAAATCCTTCGACTCCCGCGTCCCCTCCCTGGGCGTCAGCTTGATCTGCGTCGTCTTCTCCAGCAGCTTCCGCAAATCGGCAAACTCCTCACCCTCCCCAATCCCCTCCAAAACCCCCGGCACACTCACCACAAACCGCTCCACCATGTCCGCCTTCTTCTGCCCAATCGGCAGCGGCAGCGGCCCCTCCCCCAACTTCATCGGATCCTGCCCCTCGCCGTCTCTCACCAACTCATACCGCGAAAACTGCTTTTCCTTCCAGTTCTCCGTCAGCAGCCACTGCCCGTCAAACACATACGTCTGCCGCTCATCACGCTTCTTCTCATCAACAATCATCTCTCGAAAATCCACCGCAAACCGCCGCGTGGCCTTTCCTTCTTTGACCTCATTCTGAAACTTCAACTCCCCGCGCCACGTGTGCGACCCGCCGCCCTGAATCTCCGGAAACTGCCGCACATACTGGATCGTCGCCGACAGGCTCTTCAAGTCCTTGTCCGCCGCCTCCAACCGATCCAGCACGTTCATCGCCGCCATATCCACCGCCTCAGTCGGCTTCGCAACCTCACTCGGCTTCGCCCCCTCCACCGGCTTCGCCCCCTCCGCGCCAGTCGCCGGCGGCACACCCTTCCCCGCCGCATCATCACCCCGCACACCCACCACCCCCACACCACCAACCAACACCACCGCCGCCATCACCCCGCCGATCACGCGTTCCACGTTCATCGCCGCCATCCTCTCAAAGCCCCTCACCCAACCTCTTCTTCAGTCCCCAGCCCCTGATTTCGTTCATCCGCCGTCTTCCGCGACAGCCCCGAAAGAAAATCACGCAAAATCGTCGCCGCCGCCAGCGCATCCCGCCGCTGTTTCTTCTCCCCACGCGTCATCCCGGTTCGCGCCATCTGCCAATCCGCGTCCGCGCTCGTCAGCCGTTCGTCCTGATAAAACACCTCCAACCCCGTCTCTTTCCCGAGCGCATCCCCCAGCCCCCGCACCTTCTTCGCCCGCGGCCCCTCACTGTCATCCATATTGATCGGCAGCCCCACCACCAGCGCCCCAGCCCCCAACGCCCTCACCTCTCGCGCCAGCTCCCGCACCAAAACCTTCCCCCCCTCCAGCCCCACCGAAACCTCCACCACCTTCACCGCCGTCACCACCCCCGTGACCGTGTCACCACAAGCCAGCCCCGTCCGCTTATCACCAAGATCAACGCACACATAGCGCACAGGTGAGCGTAGGGATCAAGGCACGAAGGGACCAAGGGACCAAGGGACCAAGGGACCAAGGGATCATGGGATCAAGGGATCAAGGGATCAAGGCACCAAGGGACCAAGGCACCAAGTCGACACCGCGCACGCGATCAAACCCCCAATTCCCTGCCTTCCCCCTCGATCCCTCGATCCCCCGATCCCTCGATCCCTTCCCCTCACTTCAACCTCCCCTCCACCAACCCGTGCAGCGTCTTCAACTCCTCCGCCTTCTCCCGCGGCATCACCAGCGTCGCCTCAGGCGTATGCACCACAATCAAATCCTCACACCCAAGCAGCGCCACCGTGTGCGACCCGTCGCTGCTCACCACCAGGTTGTTCTTCCCCGACACAATCAACGCCCGCTCTTTACTCAAACTCCCACCCACCCGGTTCCCCGCCCCGTCCGCCTCCAGCGTCTGCCCATAGCTCGGCCAGCTCCCCACATCCAGCCAACTCAAATCCATCAGCACCGTGCACACCGGGAACTGCGCATCCGTGCTCGCCGGCTCCATCACCGCATAGTCCACGCTGATCTTCGGCAACGTCGGATACACCTCCGTCAACACCTTCTGCTGATCCTTCGTCCCCCACGCCCCCTGAATCTTCATCAGCCCCGCATACGCCTCCGGCTTGTACTTCCTGATCGCTTCGAGCACCGTCGACGCCTTCCACACAAACATCCCGCTCGACCACCCAAAGTGCCCGCTCTGCACATACGCCTGCGCACGCTCAATGCTCGGCTTCTCCACATACCGCGCAACCCGCCACGCCACCCCCTCCGCTCCCTTCACCCCGCCGATCGGCTGCCCACGCTCGATATACCCAAACCCCGTCGCCGGATACGTCGGCTTGATCGAAAACGTCACCAGCCGCTTCCCATCCGCCTCCACCAACTTGAACCCCGCCTCCACCCGCGCCCGAAACACGTCCTGCGGCTCAATCACATGGTCCGCCGTAAACACCGCAAACACCGCCTCAGGATCAACTTTCTGCAACACCGCCGCCGTGAAACCCACCGCGTTCAGCGTGTCCCGCGCCGCCGGCTCACCGAGAATCTGCCCATCCCCAAACCCCTTCAAACTCTCGCGAATCTGCGACCGATACCCCTCCCCCGTACAGATATACCGCCGCTCCGCCGGCACCAACCCATCCAGCCGACTCGCCGACACCTCAAGCAACGACCGCGCAACATCCCCGCCGCCCGCGCCGCCGCCACCCTTCCCCCGAACCAGCGGCAACAACTGCTTGGGCATATTCACCCGGCTCATGGGCCACAACCGAGTCCCCGCACCGCCAGCCATGATCATCGCGTATCGCATACCCCACTCTATCGGCCCCAACCCACCCCAAATCAACCCACTTTCTCGATGATTCCACCCGCCCACCCCGGGTACTCCCAACGCTGCTACCTGCTCAATCATCGTGACATGTCAAACAGTCAGTCGCAGAATCTCCTCGACAACCTGGTACACCTCTGTCCACGATTGCTCTTTCGCGCGATTCTCCACCCTCGACTTCGCTCGCCTCACAGCCTCATTCCGAAACGGCGTCAACTTCTCGTAGCTCGCTGTTGACTTGTCGCCAAACTCAACGCCGAACTGCCTCTTCCATTCCGATTTGACTCTTTGCAACACCGCCTGACAGTCGGCGAATGTCTCCCCAGTATCCGTCAAATGCGCAAGCGTCCAAACTTCGAAACACGGATTCGATAACAGAACTTGTACGCCCAGCTCCCTCCCGCGTTTCTGTTCGGAATAGGCAGAACTAACCCGCGATGGTTCTGCTTCCAGATCAACCAACGCCCAAACCGAATCTCCCGCTTCCATCGAGCCGCCAGTTTGTGCCGCGCGTAGTTTTTTCCGCTCATCGATTGCAAGGTCAACGGTGATCTTCGCGGTCGCGCCTGTACGACGAGCCCCAATGACATTCACCGTCACTCGCTGCGCAACTTCACGCTTTAATATTTTGAAGTAAGAACATGCAGTTTTCGTGTCATCACAGACCACCGCCACAACCGGAAGAACCGTGCGTGTCTCGATTGAACGCGAGAGTCCGTATCTAAATCGATCTTTCTGCACGCTCAACGAGCGCTTGCTTTTTCTTGCGCCCATCAATCACTCCGTAAAGGTCCCCAGCGCTGGCAGCGCTCCGTAGCGTCCTTGCAGATACCGCCGCCGCATGTTCAAGTTGTTCCTCTCCTTGAACTCGGCAACAGAATACAGACGAGCGGCACCAGTCGAGTCCTTCTCGGTGAGATAAACCTGATCTCGCCGAAGCACAGCCTCCTTGGCTTCATCATCGATCAAACCAGTTTCGTGTGTCGCGAAGATCAACTGCCCGCGTGCTTGTTCAACTGAAATCTCGCAGTTGAAGTGCCGGATTAAGCCCGAAAGTAGCGCGGGATGAAGGGAAGCATCCATCTCGTCAACAAACGCCGCAAGAGAGATCTTTGAGTGCGATAGGTCATACATCAACGGTGAAAGCTGGATAAGTCGCTTAGTCCCAAGAGATTCCGCTGCATACGGCAGGGGCATTACACTTGCTGAGCTTCTGTGAACAAGTTCGAGACTATAACTGGGAGCATCTTCTCCAGAGTCATCGTCGTCATCCTCTTCCGTTGTAAAGTGCTGGATCTCTTTCGGCATGACTTTGCTGCGTATATCTTCGACCCCCACGTCCGCTGATTGCAATCGCAATCTCAGCCAGTCGGAGAAATGCTTGTCGTCATGCACGCGCTTCGCTACCGCAGACGGATTTGTCCACCAAAAGAACGATGGGAAATAAAGAGACTCAGCCTGTCGAAGCACATTCGACAGGCCGACTGCGATATCCCGCGCCAACGCTGGGGCGAGCCGATCCGCCAAAGACAGAACCAGTGCGTTCGACCGAAACGCTCTCGAAATCAAAGCGAACGCCTCGTCCTTCTTCCAGGATCCTCGCACATCCTGGAAGTCTCGTTCGAATAGCACGTCCTTTCCGGATACATTCAGTTGAAAAAGATGCTCGTGAATAAACTCGGAACGATTGTATTGTATTTGATACTCATAGATGCGTTTATCGACGACAGAGCGAACACCCAAAGTGATGGGTAACTGAACTGAATCGCAAAGTGCGAATGGGTCAAAGAATGGCAACGGTTGATCAGAACGTAGGTTCTTTGTTGTGATTAAATGGCGTCGCAATGCGCCCGCCGCACGCAAAACCGTCGACTTCCCTGACCCATTCGGCCCATAGATTGCCACCGCCCGCAATAGCCGCAGAGGCTCGTCGTCACCTTCGATCTTCGCCTCAACAATCCCCCGCGTTGAGCCCGGGTCGATATCGCTCGCGAGCATCGAAAGCCGGAACTCGTCCCGGAAGCACCCGAAGTTCCGCCCGAACAGTTCGATCAGCATGGTCGTTCTCCCGCCAGTCGAAGCGCAGGCAACCTGCGCTCAGAATGGTCAGACCCCCTCTCATCGGCAAACTGTACGTCAGACTGACGATCGAACCAAGAGACGGCGCAGAAAAACTGCGCGACAATACCAAGTAAAATACGAATATATAAC
>JACVCS010000044.1 GCA_016741915.1 Phycisphaerales bacterium | reverse complement strand
GGTGGGGGTGGGCGCGGGTTTGGCGGGGGCGGCATGTTCGGCGGGATGGGCGGGGGGATGATGGGCGGGATGGAGGGGCAGTCGATCTCGTCCGCGGATCTGGACAAGTACGGCAAGATCCTCGACATGACCCCCGAGCAGCACGACGCGGTGAAGGCCCTGCATGAGGGGTACACCGCGGAAGTCGCGAAGCTGCGCGAGCGGGCCCAGAAGATGATGGAAGAAGTGCGCGAGGAGTTCCGCGAGACGGGCGATGCGTCGGTCTGGCGTGACCTTGGCGAGAAGATCACCCCCATCCGCGAAGAGGGGAAGAAGGTCGAGAAGCAGTTCCTTGAGGACGTGAAGAGTCTGCTGACGGAGAAGCAGATGCCGCTGTGGGGTCGTGTGGAGAAGACGCGGAAGCGTGAGCAGACGATCCGTCGCGGGTTCATCTCGGGCGAGACGGTGGACGTGATCCGCGTGGTGGAACAGATGAACCTGCCCGAAGAGCAGATGAAGGCGATCAACCCGACGCTGGAGCGGTACGAGAACGATCTGGACCCGGTTTTGACGAAGCGGAACGAACTGTTCGAGGCCGGCATGTCGCAGATGCGGACGCTGATGCAGGACGTGATGCAGGGGAAGACCGAGGAAGCGGACAAGCGGATGAGCGAGGCCCGCGACGCGTCGGTGCGGGTGCGTGACGTGAACCGCCGGTACGCGAAGGAAATCTCCTCGCTGCTGCCGCCCGAGTCGTCGGCGAAGTTCGACGAAGAGTTCAAGCGCGAGAGCTTCCCGCGGATTTATCGCCAGAGCCGCTACGCCCAGACGGTCATCGACGCGGCCCTGAAGATGGAGGGTGTGGACGAGACGAAGCGCAAGAGCATCGAGGCGATCGCGGAGACGTACAAGCGCGATACGCAGTCGCTGAATAAGAAGGCCGAGGAAGCCACCGAGGCGAGCGAATCGACGATGACGGTCTCGGGGATGATGCAGCGCATGGGCGGCGAAGACCCGACGATGAACGAGCTGCGCCGCTCGCGGACCGACCTTGAAAACAAGACGGTCGAGGCCGTGAAGAGCCTGCTGACTGAAGACCAGCAGTCGCAACTCCCTCGGCGTGGCCGAGGCGGTGGTGACGGCGGCCCCGGCATGGACCGCGGCAACGGCGGCGGGAACGATGGTCAGCCGCAGCGTCGTCGCCCGCGCGGGAACAACAACGGCGGCGGCGGGAACGGCTAAGCTGTTCTCGGGCGTCGTTGCGGTGCTCGGTCGGTCGATCGGCTGGTGATCGTCGAGGCGTTGCCGATCGTCGGTGCGGCGGGCGTGCGTCATTGGGCGCTCGGCCCAGCCGCGGGGCGAGCGGGCAAGGTCGGTTCATCGTGGGGCGGGGCGCGTGTGGTTTGGTTTGTGAAGGTTCAAGCCCCGGGGCGCATCAAGCATGGACGTGGAACCCTCGTCGGCGGCAGCGAACGCACTCGGCGCGGCATTGGACGCCGCGGGCGGTGTCGTGAAGACACACGCCGAAGCGTTGAACGGGCAGAACGGCTCGAACGGCCAGAACGGTTCGAACGGCGTGCACGCTTCGGGCGGCAAGCGTTCAGCCGAGGCGGCGCCCCCGGCCTTGCCGCGCGGGGTTGTGCTTCTGACCGAGAAGCCCACCATCGACGCCGACGCGGCGCGATTGCTCACCCCGGAGCAGGCGGTTCGTTTGAACGCGGTGCCGTTCGCTTTCGACGGGCCCAAACTCAAAGTCCTGATGGGCGAGCCCGGCGATCTGGCGGCGGCGGATGAACTGAGCATCATCACCGGTCGGGCCGTTCGACGCTTCGCTGCGGCGAATGAAGTCTTCGACGATCTGCTGCGCCAGGCCTACGGCGCTACGGCTTCGCAGATGGCCCAGCGGCTTGGCGGTGCGGAGCAGACCGAGGACGAACTGCTGAGCAACCTCGAGGCGGTCGATGCGCAGGACATTCACCGGATGGCCGAAGAGCCGTCGGTGGTGAACCTGGTGAACCTGATCATCCTTGAGGCGGTGCGCGGGCGTGCGAGCGACGTGCATGTGGAGCCGTTCGAACGCAGTTTGAGCGTGAAGTACCGCGTCGACGGCGAACTGAGGCCTCAGAACTCGCCTCCGAAGGCGTTGCAGGCGGCGATCACCAGCCGCATCAAGATCATGTCGGGGATGGATATCGCGGAGCGGTATGTGCCGCAGGACGGGCACATCACGCTGCGGTTTGAGGGTCGGAAGGTGGACATCCGTGTGAGCACGGTGCCGACGATCTACGGCGAGTCGGTGGTGATGCGCATCCTGGATAAGCAGTCGATCGTGCTGGACCTTGGCGCGCTTGGGATGCGAGCGGAGGATCTGACAGAGGTTGATCGGCTGATCGCGATGCCGCACGGGATGGTC
This sequence comes from Phycisphaerales bacterium, assembly GCA_016741915.1. Taxonomy (GTDB): domain Bacteria; phylum Planctomycetota; class Phycisphaerae; order Phycisphaerales; family UBA1924; genus JACVCS01. The sequence goes on along the minus strand of JACVCS010000044.1, from coordinate 30,314 downwards.
CTGGTGACCGGGCCCACAGGCAGCGGCAAGACAACGAGCCTTTACGCGGCGCTGACGAAGCTGTACGACCCGAGCCTGAAGATCATCACGGTTGAAGACCCGGTTGAGTACGAGCTTTCGGGCGTGAACCAGATCCCCGTGAACCCCGAGCGCGGGCTGAGCTTTGCCAGCGGGCTGCGGGCGATTCTGCGTCAGGACCCCGACGTGATCATGGTCGGTGAGATCCGCGACGCGGAGACGGCGGAGATTTCCGTGCGTGCCGCACTGACCGGGCACCTGGTGCTCAGCACGCTGCACACCAACGACGCGGCGAGCGCGGTGGGGCGGCTGCTGGACATGAACATCGAGCCGTTCCTGCTGGCGAGCGTGATCGAAGGGATCATCGCGCAGCGGCTGGGGCGGCGGATCTGCACCAAGTGCGTGATGAAGACGAGCATCTCCGAAGCGCAGCGACACCGCATCCTCGACACGGAGCGGCACCTGTTCCCCGACTACACAGCGTACAAGGGTGCGGGGTGCGATCGGTGTGACAACACCGGCTACCGCGGACGGCTGGGGTATTACGAGGTGCTGACCATCAGCGCCGCGATGAGGGCGATGATCAGCAAGGGCAAGAGCACGCCGGCGGAGTTGCTTGAAGCCGCGGGCCCGACGCACGTGACGATGCGGCGCGACGGGCTGATGAAGGCGAGCAGGGGCGAGACGACGGTTGAAGAAGTGCTGCGTGCGACGCAGGACGCGGGGGAGTAAACGGGCGGATGGAGTTTTTCGGAAGACGGGTTTTCGGAAGTCGGGTTCAACAACCAGCAAAGCACGGACGGCGAGCGCGGACGGCATGGCAACCTTTCGATACACCAGCTTGAAGAGCGGCAGCGCGGCGGGGGGTATGCAAACCCTCGAAGCCCCGGACCGCGCCAGCGCGCTGCGATCGCTCATGGCCCGCGGCGTGACGCCCTCGACGCTCGAGGAAATCAAAGTCGGCTCCACGGGCTCATCGGCAAAGTCGGCGGCTGCGAACGCCAGCGCCAACAGCGACGGGCTGGTTATCGAAAAGTCAGGAAGCGGCGGCAACTCATCCGCGGCGGCGAAGGTCAGCGGCGCTCTCGCGCAGCGACAGTCCGGTGATGCGAAGCCGACGCGGCGTTGGGGTTCTTCAATGAGCCTCGCGGATACGGGCTCGTTCATCAGCGAACTGGCGACGGCGGTGCAGGCGGGATTGCCGCTGGTGCCGGCGCTGCGGACGATGGGCAAAGCGGGGCGGAAGCCCGCACAGCGGGCGATGCTCGAACACCTGATCGGGAAGGTCGAGCAGGGAGGGACGCTGGCGGAAGCGTGCCGAACGTGGGGCAAGCCGTTTAATGAGCTGCTGGTCAACCTCATCCGCGCGGGCGAGGCTTCGGGTCGATTGGGTGAAGTGCTGCAGCAGACGGCGGAGCTTGTCGAGCGCGATCTGCGGCTGCGACGGTCGCTCTTAAGCGCCACGCTGTACCCGATCATTCTGCTCGTGCTGGTTGCGGGTGCGATCATTGTCGTCACCGCGGTGATCGTGCCCAACGTGCTCAAGCCGTTCCAGGGTCAGAACATTGATCTGCCCTGGCCCACGGTGGTGGTGCAGCAGTTTGCGAACATCATGGGGTCGTACTGGTGGGTGCTGATCGGGCTGATCGGTGCGGCGATGATCGGGCTTTCGCGGGCGCGGGCAACCAAGGGTGGGCGCATGGCGATCGATTCGTTCATGCTCAAGGTGCCGCTGATGGGGGCGTTGATTCGAGATGCGGCCGTGGCGCGGTTCACGCGGACGCTGGGGACGCTGGTGCGGGCGGGGCTGCCCGTGTTGACGGCGCTTCGGCTGACGAGCGCAACGCTGGGGAACGCGAAGATGCGCCGCGCGATGGACGAGGTGTGCGAAGAGGTCGCGGGGGGCAAGACGATTGCGGGACCGCTGGAGAAGAGCGGGTTGTTCCCGCCGCTGCTGGTGCAGATCGTGAGTTTGGGTGAGCGGTCGGGCAAGCTGCCCGAGTTGCTCGGTCAGGCGGCGGGCTCTCTGGAAGGGCGGACGGAGACGCGCGTGAAGGTGATCACGACGGTGTTGCCGCCGGTGCTGGTGGTGTTTTTGGCGTGCGTGGTGGGGTTTGTGGTGATGGCGATTCTGCTGGCGATGCTGCAGTTGCAGGACATCGCTTCGAAGGCGTAAGTTGTGGTTGAGCGGATGAGGGTGGATTGACTGTTCCGAACACGAAAGACACGAAGACACTCGGGAGTGATGAACATGAATGCACAGATGAACAGCACGCGGGGTCGGTTGAGTGGGCTGAACCGCCGCGGGCGCGGCTTCACGATCGTCGAGATCATCGTGGTGGTGATCATCATCGGCGTGCTGGCGGCGATCGTCGCGCCGCGCGTGCTGGGTCGCGTCGGGCAGAGCAAGCGGGCGGCCGCGGAAGCCACCGCAAGCACGATCGCCCAGCAGGTATCGCTGTACATGGCGGACGTCGGTGCGCCGCCGCCGGGGGGCGATCTGTCGTTCCTGGTGGATCGGCCCAGCGACGTACCCGAGGACAAGTACCGCAGTTACCTGCAGAAGCGTGAAGACCTGCTCGACCCGTGGGGCAAGCCCTTTGTGCTGGTGATGCCGGGGCAGAAGAACAAGGACTTTGACATCCTCAGCTACGGCGCGGACGGTCAGCAGGGCGGCGAGGGCGACAACGCGGACATCATCAAGCCATGAGGCGGATTGCGGGGCGCGGGGTGATGCGCAGCGAAGGGACGATGGGCGATGCGGGCGATCGTGCGTGGGAACTTTGTGGTGAGGCGGCGGTCGGTTCCTCCGATCGCGGTGCTCCGCCGCGCGGGGTTCACGATGGTCGAGGTCATCGTCGTGATCGTGATCATCGTGGCGCTGGCGGGGGTGATCCTGCCTCGGATGATCGGCGGCGCCGACCGCGCCCTTCGGATCGAGGCGGAGAACGTGCGACAGTTGCTCTCGACGCTCGGGCAGCGCGGCGTGCTGGGTGCTCAGTCGGCGGCGCTGGAGTATGACCCGAAGAGCCAGGAGATTTCGCTCTGGACCAAGCCGCACGAACTGACGGGCGGGATGGACCCCAGCGAAGCGGGATCGAGCGCAACCGGCGCGACAACAACGAAATCAAGCGCCGATTCCATCGGCACGCAGTGGAAGCTCATGCCGCTGGTTCGCCCGGTTCGTCTTTCGTCGGCCGAGGTGGCCTCGATCATCATCGACGGTCGGCCGCTGACGCTGCCGGCGCTCGGCGCGGGGGCCAGCGGCGAGCCGATCCGACTGGAACTGCCGCAGGGGCAAACGAGGCCCTCGATCTGCGTGGTGCTCCGGCGTGCGGGCGGGGCCATCAGCGCGGCGCGGGCGGAGATCGTCCCGGGTGTGCAGATCGATCTGACCAGCGAAGCGACGGCGGCGCGGTCAACGCCCTTGAGCGATGCGCGGCAGGTTCGTCCGATGGCGGCGCGCGGAGAGGATCTGGACGCCGCGGGGCGAAGGGAGCAGGCGTGGTGATGCTCTCGTTGAACCGATCAACCCGAGTAAGGACGAGCCGCGGCGTGGCGTTGATCGACGCGATCGTCGCGGCGGTGGTGCTGGGGATCGCGCTGACAGTGATCATCGGGCTGACGGCCCGCGCCATCGGCAGTCAGAGCCAGGGCGAACGCTTGCAGACCGCCGCCATGCTCGCGGATGAACAACTCAACCTCGTGCTGATGCGCGGCGGCGACGACTACGCCAAACGCTACAAGATGAGCGGCCCGTGCGACGCACCGTTCCAGCAGTATCAGTATCAGACCGATATCTCGGGCGGGCAGAGTGGCGAGCCCTACACCGTCAAGGTCACCATCTCATGGACCGAACCCAGCGGACGCGGTGACAAGGTGGTCATCGAGACGTTCCTGGCGCCGAAGGTCGGCGGCGAGGCCGACCCGGACCGCAAGCCCGCAACCGCCCCGGAGCGACTGCAATGACGCGCCGCGGCTTCACACTCGTGGAGGTCATCGTCGCCTCGGTGATCATCACCCTGATCGCCGGCGCGACGACCGTGGTGATTCTGCGTGCGCTGAAGAGCAAGGACTCCAGCGCCGCGAGGCAGGAGGCTTTCTCGCGTGCGTACGCCGCGGCACAACTCGTCGCGAAGGACCTGCACCGTCTGACACGTGAGCGTGACGCGTCACGGGTGCGTCTTTTGCTCACCCCCGACGGCGGCGGCGCAAACACCGGCGGCGAGGCGGTGGGTGTCTACGACGACGTGCTGATGCTCGTGTCGACGCTGCGTTCGGTTCGACCGATGGGCGAGCGGGCCGAGAGCCCCGTGCACGAGGTGCAGTACCGCGTGAGGCCCGACCCCGACGCGGGCGAAGATGTGCAGTCGCTCTGGAAGCGCGAGGATCCGTACCCGGACGACTACCTGGATTCCGGCGGCGTTGCTTCACCCGTGGTGACGGGCATTGTGGGCATGAGTGTCGAAGCCACCGACGCGGGTGAGGCGTGGGACTCGCAGTGGGATTCGGACTATGACGGAATCCCGCACGCCGTGCGCGTGACCGTGACGGCCGAGGGCGGCGGCGTGACGTCCAAGGTGCGATCCACCGCCCGTGTGGTGGTGGCGATCGACCGCACGCCGATTCCCAAGGACCTGCCCACCACGCCGACCTCCACCGGCACGCAGAACCCCACAACACCAACCACACCGACAACGCCCGGCAATAACAACAACACCAACCCCGGCGGCGGAGGTATCTTCCCAGGCGGTCCGGGCGGCAACCCGGGCGGTGGCGTTGGCCCCGGTCGCCCGCCGGGCAATGGTCAAGGTGGTCAGGGCGGCGGCAACCGCCCGCCCGGCGGCGGTGGCCCGGGCAACGGCAACGGGCAGCCGATCATCATCCCCGGTGGTGGCGGAAATGGCGGCAACGGCGGCGGCGGCAACCGTCCACCCGGCGGTGGCGGGGGAGGCGGTGGTGGCGGCGGTGGTGGGCCGCGCGGTCGGTTCGTACGCAACCGAAAGAACGCCCGCAGGACGACCGGGGTCGTGCGCGTTTCCACACCCACGATCGACAACCCCGTCACGCTGGCTTCACGCACCGCGCCGATTCATCGCACGCGCCGAAACGCCGGCTTCGCCATCGCGATGGTCGTCTGGGCCATCGGCATCGCCACGCTTATTTTGCTGGCGCTGCAGGGCACCGCGTACGCGCAGGCGGCGACCGGGCGCGAGGCCATCGCCCGCGTGCGGGCTTTCTGGGCCGCCCGCGGCGCGGTGGAACTGGTGATCAACCGCCTGCAGAACGACACCATCAGCACGAACCCATCGGGTGCGGCGGACCTGCTCGCCTCACTGGCCGAGCAATCCGACGGGCAGACCCTCGGCGCGACCTATCGCGTCTTTCACGGCGATATCAACGCCCAGCCCGTGCAGGGCCCCGCCGACGCCGGCGCGAAGATCAACATCAACAAGATGACCGCCGATGATCTGATGTTGCTCTCCAACATGACCACCGACATGGCCGCGGCGATTTTGGACTACATCGACAGCGACGACGAGCCGCAGGACGGCGGGGCGGAGGTCGAGACCTACGGCTCGCTGGACTATTCCTTCCGTCCGCGCAACGCCCCGATCCGCAGTCTGGCGGAACTCGGCATGGTCGAGGGTGTTCTGCCCGAGTATGTGCGCGGGCTGGACGCGAACTACGACGGCGTGGTGGATCCGGTGGAGGCCTCAGCGGCTTCGAGTTCCTACGCGGCCCCGAGCAGTTCGAACACCGGCACGGTCGATCTTGGTTGGTCGGCCTATGTCACCGCCGCCAGCACCGCGGGCGGGTACAGCCTGACCGGCGAGGCGCGGATCGACCTGACCACCGCCAGTTCGTCAGAGATCATGAAAGCCGCAGGGATTGACTCAACCCAGGCGCAGGTCGTCACGCTCGCGGCTCAGTCCGGCTCGCTGACGATGGAGGATTTCATCCGCACGCCGTTGAGCACGATGGTCAACACGGTGGCGCCCAACGACCGCACGCTCCGCACGGTGCAGAACCTCACCCGCGAACAACTCCGCCTGCTCTACGAGGGCGCGTCGATCGGCGACGACTCCGGCGTTTCCCCCGGCAAGCTCAACTTCAACACCTGCCACGAGGACACCTTCAAGTATCTCCTCCGCCTCGATCCCTCCATCGCCGACGCGGTGAAGGCCTTCCGAGATCAATCCAACGGCAACGTCGCGAGCGTCGTCGATCTGCTCGACGTGGCGGGGCTCAGCAACGCCAGTGTGGCCGACCTCGCCTCGTACCTCACCGCCCGTTCCAACGTCTTCACCATGACCGTTCTGGGTCGCGACGACAATACGGGCCTGCTGGTTGAAATGCAGGTCGAACTCGATCGTTCGACTGTCCCCGTGACGATCAACTCCATCCGCATCCGCTAGCGTTCGAGACGGAATAACCAACCGATGACCGCTGGGCGGGGGCCTTTGACGCATCTTGAGCAATCCACAATCTCCGCGATCAGCAGACCATCAAGACCGACAACCGCAAGATTCGATATCGTCGCACGGCAGGATAGAGAACCCCGGACACACGACCACGATCGACAGCCCCAACGCATGACGCAGAGCAACGCAAACAAGACCGCCGGGACCGTCAAGCGACCGACCAAGGCCGCGGGCATCGCCCGCGCGGGCGAGAAGTTGGCCCTTGTGGTGCTACGCCTGGGCAAGGCGGGCGAGCAGCCGCTGGTGATCGAGTCGTTCCGGACCATCGAAGTTTCGGGCAAGACCGGTGCGGCGGGTCGCGGCGCGGGCAAGGGTGAATCGCCAGCGGGGGACCTGATCGTTGGCGTCCTCCCCGGCGCGTCGTGCACTTGGCGGTCGCTGCCGACGGGCTCGATCGACCCCGAAGCGCCGCCCGAAGCATTGTCGGGCGCGTTGGCGTTGCTAAGTGAAGCGCACGCGGGCACGGTGCCCCCGCACCGCCGGGCCGCGGGTCTGGTGCGGACCAGCGAAGGTTCAGCTGGCGCTGCGGGTGTGGCCTCCTGGGTGCAGGACCACGCCGACCGGGTCGCGACGTTGGACGCGGTTGGTGAAGTGAACAGCTACATCCCGGCGCAGGTCGCCCTCGCGTGGGCGATGCGCGTGACCGGGCGAGCCAGCGGCATCGGCGCGTGGATCGAAGGCCCGATCGGTCACGGCGCGGGGACGATCGTGCTCTGCGCAACCGGCGAAGAACAGAACCCGGTTCTGCGCGTCCTGCGCGACGACGCGGGCGACGAAGCCGCATGGCGAACGAGCGTGCGTGAAGCGATGCTCGACACCGCGGAATCGCTCGGCGTGCAGGCGCCGAGCCTCCCCGACGGCGCCCTCCGCGACGTGCTGGTTGTCTCCCCCGCGCGGTCGGGTGTCAGCCCGATCGTGGGGGGGATCCCCGCGCAATCGGGTTGGATCGAGACCTACGCACTCGCCCTCGGGGCGGCCGCGGCGGCCCTCAAGGCCGACGCCTCCGAAGCTCCGCTCCACGCGATGACCTTCGATCCGCCCGGCTCCAAGGGCAACCCGTTTGAGAGGCTGATCATCTGGCTCGCCACGCCCGCACGCTGCGCCGCGGCGATCATCATCCTGTTGGTTATCGCCGTTTTGGTGCCGCTGTGGGCGGCGTACGCCCGCTGGTCGATCATCGAACACAAGGCGCAGGGCCCCGGCGCGCCCGACCCGGCCCTGTTCACCACCGCACGCGAGGCCGACGCCTACGCCTTTCAACTTCAACGCCGCTGGCCCATGAGCAAGGTCCTTGCCGAGATCGTCGGCACCGCGCCAAAGGGCGTGCAGATCGAGTCCGTCACCCTCGACGTGAACAAGCCCCTGCAGATCACCGGCACGGCCGACACCATCGAAACCGTCACCGAATGGCGCGCCAAGCTCGGCACGTCGGTGGTCTTCGAAGACGCCAAGGCCACGCCCAACAACACCGCCCAAGGCACCGTCCGCTTCGAGCTCACGGCCAAGGTCGCCAAGCCCGCCTTCGCCATGAACGCCGACGCCGCCACGCTGGCGAAGGTCAACAAAACCGCCGCCGAAAGCGCCACCACCGCCTCCGGTGAAACCACCAGCACGGGTCGAAACTCAAACTCGGGCAGGAACAACACCAACCAGACCGGCCGTCGAAACTCCAACAACAACGAGAGCAACCGCGGACGCACCGATCGCAACACCAGCCCACCCGGCGGCGGTGGAGGAGGTGGAGGCGGAAACGGTGGCGGCGGCATGACCCCCGCACCAGCGGAAACAACCAAGACCGCCGCCGCACCGCCCTCGCCGATCAGCGACGAGCAGATCGCCAAGCTCGACCGAACCAGCGCGATGCGTGAGTTCACCACCCGCCGGGCCGCGTCGCAGCAGCCCGGGCTCGACGAATCCACGAAGCAGCGGCTGCGCGACGAAGCGGCGAAGTGTCAGCAGCGGATGCGCGAAGCGTCGTCTGGGGGGCAGTCGTGATGTCACTCATTGAACGCTGGAACACGCTCCCCCGCGCCGGCAAGTGGTTGGCGGTCTTCGTGGTCTTCCTGATCGGCTACTTCGCCGTCACGCCGCTGCTGGACAAGGCCGCCGAACTCAACGCGAAGGCCGACCAGGCGGAAAGCCGCCTGCGATCCGCCGTCGCGACGGCCGACCAGCTCAAGCAAAGCCGGGCCGAGATCGAGCGCAACATCGTGGCGCTGGGCAAACTCAAGCCCTATGCCAGCGGCAGCGACCCGCAGGCCGCCCTCGACCGTCGCCTGTCAGAGATCGTCCGCCAGTACACACTCAACGAGCGTCGCCGGGCCGCGAAGGCCCCGGGCCCGCTGCCGACCGTGACCCCCGCGCCGCGGACAATCACGGGCGAAGCGCCGCCGAAACTCGACCGCGTCTCGATGGAGTGGCAGATCGACTGCGACACCACCACGCTTATGAACGTCCTCCGCGAACTCGAAATCGCCCCCGAGGTTCACTCGGTCGCCAGCGTGCAGGCCCGCAAACTCAGCGACAACGCCCGCACCAGCGAAGGTGAAGGCACCCTCAGCATCACCTTCACCGTCGAGTCGTGGTTCCCCTCCAAGGGTCAGCCCGGCGCGCCCGCTCAGCCCGCGGCCGCCGCCACCGACATCGGCTCATCCAGCAGCAGCAGCACAGGAGGTGCCCGATGAGGCAATCACTCGGCTTCATCGGTTCACTGCGGGCGCTCATGCTCGCCGCTCCGTTGGGCGTCATCGCCGCCTGCGCCCTGTTCCTGGCCCTCGTGCTGGTGGTGTATGTCTCGCTGCCCGTGCTGAACGCCGCGACCACCCCCGTCACCAAGCCCGACTTCACCGCGCCCAGCAAGGCCGAGCGCGAGAACGAGATCACGCGAGCCGAAAACACGCTGAAACTCGCCGGCGAACGCGTCGCCGCCCGCTCGCCCTTTTACCCCCTCAAGCCCAAGCAGCCCGACACCCCCCGCGTCACCCCGCGCGTCTACGGCGGGTCCGACCTCGTCGCCATCTACGACGATTCCGCCTGGTTCCGCGACGGGCGCCGCCTGAAGGTCAATGACACCTCCGACGCGAACCTCTCGGTGATCTCCGTGAACCCCCCGTGGGGCGCGAAGGTCCGCTGGCAGGGCGCCGAGTTCGATATCACGCTCTTCGAACGCTCGAAAGACATCCTCACCTCGGGCAGTTCGTTCAAGAGCGATTCCGTCGTGCCCTCGTCGTTCCTGTCGTCACGCCCGGGTTCGTCGTCATCATCCTCGTCCTCATCTTTTTCAACTCGACAACCACCGCAGGGCGGGCCCATGCCCCCACCACCCGGCGGCCCACCCCCCGGCGCTCCGGGCTTCACACCCGGCAACGGCAACGGCAATCCGCCCGACGCACCCCAGACCGAGCCCGCGCCCAACGGATCGCCCGCCCCAACCCCCGCCGAGCCGTCCACCGCACCGACACAAGGCCAACCAACCCAAGGCCAGCCCGTCCCGGCGCAGGTCGTTCCGATCAACCCCGACGTGCCCGTGATCATCCAGCCCGGCCAACCGCTCCAATCCGCCCCCGCGGTCCCCTCCACACCCGCTCCGCCCAACAACGACCCGCAACACACCGACCCCCCGCCCCCGCCCTCCGCGGCGCAACCGACCTGAGGCCTAGCCGCTCTCTTCGCCGCTTCGATCAACCTTCAACTTCCTGATCGATCCGCACCCGCTCACCCGCGCACCACCGATCGCTCTTTCGATCCGACCACGGAGCTTCGCCCACATGACCCGCACCCGCCCGATGTTGCTCGCCTCCCTCGCCGGCTCGATCATCTCAAGCCTCGCGTTCGCGCAGCCGCAATCACCCGACGCTCCGCCCACCGCCCCCGCAACCACCACGCCCGGCGGCGCAACCGCCCCTTCGCGCGTCGTCGGTGCCACGCCCGCACCTCCCGCCTCCGTCGGCACCAACACCGCACCCGCCACCGATTCCATGGGTCGCCGCGTCGACGAGGGCGAACCGATCAAGCTCAGCTTCAACGAGGTCCAGCTCCGCCAGATGCTCACCTTCATCGCCGAGACCACGGGCAAGGTCGTCCTGCCTCAGCCCGAGGTGCTGGGTCTTTCCGTCACGGTTCTTTCCGATAAGCCCATCCCCCGCAAGCAAGCCCTTGACCTGGTCTTCCTCGCCCTGCAACAACGCGGCATCGCCGTCATTGAGAACGGCGACATCATCTTCCTCCGCGGACAGGCCGACATCGACCGTCAGTCCGTCCCCGTCATCGGCCCCGCCTCCTCAACCCTCACCCGCACCGATCTGGGCTCCATCGCCCAGAAGATCTTCGCCCTGAAGCACGCCTCCGCCGCCAACGTCAGCGAGGTGATCAAGAACTCCATCCCCGATTACGCAAAGCTCGCCACCGACGCCGAGAGCAACCAGGTCCTCATCACCGGGCCGATCATCATCCTCCAGCGGCTCGAACGCGTGATCACCGAGCTCGACCGCCCGCAGGCCGCCGCTCCCGTCACACAGACCTTCCGACTGCGCTACACCGACGCCGAACTCATCGCCCAGAACATCCGCGATCTCTACTCCAGCACCGCCCGCACCGGGCAAGGTGGCAACCAGGGCGGTGCGCGCTTCCCCGGTCAGGGCGGCAACCAGGGTGGCGGTGGCGGTCGCTTCAACCAGGGCGGCGGTGGTGGCGGCAACCAGGGCCGACAGGCCGGCGGTCAAACCGCCGCCGCGGGCTCGTTGCTCGTCACCAGCAACACGCAGCAGAACTCCGTCACCGTGCTGGGCGACGCGGATTCCATCCAGAGCATCGCCCGCCAGATTGAGCAAGAGTGGGACCTCCCGCTCGACGATGATGTGGTCGTCCCGCGCGTCTACGAACTGAAGAACACCGACCCGATCAAGCTCAAGGCCGTCCTCGATGGCATGTTCGGCACCGGCACCGCCGCCACCGGTCAAGGCGGCGGACGAACCAGCGCCAGCGCCTCCACCGTCCAGCGCCTCGCCGGTCAGTTCACCTTCCAGGCCGTCCCCGAGGCCGGCCGCCTCGTCGTGCTCAGCAAGAGCCCCGAGAACATGGCCATCATCGACAAGATCATCGAAGATCTCGACCAGCCGCTCTCCACCGGTCTGCCCGAGATCATCGAGCTGAAGCACGCAACCGCCGAGGACCTCGCCGAGCAGCTCAACGCCCTGCTCGCGCAGGAAGGCACGCTGGCGAGCATCCGCCGGACCGACACCTCCCTCTCCAGCGAACAGGCCGGCACATCGCCCTTCGCGCAGGACACCTCCAACACCGGAACCAACGGCGGCACAAACACCCAAAACAACGCCAACTCCGCCGCGAACCAACTCCAGTTCTGGTGGTCGCGTGCCCGCGTCCCCACCGACAACGCCGGCAGCAGCAACCTCGTGGGCAAGGCCCGCATCGTGCCGATCAACCGTCAGAACGCGCTGATGGTCATGGCCCCCACCGAGTACCGCAAATCGATCATCAACATGATCGAACGCCTCGACCGCCCGGGTCGCCAGGTCCTGATCGCCGCGGTCGTTGTCGAACTCTCGGGCGAAGACGCAACCGCCCTCGGCGCCCGCTTCAGCAACTCGGTGATCAACCCAACCCGCGGCGAGAACGCCATCGGCACCAACAACACCTCCAACATCACAGGCAGCAAGACCGACCTGCTCCCCAGCCTCTTCGATACCTCCGTGCTCAACATCGGCGTCAACGTCAACGTCCTGCTCCAGGCCCTCGCCCAGACCACCAACGTCCGCATCCTCTCCGAGCCGAAGATTTTTACCGGCGACAACCAGGAGGCCGAGTTCTTCGACGGACAAGACATCCCCTTCATCTCCGAGAGCCAGCCCAACAACAACGGCGACATCACCCAGACCTTCGACTACCGCGCCGTGGGCATCTCCCTCCGCGTCCGCCCGCGCATCACCCCCGAGCGCGACGTCGACCTGAAGGTCAACCTGCAGCTCTCCTCCATCACCCCGGGCAACACGCTCTTCGGCGGCGCCATCGTCGACCGACGCGAAACCACCACGCAGGCCATCGTCGCCGACGGGCAGACCATCGTCGTCAGCGGCATCATCCGCACCGAAGACTCCAAGGTGAAACGCAAGATCCCGCTCCTGGGCGATATCCCCCTCCTCGGCGCACCCTTCACAAGCATCGAGAACGTCAAGACCACCACCGAACTGGTCGCCTTCGTCACGCCCATCGTCGTGAACAACCGCACCGAGAGCGACAAGATCAACACCCCGCAGCGCGAACGCCTGAAGGAACTCCGCAGCGAGCTCGACGTGCCCAAGTCGCCCACCGACGCCGCACCGGTCGACCCCGCGAACAAGACCGACAAGCCCGACAAGCCCGCAACGAACTCGACCCCCGTCGGCTCTTCGCCCTCGAATATCGAAATCCCCGCCCCCTGATCCGATTGCCTCCCCCAACGCACGCACCACCGCACGGCCCTTCACCGGGCCGTGTTTTCTTCTCCGCCCAACCTCGACCACGCTCGATCAGCACGCCGCGCCGATCAACAATCAACCAACCATGACGCCGAAGCGACGCAGCCAGAACAGCCCCGGCGTACCGCGTTCATCGGCGGCGATTCTGCTTCTCACTTCATCGATCATCGCCCCGGGCTGCGTCACCGAACGCATCGAGCCCGCCGGCCGAATCAGCCCCTACATCGCTACAGGCGTCGATCCGTCCAAGCCCCGCGCCTTCGTCAAGCCCACGACCAGCAACACACATGCGGAGCCGGTCGCAACAGCCCCGCGATTGACCACGCAAACACTGGGCGATTTCCGGACGGACGGGCTTTCTCTGCCGCTGATCTCACCCGACGGGAAGTACATCGCTTTCCGTCTCGGCTCGCCGCCCGTCGATGAACTCCGCCTCGCCCCGGCACCGCTCCCCGGAGCCGCCGTCCCGCGGATCGTCACCATCGCGCAAGACGACCCCTCGCGCATCGTGATCGAGCAACTCGATCGTGCTCAGCAACCAATCCAGATCCCCGCAACGCAACCGATCGAACCCGACATGCAGCCAGCGGGCGACGAGCCCATTCCCCACGGCGTGCTCCTCGGGCGTTCCTGCACCGACGAGGGTTTCCTCATCGAATGGCCCCGCCCCGACGGCTCGCGATGGATCGGCTTCGTCCGCTGGACCACCGCGCGCGTGACCTGGCTGGTGCGCAGCGACCAGCACGTGCCGTGGCTCGCCGCCAGCAACGCGGTGCTCTCCGCACGCGGCGATCTCTTCTTCGCCTACCGCACCGACCCAGCCCAGGGCTGGTCCCTCGCCCGCCGAACCCGTGACGGCACATTCCAAGAGCTCGACAGCACGCACGAACCCATCCGCTGGCCCGTGCTGAGCTTCTCCGGACTCGAACTGGCGCAATGCGTCGTGCGCAAGAACCGCGTCCGCATCGAACGCGTCGCGATCCCGCCCGTTCCGACACCGCCAATCGCCGATGGCGATCAACCGGGCAACAACCCCCCAGCCCACGACGCACAAACCGCCAGCAGCCTCGACCTCGGCCCCGCCGAGCACACGTTGGAGCTCTACAACGCAACGCTGCCGCAGCAGCCGGCACTGATGCGGAGCGCAGTTTCGAGTGACCGCCCGCTCGATGGGTCTTTCGAAACCTTGTCACCCCCGCCTCAGACGCTGATTTCCGAGTGGAACGAGGGCTTTTCGGTGCTGGAATCGGGTCGCCCGGCGATTTCCATGTGGAACAGCCGTTTGAACCGCGTTCTCCGCCTCCCGCCGGGGGTTCAGGCGGTGCACGTTCACGAAAAGGGCCTGTTTTTCACGTCAAATACAGGCCTTTCGTACGTCGGTCACACGTTTTCTGATTCCCGCTGGTTGCCATCACCGCCGGTGATCGTGAACAGTTCGCCAAGCCTGATTCGATCGAGTTCCGTTCGTGAGTCTTGGACAATCCACCCAATGCGGGGATCTGACGGCGTCATCAGGGTTGAGAGTGTCAACTTGGGGGATTTGTCGAACACCCGGTGAGTTTGGCAATCAGAGTTTACCCTTATTTTTTGCTCTATCAGCGCGGGAAATGGGTGCTCCAGCTTGCCCGGGTTTACAGAAACTTGGTGCTGTTCTTCTGCGGATTTTGACGACTTCCCTTGACAGGGTTGCACCGTGGGGTATGTTCATGGGGTCGTCGTCGCATTTCTGCGGCAATCTTGAACCCTCATTGGTAGGAAGAAGGAGAAGCACGTGAAGAACACTGTTTTGATGAGCCTTGTGGCGGCTGCTGGCCTGGCCTCGACGGTCCAGGGTCAGACGGCTACGTACGGTGTCCAGCTTGTTCTGGACAATGACCCGATCCTCGCGAGCCTCGGGATCAACTACGGCACCAACGCCCTCCTCCCGGGCCCGACCGCTACGGCTGTCGGTATCACCCTGCTGGCTCGCGTTGCTGTGACCGGCGGCCCCGCGTCGCTCGGTAACTACGGCATCGCGGCCATCGGTGGTGGTGGTTCGTCCACCGCCCCGAACTCGCGTTTCAGCCACACTGACGCGATCTCCAACCAGACCACCGCTCTGTGGACCTCGCCCTCGCTGGCCTTCCAGCGTGGCGTGGCCAACAGCTCGGGCACCCAGCGCGGCCTGATGAACGTTGCCAACTCTCCCCAGACTGCCGACAACCGTTCGGCCAACTTCCGCGCTCTGCTCAGCGGCAACAGCAACAACAACAGCGCGACCGCGAACGCGACCGGTTCGACGACCCCCTCCGACAACCCCTACACCACCGGCACCAACAACGGTAACGGCTGGATCGGGACCTCGGGTGGCTCGGGCGTGATCCTCGCGGTCACCGGCCAGCGCGCCGGCGTCCCCTCCAGCGATGCTGGCACGGGCGACCCGCTCCCCAACTTCACCAACTACGGCACCAACGGCGCCAACTCGCCCTGGTACGCCCTCTACCACTTCGTCTTCGTCCCCCGCGCCAACAACGGCGGCGTCGTTGACGTCACCCGTAACGTGACCGTCAACTTCTCCGGCTTCTTCCGCTACGGCAACAACACGGGCGAGGCTGCCGGTAACTGGACCCTGACGACCTCGTCGCTGTCCAGCCAGCAGAACGCTTCGATCACCTTCCAGGTCCCGACCCCGGGTGCCATGGCCCTCCTGGGCCTCGGTGGTCTGGTCGCCGGTCGCCGTCGTCGCGCCTAATCGACCTCACGGTCGATGAACGCGTGATCAAGTGATCCGCAGAAGCAATCACTGTGCTTCACCCAGGGACCTCGCGAAAGCGGGGTCCCTGTCTTTTTTGTCTCGCGGCCTCCCGCACGTGCCGTTCCGTGCTCGCTTCGTGCCGGTCAATGCTGCCTGCCCGGTCGACCCCGCTTCCGATCGTCCACCATCAATCGTCGCGGCTTCCTCGACCCTGCGCAATCCTGAGCGTTCCCGTCGATCGGTGCCCCTCGTGAACCCCGGCTTGTCCGGACATTGACGCTGCGGTGCTTCCATGGCGAAGTGCCGCTGAACCGCCCGAGAACACGCTCAACCGATGTTTCAGCCCGCGCGATCCGCACAGACCAACCCATGGGCTGGGCTTGATTGTCGCGTTTGCGGGTTCTTGCGTCGCGGTGGGGTAGGTTCTCTTGTCGTGTTGATCTTTTCGTGGCCCTGCACTTCCGGCTCTGAGCACCGCCACGGTGCCTGTGCGAGTGAAGGCGAAGGTTCGCGAGTACCAAACAAAGGGAGAAGAGAGATGAAACGCAATCTGCTGATCGGCCTTGTTTCCGCCGCGGGTCTGACTTCGGGCGCTCTGGCGCAAACGGCCCAGTGGGGTGTTGAACTGGTTCTGGATAACGACCCGCGCCTGGCGGCGATGGGCGTGAACTACGGCACCAACGCCCTGCTCCCGGGTCCGACGGCCACCGCCGTGGGCATCACCCTGATCGCCCGCGTGGGCATTACGGGCGGGGCGACGAGCCTGGGCAACTACGGCGTGGCGGCCTTCGGCGGCGGCGGCAACACCGCCAACCCCAACTCACGCTTCAGCCACAACGACTCGATCTCGAACGTGACCAACACCCTGTGGACCTCGCCGGCCATGGCGATGCAGCGCGGCGTCTCGGACGCGACGGGCACCATGCGGGGTTTGATCTCCAGCACAGCGATGAGCGGCTCGCCCGATGGGCGCGTTGCGAACTATCGCGGGTTCCTCAGTTCGGGCTCGAACTACAACGGCGCTACCGGCAACGCCTCGGGCTCAACAACGCCGACCGACAACCCGTATGCCACGGGGACGAACACCGCCAACGGCTTCATCACGACGTCGGGCGGCTCGGCGGTGATCCTTGCGGCGACCGGTCAGCGCGGTGCCCTGAGCACCTCGGGCGGCTCGGCCCCGACCAACTTCGGCACCACGGGGGGCATGTCACCCTGGTACGCGTTGTACCACCTGGTCTTTGTGCCGCGGACGCAAGGGCACGATATGCAGGATGCCGTGCGTGATGTCACGGTGTCGTTCGAGGGCGCGTTCCGCTACGCGACGATGGTGAACAGCATCGGCGGGAACTACAACTTTTCAACCTCGGCCCTCTCGGCGCGTCAGTCGGCCTCGGTGACCTTCACGGTCCCCACGCCCGGCGCGATGGCGGTGCTTGGCCTGGGCGGGCTGGTCGCGGGTCGGCGGCGGCGGGCGTGATTCACCCGGCGTGACTTTGAGCATCCGGACGGGCAGAATCAAAGCCCGCCGAATCAAGACGATTCGATGTGTGAGCACCGAGGCCTGCGATGGGCCTCGGTGCTTTCTTCTGTCTGATCGACTGTCGTGTGGTTGAGCTCGTCTTGCGCGAAGGGTGCGCAACGCGCGGCAGGTTGAGTGCGGGGGAAGGACGGAATCGGCTGGCGAATCGGAACGCTCGGTTGCTCAAGCCCCTGTGGTTGGGTTCGCACCGTCGGGCAGTGTCAGCAGCATCTCCACCACGCTGGTGCGGAAGCCCTGACGCTGAAAGAACGCGCGGGCGTCCTGGTTGAAGGTGCCCGTGTGTAAGCGGACTTGGCGGATGTTCATCGCGGTGTAGCGTCGAATGACTTCGCGGAGGAGGGCGGCCGCGAGGCCGTGTTTGCGGGCGGAGGGGACGACGAAGATATCGTGAACCCAAGCGCACTCCGGAACCCAGAAGATGGGGATCTCGGGTTCGATCGTGCAGACGACATAACCAGCAAGACCTTCGATGCCGGGCAGCTCGGCAACAAGGAGCACGCTGCGCGGGTCTTCGATCCGCTTCGGGAGCCATTGCGCGTACATCTCCAGAACATCGGCCTTGACACGGAAACGCTCGGGATCTCGGCGCTCGTGCATCTCGCAGATCTCTTGGACCATCGGCAGGATCGCCGGCACGTCGCTGTGTGTCGCTTGTCTGATGAGCAAGGGATTCTCCGTGATTCGGCCTCAGTGGGTTGCCGGGGTTTGCGCCGCGCTGACCGTGTTCGGAAGGCTCAGATGCACCGGGGATGAAGCGGTCACGAACCGGGCGAGCAGCGCGAAGAAAAACGCCGCGGCCAGGTATGATCGCGGCGTTCTGATCGAAAGATCGACTGGCGGACGAACCGAGCGGTGAGGGGGGTGAAGTCACATGTGCTTGATCACCGCGTCGGCGAACTCCGAGCACTTGACCTTCGTCACACCCGTATCACCCTCGGCCTTCATCAGCCGCTCGAAGTCGTACGTCACGGTCTTGGCGCTGATGGCGCCGTCCATGCCCTTGATGATCAGGTCCGCGGCCTCGCCCCAGCCCATATAGCGGAGCATCATCTCGCCGCTGAGGATGACCGAACCTGGGTTGACCTGGTCGAGGTTGGCGTACTTGGGCGCGGTGCCGTGGGTTGCTTCGAAGATGGCGTGCCCGGTGACGTAGTTGATGTTTGCACCCGGGGCGATGCCGATGCCGCCGATCTGGGCGGCCAGCGCGTCGGAGAGGTAATCGCCGTTGAGGTTCATGCAGGCGATGACGTCGAAGTCCTTTGGACGGGTGAGGACCTGCTGAAGGGTGATATCGGCGATGGAGTCCTTGATGAGGAGCATCTTCTTCCACTTGCCGTCGCCGTGGGACGCCCAGATGGAGGCCATGACGCCTTCGACTTCCTTGACAATCTTGCCCTTCTGGTCGGGGGTCATCATGTCGAAGCCGGGGTCGATCATCTTGGCGTTAGCCTCGGGGGTGAGGGCGGGGTTGGCCTCGCGGTTGCCGAGGATCCACGACTCGCGCTCGGTGACGACCTGATTGCGGAAGAACTTCACCGCGACGTCGTAGCCCCAGTCCTTGAACGCGCCCTCGGTGAACTTCATGATGTTGCCCTTGTGCACGAGCGTCACAGAGCGGCGTTTTTCCTTCAGGGCGTAGCCGATGGCGCTGTGGATCAAACGCTCGGTGCCCAGGAACGAAACGGGCTTGAAGCCGATGCCCACCATGAGCGGGTTGTCACGCTTCGGCGCGCCGATGGCCTCGAGGGCCGCCTGCCACTGATCGCCCGCGGCCTTGGACCCGAAGCGGACCTTCTTGAACTCTTTGGGGAACTCCTTCTCCAGGAAAGCAAGAACCTTCGCCGCCTCGGGCGTGCCCGCGGCCATTTCGATCCCCGCGTAAATGTCCTCGGTGTTCTCGCGGAAGATCACCATGTCGCAGTCGCCCGGGCGTTTCACGGGGCTGGGGACGCCCTTGAACCACCGCACCGGACGGAGACAGACGTACAGGTCGAGCATCTGGCGGAGGGCAACGTTTAGCGAGCGGATGCCGCCACCGACGGGCGTGGTGAGCGGGCCCTTGATGCCCACGAGGAACCGACGGAAAGCGGTCAGGGTCTCTTCAGGGAGCCAGTTGCCCGTCTTGTTGAAGGCCTTTTCACCCGCGAGGACTTCCTGCCAGGTGATCTTGCGCTTGCCGGCATACGCCTTGTTCACCGCGGCGTCCATCACGCGGACGGAGGCCTTCCAGATGTCGGGCCCGGTGCCGTCACCTTCGATGAACGGGATGATGGGCTGATCGGGGACGTTGAGCTTGCCGTTCTGCATCGTGATGGACGAGGCCATGGTGATCTCCGGTTTCCTGGGGTGCATTCCCGCGGTTTTCGCTGGGCGGGATCGTCAGGATAGCAAGCGTCAGGCCCGCGGCGGCGGGTGGGCTTTTCATCCGTTCCCAACCCCGGTTTGCGGGGTCGAATCCCGGTCCACAGCACGATCGCCCGGGTCCGTGCGACCCCTCCAGGTTCACACGGTGCCATCGGGCTTCTGGCCGGTTCGGTGGTCATCGGGGGCGGGCAATGAGATTCTCAGGTGAACGAAGGCACCGCGGCCGCCCACGCCGCGTATGGACCCCGGACCGACCGACCGATGAGGATGAATACAAAGGGTCGGGCCAGTCCCCCGGGGGACGTACGCTTAGCCGGAGCGTCAAACCGCTCCACGGAGCACCGCCATGTCCAAGGCCGTTGTCGACCCTGCCGAGCTGCGCCGATTTGCGCAGGACCTCCGCCGATTCACACAGAACCTCGAAGGGCAGATGCAACTGCTCAACAGCCGCCTCTCGGCCCTTGGGCAGACCTGGCGCGATCAGGAGCAGCAGAAGTTCGTCCTCGAGTTCGAGCAGACCATGCGCGTGCTGGCCCGGTTCACCCAGGCGGCGTCCGAGCACGTGCCGGTGCTGATCAAGAAGGCCGAGAAGATCGAGGAGTATCTGAACCAGCGGTGACGGGTCTTCGGTGGCACGGCTCTCCAGAGCCGTGCGTTGGAGTCGCAACCCTCCGGGTTCATCGTTCAGGAATCGATCACCGTCAGCTCGACCACAACCGCCCGCACACCCCAATCGCCGACCATGTCCGAATCCGCCCATGTCACGAACGTCGACGCGCTCCGCGATTTCAAGCGGTCGGCCGAGCGTTTCATCGCCGAGATCAACGGCGCGCTGGCGGAGGTCGATTCATCCGCCCAGCGCACGCTTTCGTGGCTCAGCCACGACCAACTCCCTTGGTGGCAGCAGCAAGTCCGCGTGCGCCAGCAGAAGATCGCCCAGGCCCGCAGCGACCTGCTGCGGAAGCAACTTTCCAGCATGCAGGACGACCCGTCGTGCGTCGACGAACGCAAAGCCCTCGAACGTGCAAAAGAGTCGCTCGCCACCGCGGAGGAGAAGGTCCGCGAGGTGAAGAAGTGGCTCGTCCACCTCGACCGCGAGTACACGCTTTACCGCGGCGCTGTTTCCGCCCTCTCCGACGTCGCCCAGCGCGACATGGTGCAGGCGTGCCTTCGCCTCGTCTCGATGATCCGCCGACTCGAGGAATACGCCCAGATCGGCCAACAGCCGCCGACATCGGGCGCCCCGTCGATCGGCGACGCCTTCGATGCAACGCTCGGCGACGACCAACCGGTTGATTTGCTCACAAACGACCATTCGCCAAGCACACCGGGCACCGACTCATCAGCCGAAGACCCCGTCGCTGTCGAAGCCGATCAGTCCGCGCAGACAGAAATGCCCGACCTGCTTGCGCGTCTGCGTCGTCTCTGTCCGAGCGAACAAGCCCGCGCCTCCGCTCCCATCAACCCGGCGCTCGTGCGTCCGTGGTCGGTCTCGCTCGACCGCGCCCCGGGTCGCGTGCTGCCGCCGACGTGCGCCGACGGTTCCTTTGATGTGCTTGCGGGGCACAGCCAAACGGGCTTCCCACCATCCGGCATCGATGGCCAGCCGGGCGTGGAACCGACGCTCACCCTCGCCCCGGGCGTGCTCGATGGACGCGACTGGTTCGTCATCCACCAACGACCGGCCGACACGCGCGACACGGGGATCTACATCGGCACCGTGGAGTTCATCGCCACCAACGACCCGTCCCAAGGGCTGGTGCGGGTGCCGATCTCGTGGTTTCTTCAGGTCCGCCCCTGGGCAAAGGTGCTTTTGAGCCTGCCGATCGGGTATCTTTCCGTGATCATCGCCGGCTCGCTGGCGGCGGTGCTCGACGAAACCGACGCCCGCCTGATCGACTCCAGCGAGCGGGCGGACACGCTCGAACAGCCCGACGCCGACCAGACCGATCACGCAACCGATGAACACCGCGCCGCGAATCAACCCGGATCATCCACGCAGGCCAACGCACCCTCTCGGAGGGACGAACCATGAGCACGGCCGTCGCGCAAGCCCGTATCAAGGACGCACTGAAAGAACTGAAGATCGCCTGGGCGCAGGCGAAACAGCACTGGGACGACACCGCAAGCACCAAGTTCGAGGAAGAGTTCCTCAGCCCGATCGACGGCAAAGCCTCCGCCGCCATCGGAGCCATGGGACGCCTCTCGGAGATTCTCGATGCCGCCCGGCGAGCATGTGACAAAGACCGCTGACGCCGCGGGCACGGGCCCAGGCGCGGCGAACCCGATGGCAACACCCAGCGCCGCCCGCGCCGCCGCTGTCGCTTCCACCAGCCCCAACACGGGCACGGGCGAAGGTCGCCTCACCCTCGCGTGCAAGGAATCGCTCCGCGCCATCATCCGCCTCAGCGCCGAGCGCGCCGCAGCCGAGACTTCCACCCGCCACGCCCTGAACTCCACCCTCACCAGCGCCGACGCCGAGCTCGGCACCGCCCTCTCCACCGCCCTCTCAAACCTCGAAGCAACGCTCACGGCCATCCGCAACGAGTGCGACGCCGCCGCCGCAAAGGCCCGCAAGGACGCCGACGACGCGGTCGAACAATCCAAGCGCCAGTTCGAGATCGACAAGAGCCAGCTCCGCGAACGCGGCGAGGCCGATGTCGCCTCCGCCAAGAAGGCCATGCAGGAAGCGGTTTGGATGGCCGAGACCGTGCACGACACGAACATCGACAAGCCCGGGGCGGCCTTCGCGAAGATCAAGGCCGAGGTCGAGCGCCGCATGAGCGAACTCGGCGCTGTCGCCCAGCGCGTCGAACGCGAACTGCAGGAACTTGTCCGACCATCTCGCAAAGCCCCGCGCCCGTGGGCCGAGGGCGTCGCACCGGCGGAGATCGCTTCTCTCGCGGGCGGCACGGACGCACTCTCGTCAAAGTCCCTCGCCGAGTCGTTCAATCAGCAGGCCCAGGCCTTCGTCGATCACGCCTCGCAGCTCCTCAACCTTCGCGCACCGCGAGCGTTCGTTTCGCCCCTCCCGGCGGTCTACGGCGTGCTCCTCGGGCTCGCCTCCGCCGGCGGCGCGGTCTACCTGCAGAGCGGCGCGATCACCGAGGCCTCGTACGCCGCGGGGTTCCTGGGCCTCGCCGTCGGCGCGGTGGGCAGTGAACTGATCAGGCGCCAGCAGAAGGCCCGCGTGACGGCCCTCGGCGCATCGATCACCAAAGAGCTGCTGACCACCGAGAGACTCGCCGACACGCTCGTCCGCGTTGCCGACGACGAACGCAAGGCGAAAGAGCTCGCCATCCGCACCGCCCGCGATGAAGAAGTGAAACAGGCCCGGAGTAAGTGCGACGCGATCGTCGGCGAAGTGAACGCCGCCTACACGCGCAAACGCGCGGAACTCGAAGCAACGCTCAAAGTCCGCCTCGAAAACGCCGCCCGATCACGCGAACAATCCGCGGCGAAGGTCGAATCCGACCGCCGCACACGCCTTGCGCAGGCCGATACCGATTTCCGCGAGACCAATCAGCACGCCAAACAGAAGCACCAGCGCGTGCGCGACGAGGCGATCAGCACCGAGGCAACGTCGTTCGAAGCCCTCCGCACAAAGTGGATCGAGGGGATGATCAGCGCCCTGGCGGCGCTCGAGAACGCCCGCAAGCAGGCCCTCAGCGTCCCCGGCGCAATGCGTTGGCCCGGCGCAACGCCCGACGCGCCGCTGGCGCAGTTCCCCGCGCCCTCGTCCACCCCGCCGTGCATCACCGCGGGGCAGCTCACGCTCGATCTGCAGCGCATCCAGGACGCGATCCCCGAGGACCCGCGCCTGCACGTGACCAACGCGAAGGAGATCCCGCTCCCCTCGCTGATGGAGATCCCCGACCGCTGCTCGATGCTCGTGCAGTTCGGCGGCGCCGGCGCAGTCGAAGGCCGGGCCGCCGGTCTTTCCCTGCTCCGCACCACGATGCTCCGACTCTTGCTCGGTTTCCCGCCGGGCAAACTGCGATTCACCGTGATCGACCCCGTCGGTCTCGGCCAGAACTTCGCCGCCTTCATGCACCTGGCCGACTTTGACCCCCAGCTCATCAGCGACCGCATCTGGACCGAGCCGCGCCACATCGAGGCCCGCCTGACCGATCTCACCGAGCACATGGAGACGGTGATCCAGAAGTACCTCCGCAACGAGTTCGCCTCCATCGAGCAGTACAACGCCAAGGCCGGCGAAGTCGCCGAGCCGTACCGCTTCCTCGTCATCGCCGACCTGCCCGCGAGCTTCTCGGAGACCAGCGCCAAACGCCTTGCCTCCATCATCTCCAGCGGCCCAAAGTGCGGCGTCTACACCCTCATCCTGCAGGACACACGCCAGCAACTGCCCCCCGGTCTCACCACCACCGACCTCAAACGCGCCGGCCTGCGCCTCTCCTGGCGCAAGGCCCAGCCCGAGACCGGCTCCTCATCGTCCGTGCCCGCCAACCCGCACGCAACCACCGGCCGCTTCATCGTCGATGATCCCGATCTGCAATCGCTGAACTTCACGCAGCCCGAGCCGCCGAGCGACGAACAGTTCAACGAGATCGTCCGCGAGGTCGGTAAGCGAGCGAAGGACGCCGGGCGCGTGCAGGTGCCCTTCTCGATGATCTCGCCCTCGCCCGACAAACGATGGAGCCTCTCCAGCAGCGAGGAAGTCACCGTACCGCTCGGCCGCGCCGGTGCCACGCGACTGCTCAACATGACCCTGGGGCGCGGCACCGCCCAGCACATGCTCATCGCGGGCCGCACCGGCTCGGGCAAGAGCACGCTCCTGCACGTGATGATCACCAACCTCGCCCTGTGGTACAGCCCCGACGAGGTTGAACTCTACCTGGTGGACTTCAAGAAGGGTGTCGAGTTCAAGTGCTACACGGGCACGGGCGAATCCGCCGCCCCTGCGCTGCCGCACGCACGCGTCATCGCCATCGAGAGCGAACGCGAGTTCGGGCTCAGCGTCCTCCGCAAGCTCGACGCCGAACTCAAACGCCGCGGCGAACTCCTCCGCGACGCCAGCGTGCAGGATCTCAAGAGCTACCGAAAAACGCCCAACGCCCAAGTCCTGCCCCGCGTGCTGCTGATCGTTGACGAGTTCCAGGAGCTCTTCGTCGAGGACGACAAGCTCGCCCAGGAAGCGGGCCTCCTGCTCGACCGTCTCGTGCGTCAGGGCCGCGCCTTCGGCATGCACGTGGTCCTCGGCTCGCAAACCCTCGGCGGGGCCTACTCCCTCGCCCGCGCCACCATGGGCCAGATGGGCGTGCGCATCGCTCTGCAATGCTCCGAGGCCGACTCGTACGTGATTCTCAGCGAGGACAACGCCGCCGCCCGCCTGCTCTCACGCCCGGGCGAGGCGATCTACAACGACGCCTCCGGCGCACTCGAGGGCAACAGCCTCTTCCAGATCTCTTGGCTCGACGACCACCAGCGCGACCAGGCCCTGCGCGCCATCGCCACCACGCCCCCTTCGCCGATCCGCTCAACGCTCCTGCCGCCGATCGTTTTCGAGGGCAACGTCCCCGCGCGGGCCGAGCGCAACGAGATCCTCGCCTCCATGCTCCGCGGGCGGCCCATCGTGCCCGTCCCCGCAACTGCAACAGTCCAGCCCGCCCGCGCCCACTTCTACCTTGGCGACCCCGTCGCCATCAAGGACCCCGTCTCCGCCGTCTTCCGTCGTCAGTCCGCCTCCTCCCTGCTGATCACCGGTCAGCAGGAAGACAGCGCCATGGCCATGCTCGCCGTCGGCGCCGCGGGCCTCGCCGCCCAGCACCTTTGGGCGGCCAAAGCCAGCAACTCAACTGCACCAACCCTCGCCCGATTCACCATCCTCGACGGCACCACCGCCGACGCCCCCGGCGCGGGCTTCCTCCCCGCGCTCTCCGCCACCTTCCCAACACGCACGCAGGCCCGCTGCGTTCCCTTCCGCGAGACCGACGCCGCGATCCTCGAACTCGCCGCCGAGGTCGACCGCCGCCTGACCAGCCCGAACGCCGGCGCCGACGAGCCCGCGCACTACCTGCTGATCCAGGGCCTGCAGCGCTTCCGCACCCTCCGCAAGCCCGAGGACGAGTTCGATTTCTCCGCCGACAGCTCCGCCAGCGCCCGCCCAGACCGCGCCCTCGCCCGCATCATCAAAGAAGGCCCGGCCCTGGGCATCCACACCATCATCTGGAGCGACACCGTCGCCACGCTCAACCGCACCTTCGACCGCGCAACGGTCCGCGAGTTCGACTTCCGCGTCCTCTTCCAGATGGCCGCCGCCGACGCCTCCACCCTCGTCGATTCCCCCGGCGCTTCCACCGGCCTCATCGGCCAAAACCGCGCCCTGCTCGCCAGCGAAGAGCTCGGCGTCGTCGAAAAGTTCCGCCCCTACTCGCTCCCCACCCCCGAATGGCTCGCCAAACTCGCCGAGAGCCTGCGAACGCTGGGCTAAGCCCGAGCAAAACCACCGGCACGCACAAAGCAGAAAAAAGCCCCCCGCAATCGCGAGGGGCTCAAGAGTTGCTCTCTTGCTGTCTTCACCAGTGCCCAGTGCCCAGTGCCCAGTGCCCAGTGCCTACTCCCTCACTTCTCCACGCGCCCGAGCAGTTCCTTCACCGCCGCCTCAAGCTGCGCATCCTTCCCCGCCGCCTCGTCCTGCGGCGTCTGCGCCACGTTCACATCCGGCTTCGCGCCGTTGTTCTCATAGTCCGCACCGCTGGGCAAGTACCACCCGCGGAACGGCGTCCGCAGCGACGCCCCGTCCAGCAGGCTCGCCGCACCGGTGGAAATCACACCGCCAAACGTCGCCGTGCCGACCAGCGTGCCACGCTTGATCGTCTTGATCGCGTGCGCGAAGATCTCCGCGTTGCTGAAGGAGTTCTCGTTGATCAGCACGTTGATCGGCTTGCCATAGCCATAGATCAGCCGCCGATCGCGCGGGTACGCGTCCCGCGGCGTGGTCTTCGGATCCGCACCGCGAGGCACGGTATACGCGTGGTTCGGCGCCGTCAGCGATGACAGCAGGATGTCCGCGGTGCTGCCGCCGCCGTTGTCACGGACGTCGATGATCAGCCCGAGCTTCCCGCTCGCCGCCGCGAAGAGATCGCGCTCGAAGTCGTCCACGCTGGGCTGGCTCATCGAGCGGATGTGCAGATACCCGAGCTTCCCGCCCGAGAGCTGCTCGACCTTCATCGCACGCTCACGCACCGTGTCCTGATACCGCAGGTTCGCGTCTTCACCCGCCGAGATCGGCGTCACCAGCATCGCCTTGGGCAGCGTGGTCGCCCCCTCCGCCGCCGGCGCGCGGTTCACCTCGATCAGCGCTTCCTTCCCGGCCTTGCCCGCCATCGCCGCGTTCAGGTCAATCGTCGGCATCGACTGCTCGTTCTCCGACAGCGCCCGCCCGTCGATGCTCGTGATCACATCGCCCACATTCAGCCGCGTCCCTTCCTTATCCGCCGGGCCCTGAAAGATCACCTTCGTGACCTTGAACCCGCCGTTCACCGGCACCGTCTCGATCCCCAGATACCCGATCGACTGCGACGGCGCCGAGAACGACCCGGGCGAGTTGATCCCCGTGTGCGAGCCGTCAAGCTCGCCCAGCACCTGCTCGAAGACGCGATCGAACTCGCCGCTCGTGCGGGTCTTCTGCGCCAGCGTCAGGTACCGCTCGCTGATCCCCTTCCAGTTCAAACCCTTCAGCGTCGGGTGATAGAACGTGTTGCCCATGATCCTCGCGGCTTCAAGGAACTTCTGCCGCTGCTGCTTGCTCACCTGCAGCACCACCGGCGCATCGATGGCGATGGTGTCGACCTTCCCGCCGCTGGGCCCCGCGAGCGAAGCCGCCCCGCCCTTAACAAAGCTCACCTTCGAGCCCGTCAGCGACACCTCAACGCCCCCGGCACTCCCGGGCGAGATGACCTTCTTGTCATCGCCCTTGAACGAAACCGACTGCAGCGCCCGGTCCGCGCCCTCGTCGCCCACAAAGATCACGCGCTCGCCGCCGGGCGTCGCCGCCAAAGACGACTTGCTCCCGCCGCCGCCGACAATCTTGCGAACCCGCAGGTGCGGATCGCTCAGATCGAACTTCAGCGGCTCGGGGCCCTTCGCCTTCTTCGAAGCGACCTTCGCATCGTCCTTCTTGCCGTCCTCACCCTTTCCCTCGCCCTTCGCTTCACCAGTCTTCGCATCACCTTCGCCGGCCTTCGCGTCACCCTTCGCCTCGGCCTTGGCATCCGTCTTCGCTTCCGCGCCCGCCGCCTCGTCCCACATCACCGGGTCGATCGGCTTGCGCTTCCCCGCCGCCTCCGCCGCCTTCTTGAAGTACTCGTCAAGCTCCCAGCCCTTCAGCGCTTCGATCTTCTTATCCAGGATCAGCGCATACACATCGAAGGTGAAGTTCTCGTTCCCACGCTCCGACAGGAAGTACAGCACCTTCCCGTCCGCGCTCAACCTCGGCGAGCTGTCCAGGTCCGGGTGACGCGTCACGTTCACCCCCTTGCTCAGCGGGCCCGTCGCGTCCGCGGCCGTATCCATAATGAACACGTCGCTGTTGAAGTCCAGATCCTCAACCGCATAAACAATGTGCCGCGAGTCGCTGGCCCACTGCACCTCCGCGTCGTTCCAACTTTCCAGCAGCACGCGGGCGGTCTTGCTCTTCAGGTCGATGAGCACCAGATCACCCAGCCCGCGCGTCACCAGCAGCTTCGTCCCATCGGGCGAAGGCATGGGCGAGCGCACTTCCATCCCCAGCATCCCGTCGTTGCGCCCCGCGGGGATCATCGACGTGTCGAAGTGCTTCACCTCAAACCGGATCGACTCCGCCCAACGCTTGCCGTAGTCGATCTTCTTCTTCGCGGGCGCCGCGGGCTTCTCATCCTTCTTGCCCTCCTCGGGCTTCTTCGCCTCATCCGCCTTCACACCCGGCGCACCCGCCGCGGGCTCATCCTTCTTCGGCTCGTCTTTCTTCGGTTCATCCTTCTTGGGCTCTTCCTTCTTCGCCGATTCGTCCTTCTTCTCCTCGTCTTTCTTCTCTTCGTCCTTCTTGCTCTCGTCCTTGGGGGTAATGTCCTCGCGAGCCAGGCTCACCGTCGCGTAGTAAATCTGCGCCGGGCCCGTCTCGTCCGAACTGAACCACAGCACCCGCCCGTCGGGCGACCACGAAAGCCCGCGCTCGCGCCCAGCGGTGAACGTCACCCGCCGCGTCGGGCGTCCTTCGTCCACGCTCCGTACGAAAACTTCGCCTCGGGCGATCACCGCCATCGTCTTGCCGTCCGGGCTCAGCGACGCCTCGGTCACCTCCCGCGACAGGTTCATCCGCATCGTCTCGGCGTCCTGCGCATCGGGCGACGCGATCGCCGTCACCGCCGTCGGCTCCGCGCCGCTCTTGGTCAGGTCCAGCGTGTACAGCGTGTCCCACACCACAAAGCACGCCAGCGTCCCCTGCGCGTTCACCGAAAGATCGCGCACGCCGTGCCCGATAGTGATCTCTTCCGCCTTGGGCGCAAACTTGGTGAGTTGCTCCGCCCGCTCATCGCTCGCGCCAGCCTTCAGGCGATAGACGTTGTTCGTCCCATCGCGCGACGAAACAAAGATCACCGAGCCGTCCGCGAGCGGGAACGCGTCGCCGTCGGTCCGGGGCGAGCTGGTCAGCCGCTCAAACTTCCCCTCACCCTCAAGGCTCATGCGGTACACGTCCGTCGAGCCCGAGCCTTCGTACTTCGGGCGATTGAAATCCGCCCGCCCGCGCGTGAACGTGACCGACTTGCCGTCCGGGCTCATCCGCGCCCCAAAGCCGAAGGCGTCCGTCAGCCTCGTGATCGGCTGCGGCTCATCACCCTCGATCCCCACGCGGTACATCCGGTTGCTGCGATAGAGCGTCGCGTCGAGGTTCGCGTTGAACAGCAACGCCTTGCCGTCGCTGGTGAAGCCGCTGAGCGTCGCCGCACGGTCCAGCGCCGTCACGCGCTTCGCACGCCCGCCGATGATCGTCTCGCCATCCTTGCTGATCGGCATCACATACAAGTTCCGCCCGCCGTCACGATCGGACTCGAAGGCGATCATCTTCCCATCGGGCGAGAAAGCGCTCCGCCGCTCCTCCGCCGCGTGCGCCGTCAGGCGCGTCGCCACGCCGCCCTTGCTGGGCATCGCCCACAGATCGTCGAGCCACGCGAAGACGATCGTCGAACCGTCGGGCGAGATGCTGGGGAACTGAATGAACCCCACCATCGCCTTCGCCTTCGCGTCGTCATTGAACGCCACATCAACCCGCGCGCCCTTGCCGCCCGTTGCCGCCGCCGCGCCGCTCCCCGTGCCACCCACCGTCGACGCGCTCCCCCGCGCACTCTCCGACGCCCGGCAGCCCGCCACCACCACCGCCAGCGAACCCGCCGCGATCGTCAGCGCCACCGCCGCCCGCATGAACCCCCCGCGCCTGGTTCTGCCCGCCGTGCGCACACCCGCGCTCGCCGGCCGCGAACGCGTGCGATCAAACTTCTCAACGTTGCTGCTGCCCGTGCTGTTGCTGTTCATCATGTGGTCGATTCCCAAATCCGCGACATGAAAAGAGTCTGTTTCACCAACGACGCATCACCCGTTCCCCCGACCGACAAAACACACCCCAACCCAAATCGTTCGCACCGTCACATCCCTACGCGATCACCCGCCCGCGGAACTCCCACCCCCCGCACCCCCCGAAC
>JACVCS010000043.1 GCA_016741915.1 Phycisphaerales bacterium | reverse complement strand
TACCCGCCCCTCGCCCCACACACTCCCCACTCCGCCAACTCCACCAACTCCACCAACTCGATCAACTCGACCACGCTCATACGATCTTGCGATACCTTGTTCTTTTGACGCCGGTGTTTCAAACATCCCCGGCTGTGTGGTGGTGTGCCGCTGATCGTTCAGATCAGCAACCAACGTTTCCACGCGGCGGCGACGCTGTGAACGTGGACTGGAGGAACCCGGTTGTAGACCAAGGAAGCCGCGATGGATCTCGCGACGTGTGGCGACAACAGGTTCGACGGAGCCCCCGGACAAGCCTAGTATAGCACAAAGGTCGGGGCGTGCGTCAAGTTGTGCGACTTTCCACAATTGCGGCTTTCGATCAGGAAAGCCTTGGGGACGTCGTCACCACCGGGCGGTCAAGACCGGTTCAGAGGCGGGGCGGGTGCTTTTCGGGAGCGACCATGATCGAGGCGTTGAAGAGCGATGAGATCATCAACAAGGTTGGCGGGCGGTTCAAGCTGTGCGCCCTGATCCAGCGTCGGTTGGTCCAGCTCATGGACGGGGCCCGGCCCATGGTCGAGCGCAACGGGCGCAGCGACCTGGAGATCGCCATCGAGGAGATCCTGCAGGACAAGATCGTCCCGCAGTTCGACGACACCGATCCGGACTTCAAGGCCGCACTGCCCGATTGGAAGCCGCGGGTCTGAGGTTGACCTTCGGGTTGAGGGGCTGTTTCAGCCGACGCGACCCGTGCGTACAAGGAAATCACGATGAGCTCGCTCTCGAACGCCCGGATCCTCGTGGGTGTGGGCGGTGGGATCGCGGCGTACAAGGTCTGCACCTTGGTGTCGCAGCTCGCCCAGCGCGGGGCCAGCGTCACCGTCGCGATGACCCCCGCGGCGACGAAGTTCGTCACGCCGCTGACGTTCCAGGCGCTCTCGGCGCGCCCGGTCTATACCAGCGCGTGGGAGCACATCGAGAGCCAGGACCCGCAGCACATTTCTCTGGCGCGTGAGCTCGACCTGGCGATCGTCGCACCGTGCACGATGGACCTGTGCGCCAAGCTGGCGGCAGGGTTCACCGACGACATCGTCTGCCTGATTCTGTCGGCGGTGGACCGGGCGAAGACGCCTGTGCTACTGGCGCCGTCGATGAACGAGGTGATGTGGGGACAGCCCTCGACGCAGCGGAACCTTGCGACGCTGCGGGGTGATGGGTTCAAGGTGATCGAGCCGGGGGCGGGTTGGCAGGCGTGCCGGGCCGTGGGCGTGGGGCGATTGCCCGAGGCGATGGACCTGCTTTCGATCGTGGAAGAGACGCTGAAGAGCCGGGCGTGATTGGTCTCGGCAACGAGGTGGGCGTGGGGGTCGGGAGAAGGGTCGGGAGGGGTCGAAAGGGCGTGCGGCGGGCTTGATTCGCGGGGGTTGAGCGCTACCGTTGGACACTGGTGTTGACCTGAAGCAGATGGCCCCATCGTCTAGCCCGGTCCAGGACACCAGGTTCTCATCCTGGGAACATGGGTTCGAATCCCATTGGGGTCATTTCGAGAACCCGCTGAAGGCCCAAAGCCGATCAGCGGGTTTTTCGTTTTGCGGTGGCGTTTTTCGCGATGAGTCGTGAGGGTTCTCGGACGTTGGCGTGCTGGTCGAGGGGGATCGGCGGCGGGTGCTTGGCGCGCCTAGAGTTCTACCAGTATTTGCCAGTAGCCCCTTGTGGTAGAGAGTTCCCCCGGCATTGATCGTGGGACTGACTGTTCTGGGTGACTGCTGGCCGCGGGCGATGGTTTGCCCGCGCCACCCCAGTACGGCATCGCTTGCATCCCTCCAAACGTTGTGTGGGTCAAGGACGCCCGAAACGTATCGGCCTTACGCCGTTGCCCGGCGGGCCGGTGTGGTCATGAGCTGACCGATTGGTCGTCTCGTGCTCGCGCCGGGTGTTGGGCAGGTTGATCAGGCCGGGGAGTTTGATGTTTGAAGACGTTTTCTGAACTTGGTTTGAGTCACGAGATCCTCGAAGCCCTGAAGCACGAAGGGTACGAGAAGGCCACGCCCATCCAGGCGGAGTCGATCCCCCCGCTGCTGGCGGGGCGCGACATGCTGGGCTGTGCGCAGACGGGCACGGGCAAGACGGCGGCGTTCGCGCTGCCGATCCTCGATCGCCTGATGCAGCAGAACGCGGGCAAAGGCAAGCGGCAGGGGCGTTACCCGCGCGTGCTGGTGCTCTCGCCCACGCGCGAGCTGGCGACGCAGATCGTGCAGAGCTTCGCGACCTATGGCCGGAACACCGGTCTGGTCTACGCGGTGATCTTCGGCGGCGTGAGCCAGTTCCACCAGGTGCGGGCCCTTCGCGCCGGTGTGGACGTGCTGGTGGCGACGCCCGGGCGTCTGATCGACCTGCTGGAGCAGGGTGTGGTGAACCTCAGCGAGGTTCGGACGCTCGTTCTTGACGAGGCGGACCGCATGCTGGACATGGGGTTCATCATGCCGATCAAGCGGATCGTGTCGAACCTGTCGAAGGATCGGCAGACGATGCTGTTCTCGGCGACGATGCCGCGGGAGATCATGCACCTGGCCGACGCGCTGCTGCGTGATCCGGTGAAGGTGTCGGTGACGCCCCCCGCTTCGACGGCGGAGCTGATCGACCAGAAGGTGTACATGGTTGCCCGCAAGCAGAAGCCGGCGCTGCTGGAGTATCTGCTGCAGAATGAGAACGCCTCGCGTGCGGTGGTCTTCACCAAGACCAAGCACGGGGCGGAGAAGCTCAGCAAGCACCTGCGCAAGCGCGGGATCCTCTCCGACGCGATCCACGGCAACAAGGGCCAGGGGCAGCGTCAGCGCGCTCTGGAAGGCCTGCGCAGCGGCAAGAGCACGGTGCTGGTGGCGACCGACGTGGCGGCCCGCGGGCTCGACGTTGACGGCATCACGCACGTGTTCAACTTTGACATGCCGATGGAGCCCGAGTCGTACGTGCACCGTATTGGGCGCACGGGTCGCGCGGGTGCCGCGGGCATTGCCATCAGCCTGGTGGACTATGAGGAGCGCGGGATGCTCCGCGGGGTGGAGCGTCTGACGGGCAAGAAGATCGAAGTGATCACGCGCCTGCCTGATCTTTCGGGGTTCATCGACCGTGACGGCACGCACAACGGCAACAGCGAAGAACGGGCCGAGATGGCCCGCGAGCGCGGTCGCCCGGAACGCGTCGGGCACGGCGTGAAGAGCCCCGCGCACCGCGAGGCTCGCGAGATGCGCGATTCGCGCCCCGCGCGGTCGCACGAGACGTCCACGCACGCGCCGCATGCTGGGCATACCTCGCACGCCGCCAAGCACACGCACGCGCCGGCGGCCGCGGTTCACGCGGGCACGCACGACGGGCGTTTCATGAGCGAGCCGGAGGTTCGTCGCGAGACGGCCCGGCCTATCGAGCGCGTTGAAGCGGGCTTTGTGGACAGCGAAGGCGAGTCGTTCGATCCGCGTGACAGCGGCGGTGACAACGGCGGCTGGAACGTCCCGGCGAACGTGAAGCGCAACGCCCCGCCGCACCGTCGCGCGGGTTCGCCCGCGCCGCACGCGGGCGGCAAGCCGCAGCACGGTCAGGGCGGCGGTGGTGGGTACGCGGGTCATCGCGGCTCGGGCAAGCCCCCGCACGCGCGCGGCGCCGGTCACCCCGGCGCTGGCTCGGGTTCGCACGGCCACGCCGCGGGCGGCAAGCACGCCCCGCGCGGTGAACGTCCGGCCCACGCCACGGGCGGGCACTCGGGTGGCGGTGGTGGCGGCGGGTACAGCAGCCAGAGCGGCGGCGGCAGCAGCGGCGGCGGGCATCACGCCTCACGCGGCGGGCACGGCGGGCACTCCAAGGGCGGCAAGCCCGGCGCTCACCGCGGCGGATGGAACAAGCCCTCCAAGGGCAAGCGTTCTTTCTGATCCGCTGGCGATGAGCTCATCGCACTGAAAGCAACACACCACGCCCGGGTGACGAACTCACCCGGGCGTTTTTCGTTTTTGATTTGTGTGTGTGTGTTGATGCATGAGAGAGACAAAGAGCCCACGAGTGAACTCGTGGGCTCTGAAGTTTCTGTCTGCTCTCGCGTGATGCGAGCGAGCTCAGTTGTCCCGGCGTTTGTTGCCCTTGGCCTTGTCGCGGGACTTGGACTTCTGGCTGCGTCGGGCGGCACCGGATTGGCCGTGCTTGAGCGTGTCCCAATCGAGGTTCAGCCCGCCGCCGCCGAGGCTGACCGCGGGGTTTGCGTCGGGGTTGGCTGTCAATGAGCGGTCCTTGGTGTAGAGCTTTTTGCTCTTGCCCTTCTCGCGACTGTCGGGGTCCGCGATCGCCACGTCCATCTTTCGCAGCGACAGGTCGACCTTTGTGATCACGATGGTCACCTGATCGCCGATGGAGAAGCTCCGCCCGCTCGCGGCGTTCACCAGCGCGCCGCTGCGCTGGTCGATCCGCCACGCGCCGGCCCGGCCTTCTCGACCCAGCGGCAGGTCTTCTTTCTTGATGAACCCCTCGGCAAGGTACTTTTCGAGCTTCACAAACAGGCCGGCGTTGGTGCAGCCCGTGACCATGGCGCGGAACTCGCCGCCGATGTGCTCGCTGAGAAGCTGCAGCACGAGGAACGAGCGGAGGCTTTCTTCAGCGCCGGAGGCGTTCTCTTCGGTCTGCGTGCAGCTCGAGCCGATCTTCGCGAGCTCTTCCATGCTCGGGCAGCGCGGGCTTTCCATGAGCTTTTTGCCCAGGGCCTCACGGGCCGCGTCGTCGCGCGGGGGCTTGCGACCGTTGTCGGTGTGTTCGAGGTACTCCGCCAGTGCGCGGTGGACCGTCAGGTCAGGATAACGGCGGATCGGGCTGGTGAAGTGCGCGTAGGCCTCGCTGGCGAGGGCGAAGTGCCCGATGAGCGCGGGCGAGTACTCCGCACGCGTCAGCGTCCGCAGCACGGCCATGTGCACCGCGGGAGCGGCGGAGGTGCCGCGGGTCGCGTCGAGAAGACCCTGCAGTTCCTTCCGCGTCGGGCGTTTGGGGATCACGAACCCGGCAACGCGGGCGGCGGTGCGAAGGTCGTCCACATCGCCCGGGGTGGGCTCCGGGTGAACACGCCGCAGCAGCGGCACCTTGATGCGCTCAAACAGCCGGGCGAGCACTTCGTTCGCCTCGACCATGAACATCTCGATGAGCGTGTGGGTGAAGGCGTCGTCCTCGCGCTCGGCGTCGATCACGCGCCCGTTGTCGTCGTAGATCAAGACCACGTCGGGCAGTTCGAGGTGGATCATCCCCGCCTCGCGCCGACGCTGGCGGATGGCCTTGGCGCATGCGTCCATCTCGCGCAGCGTGCTGATGAGCTGCTCGGTGTAGATCGGCTCGGTCTTGGCGTGCTTCTTGGCTTCTTCCTGATCGCCGTCGATGAGGGCCTGGGCCTCGAGGTAGGTCAGGCGCTTGGTGGACTTGATGCAGACCTGTGCAACGCCGCTGGAGACGATCTCGCCCTTGCGGTTGTAACGCATGAACGCGCTCTTGCAGAAGCGCGGGACGCCTTCCTGCAGCGAACAGATGCCGTTGCTGAGCACCTCGGGCAGCATGGGGATGACGTGCCGGGGGAGGTAGCAGCTGTTGCCGCGTTTGCGGGCCTCAAGATCCAGCGGCGAGCCGACGGGGATGAAGTGCGCCACGTCGGCGATGTGCACGCCCAGCTCCCAGCCGATGGACCCGTCGGGGAGTGTGACGCGCTTGATCTGGATCGCGTCGTCGTAGTCCTTCGCGTCGGGCGGGTCGATGGTGATGATGTACTCGCCGCGCAGGTCGTCGCGCGACTTCCATCCTTCGCGTTCGCAGCGTTCGATGTCGCGGTCGAACTGCTCGGCCGCCCCACGGGCCTGGTTCATCACCTCGGGCTCGAACTCGCCCGGGAGGTTGTACGCCGCGATGACCGCCTGCGTCTCGACGCTGGGCAGGCCCGCCTCGCCCAGCACCTCGGTGATTACGCCCTCAGCAAGGTTGTTCTCTTCCGGATAGTGCAGGATCTCGACGACGACCTTGTCGCCCTCTTTGGCGTTCTTGCTCTGCGGGTCACGCACGACGACCATGCCCGTCAGCTCGCGCCCGTCCGGGCGTACGAGCCACGTAGCGCCCTGCTTGATCAGCTCGCCCGTGAAGCGTGAGCGTTTGCGGGTGATGACCTTGATGATGCGCCCGGTGATGTCCTCTTCGCCGTTGCGCATGCCCCGGCGGACCTGCACCAGCACGGTGTCGCCGGTCAGGGCATCGCCTGTGGAGTCGGGCGGGATGAAGACATCACCCTCGCGCACGGCGAACTCGGGCACGACGAAGCCGAAGCCCTTGGGGTTCTTCTTGAATCGCCCGGTGATCTGATCGGGCATCGATGGGAGCGAGACCTTGCCGCCGTCGAGCAGCACGATGCGCTTTTCGCTTTCGAGCTTTTTCAGGCTGAGGGCGAAGACGTCCTTTTCGGTCGCGTCGATGCCCAGGTCGCGCATCAGGGTTGGGATGTCGGAAGTTTGGTAGTTGTCGTGCTGCAGGTGTTCAAGAAGCCTGCGCGTGTAGCGATCGCTCATGGGTACAAGGATAGGTCGGCAAAGGGGGGAACGCGTTCAGGCCGTGTCAAACCGGCGTTTCGGGGCTGAAACAGGCTCATGCCGGTGAATCGCGCCGCCGAATGTGTCGGCGGGTCACACCATCGCCAGTGATTCGAGCCGCCTGAGCAGCCCCTCTTTCACCGTCGGCCATTCGCGCTTGAGGATGCTGTAGATCACCGTGTCGCGGATGTTGCCGTCGGGCTCGAAGCGGTGATCGCGCATGACGCCCTCTTTCACCGCGCCGAGCTTGCTGATGGCCGCCTGACTGTGCAGATTCCGCCCGCCGGTGAGCAGTTCAACCCGGATCGCTCCGAGCGTTTCAAAGGCGTGCCGGAACATGAGCAGTTTGATCTCCGGATTCACGCGCGTGCCCTGGTACTGCCGGGCGATCCACGTGCGCCCGACCTCGACGCTCTTATGCGGCGGGCGGATCATCATGTACGTCGACCGCCCGATGACTTTGCCCGTGGGCTTGTGGATGATCGTGAAGGGAACCACGTCGTCGAGGGTCATCACCGCGCGGATGTTCTCCTCAAACCCCTCCACCGTCCACGATGCCGGGCCCTGCGGCGTGTAGCGAAACAGCTCGGGCGAGGCCGCCTCCAGCAGCCCCGGCGCGTGCGCAAGCTCCATCGGCACGAGCTTCACCAGTTGCCCGTCGAGCACCGTCCGAGGATCGATCCAGGTCTGCTTCATGCTCGGTCACCCGCCTTTCAAAAATGCTGTGAAGAGTATCGATGCCGCGACGCATGGCGACACGGGTTTGGGTTTGCGCCGGGTCATGCACGGGAAAACTCATCGACGCGGAACCAAAGGGCCGAAATTCCTTTCTGTCGATCCCTTCCGCGGCGTTCACGCCGAGGGGTTGTCGTGCGTCCGCTTGTGGGCTTCTCACGCCACCACGCGTTCGCAAGGCCTCGTACGTCTCTCGCTCCGCTCGCGAACCAACATCCAACCGCACACGCAAGGACCTCATCATGCCCAGCCACACCGATCAGCTCCCCACCGTCATCGGCCCGGACACCCTCGTCAAGGGCGAGATCATCGCCCAGACCGCCGCCCACATCCTCGGCAAGGTCGAGGGCAAGGTCACTTCGCAGGGCCAACTGCTCGTCGGCGCGGGCTCGGTCTGCAAGGCCAGCGTGCAGGGCGTGACCGTGATCATCGAAGGCACCGTCGAGGGCAACGTGCTTGCGATTGAAAAACTCGAACTCAAGCCCACCGCCATCATCCGCGGCGACATCACCACCGCCCGCCTGCTCGTCAGCGAGGGCGCCAGCTTCACGGGTCAGTGCTCGGTGGGGGCTGAGGCCGTCACCAACGCGCAGAGCCGCGTGCAGAACTCGAACTCCAGCGAAACGATCACGACACACACGCGCAGCACCGGCGCTCGCCCCACGGTGAACATTCCCTCCACCGGCAGCGACGTTGATTCCGCCCTCGCGGGTCTGGAAGCCAAACTCGCCGGGTTCACCAAGGCCCGCGCTTCCGCCGCCGCCTCGTCCAACGGCGAATAAACCTCGCACATCCCTTCCACCACCCTCCTCCCCCCACACTGGCGATCGGGCGAGGAATCGGCCTTCGTCCGTGACCCATTTTGCCCACTGAACCGTCAGTTCAACCTTCGTCTTCCCCCCCGCTCCGGCCTCACCCGGAGCGTTTTACCGAACGGGTCGACCGCACCAGTTCACGTTGACGGGTTACACGCTCGACCATGCCGCTTTTCCGCTCCATGTCGCTGGGCGTTGATCGCCGGGTTCCGGACGAGCCCGGGCGTGAGCCGCCGCCGGACGCGCCGCCCTCGACGACGGTGCTGTGCCTGAGCTGTGCGCAGTGGTTCCGGATCCCGAATCAGGCGAGCATTCTGACCTGCCCGCGCTGCTACAAGCGTGTCCGCGTCGAGAGCCTGATCGTCGACCGCCCGCAGATGCACGCACGCCTGGAAACCTGCGGCGTCATCACCGTCAAAAAGCGCGGCATCCTCTCGGCCGACCTCGTCCGCGCCGGCGCGGGGATCGTCGTCGAGCCCGGCGGGCGCGTGCAAGTCACCCGCCTTGAAAGTTACCGCGTCATCCTGCACGACAAAGCCGTCTGGCAGGGGGACTGCGAAGCCGCCAGCCTGCACATGGAGCCCGGGGCGGTGGTGCTGGGCGGGCGATTTACCATTCGCCCCTACGCGGGTGAGTCGGCGGAGCTGATCCAGATCGCGAACGACCCGACGCAAGACGGCCAATCCGGGGCGATCTGACCTGAGGGAAAGACCTGTACAGAAATCGACCGAACTCGGTCGATACACTGCTGTGCCGCGGCGGAGCCGTGAGCAGGAGTATCGCATGGCGACGGAGCGCCCGATTATGAATCGCGCCGCAAGCACCCTCGACGGTCGGCCCGGTGCCGCGTCGGTTGCCGAGGTCTTCCTCTCCCCGCGCGTCATCGACCGTGAGACGTACAACGAGCTCGCCTCGTCGCTCCGCAAGATCATCGAAGACGCGCAGGCCGAAGGGGCAAACCTCCGCGGGGCGGCCGCCGACGCGCAGCTCGCCCGCGACAACCTCCGCGATATCGCCAGCAAGAGCCAACCGAAGCTCGACGCCGCCGCCAAGGCCCTGTCATCACTGGAAAGCCACGCCCAGCGCGCCGAGGCGTTGCTGAATAGCGCCAAGCAGGCCGCCGCGTCGTTGCAGTCGCTTTCGTCCGATTCGCAGTCGGCCATGCGTGCCGCCGAGGCCCAGCTCAACGCGAAGCTCGACGAACTGAAAGCCACGCAAGAAGCCCGCGTGGCGCAGGTCGCCCAGGAGGGCGAGGCGCAAGTCCGCCAGCTTGCAGAGAAGTATCAGCACGCGGCCGCGACCCTTGCCGCTGAGGGCGAAACCCGCCTGGCGCAGTTGCGAGCGTTGATCGAGCAGAGCGAGCACAGACTCGAAGAACGCCTGCGCCGCGGCGAAGAGATCATGGCCCAGCGCTGGAGCGCCATGCACGCTCAGCTCGACCGCATGGAAGCCCAGGCGAAGTCCCACGGCGAGGCCATCGACCAGCAGGCCCGCGCCCTCGCCGGCAGCGCCGAAAGCCGCCTGACCGAACTCAGCCAGCAGATCGACAACCGCCTGATTCAGAGCTGGACGCACGCCAGCGAACTGCTCACCAAGCTCGAAGCCGGTGCGGCCCAGGCCCGCGAACTGCTGGGTGCCGACGAGCCGGGCGTCGTCGGCGAGATCACCGAAGTCGGCAAGGCCCCCACCGCCGGCGGCCGCTCGCTGCGACGCCTGCACGCGCTGCTCGAACAGGCCGAGCGGACCGTTCGTCACTCCTCCGACGCTTCAACGCAGCTCCAGGCCATCACCAGCCAGGCGGAGCTTGTGCGTTCGCTGCTGAGCGAGGCGATCAACAGCGCCTCCGACCGTGTCGATCGCCTGTCGAGCCGGGCGGGCGAACTGACCACGACGCTGAACCAGACGATGGAAGCCGCCGACAGCGCCCAGGCGGCCCTCATGGCCCGTCGCGACGAACTCGAAGCGATGGTCGCCGAGCCGCACCGTCGCCTGCTGGAGACCGGGCAGCACCTGCGCGAGACAGTTCAGGGCGTACTGGGTCAGGTGCAGGGTGCCCACCGCGACGCCGACCGCGCCACGAAGGCGGTCGAATCGCTCTTGGAGGCGATGCGTTCGCTGGTGATCGAGCTGAAGCCCTGGCAACCGCTGCTGATCGAGCGTGATCCGAACGCGCCACTGCCCGAGCCGCTGGCGAAGCTCGTCAGCAGCGTGCGGGCCGAACTGGGCGGCGACCTCGCCCGCGTCGCCTCGGCCCTGCAGATGGTCAGCGCCCGCGCCACCAGCGTGGCCCATTCCATGACCAGCAACGGCTGATCAACCGCAGCGACTCAACGTCTCCTGCGAACCGATCCCATCCTCATCACCACTTCTGCGCCCGGTTGTTCGGATCGCGCCCGCCCTTCTCCCACGCTCACCCGCCGCGGTTCCGCTTTCGATCGATGACTGCACAACCGAAGTGCTGAGAAATGAAAAGCCCCGATCCGTGCGGACCGGGGCTTGGGGGTTCATTCACGCTCGCAGACCGATCGTCACCAACCGAACATTACTGGGCGAAGAAGATCCGCTGCAGCAGGGCGTTGGAGTTCTGGTTGCCCAGCAGGAACGTGCTGGTGGCGTCGCTGGGCGACAACCTGCGGTTACCAGCGTTGAAGGCGTAGGTGTTGCCCGCTCCAACATCCGCCGGGGTGCCGGAAGCGGTGATCTCGAACGGAGCGACATCGGCGCCGGTGATCGGCGTGCTGGTCCGCAGACCCAGGAGCTGCCCGATCTGCCGACCCGCCAGCGTGGTGAGCTGACGGATGAAGGCGTCGAGGCCCGCCTGGCTCGAACCCTGACCCAGGGCGTTGAGCGAGGGCATGAAGATGACCGACTGGTCGTTGCGGTTGGCGTTGAACATGTCCGAACGCTGGACCGCGCCGAACTGCCCGTTGTTGAAGAACGCGCCGGGCTGCTGGCTCGAGGTGAGGAAGACCGTCGAGAACGACTGACCGGCGAAGTCCGCCGCGTTCGCCGAGATCCGCACCAGCGGCTGCCCGCCTGGGTTGAACCCGACAATCGCGTTGAACGCCGCCTGCAACTGCAGCACCAGCGAGTTGGCGTTCACCGCCGCGTTGCTCGTGGTGATGTAGTTCAGGGCGTTGGCGTTCTGAGCGCCGTACAGGCCCGTGAAGCCGTTCGACACCGGGTCGAAGGCGTCCAGAACCGTGTTGCGGCCGCCGGCCTCCAGCCAGTTGATCGTCCCGCCCTGAACCTCGATGAGAATGTTCTGCGTGACGGCCTGGGTGTTGACCGCGGGGAGCGCCACACTGGCGATCTGCTGGATCTCGATGGAGTAGTTGCTCCGCACCGCGCCCTGAGTGTACAGAGCAAGGCTTGCCCAGTCCGCCGGGTTGGCGGCGTTGGGGTTGGCGTTGCCCTGCGTGGGCAGGGCGGTGAACTCGAAGAAG
This sequence comes from Phycisphaerales bacterium, assembly GCA_016741915.1. Lineage (GTDB taxonomy): Bacteria > Planctomycetota > Phycisphaerae > Phycisphaerales > UBA1924 > JACVCS01. The sequence goes on along the minus strand of JACVCS010000043.1, from coordinate 21,387 downwards.
TAGTCGCCGCGCGAGTCATACCCATAGCGGGTGAGGCTGTCGCTGGCGAGGTTGGTGTTGGGGGTCGCGCCGCCGAAGAGCTGCACGCGGTTGGCCGCGGCGAGCAGGTTGGCGTTGCTGATGTTGTTGGCGTTCGTGTTCTCGAAGAGACCGAACTGGATCTGCCCGCGCAGATCGCGGACGGTGGTGCCCAGCAAGCCCGCGAAGGAGGTGGTCGTCGGGAGCAAACGCCCGAAGTTCCCGCCGTCCTCGTTGGTGCGGAGCGTGATGCGGTACCGCGTCCCGGGCTGGATGGGCAGCCCGTTGTTCAGGTTGATCACGTCGATATCGGTCTGAACGTTGTTCGGATTCCCGATGCTCCCCGGGTCGCCGATGCTGCCGCGGTACGTCGTGATGTCGTCGGTGCCCACGGCGTTGGAGAACGTCCCGTTCGCACCCGCGCGACGCTCGATCGTGTTGCCGAAGCGGTCGGTTCCGATGACCACGTCGTCCGAGTTCGCGTTGCCGTCGAAACGCCCGTTCGCGCCGGGGTCCAGACGGAAGGTGTACTGACCCACGTTGATGAACGGCAGGTTGCCCGGCTGGTTGAAGCCCGGCGCGGTGCCCAGGAAGGCGTTGGGCAGCGGGGCCACCACAACATCCTGCCCGTTGCCGGCGTCGTTGGTCAGCGCCAGCACGTCGTCGCCGTTGCCGAGGATCCCGTCCGGACCCGCCGAACGCGTCGAGACGATGCCCAGGTTCGCGCCCGTGGAGATCTGGAAGAGCTGGCCGACGATGCGGTCGTCGGCATTGTCCAGCACGCCGTCGGCGCCGATGACGTAGCGGAAGACGTACTGCGTGTCGGGCAGCAGACCCGCGACGATCACCGTGTTGTCACGCTGCGCGTTGAACGCACCGGGGAGCGGCGCGGGCGCCGCGGGGGCAAAGGCCGCGAGGTTCTGCGTATCGCGGAACCCGCTGTTGCCGTCGTCGACGATCCGGACGGTGAAGGCGTAATCGCCAGTCGCGCCCGGGACCGCGGCGAAGTTGAAGAGGTCGCGCTGCGCGATCGCCAGCGCCGGGGGCGCGATGGCGGAAGCCGCGAAGAGCGTCTGGTTCAAAGCCTGTGCCGATTGCGAACTGACGACGATGTTGTACACGCCCGTGGCGGTGATATAGAAAACCCGCTCGGTGGTGTCCTGGCCCGGCGCGGGGATGGCCGCGTTGAGCTGAACCGCCGTAGCGGCGTTGCCCGTGGCGTCCCGCAGCACGATCGTCGCGTTGCGGGCGTTGCCGGTGGGCGCGCCGATCCGCAGGATCTGACCCGCGGTGAGCGTGACCTGGTAGATGTCGATATCCGAGCCCGAGTTGAACGAGTTCGCGTCGAAGTCCGGATGATCGCCCATGTACCCGCGGATGAGCACCGACTGGTTCGGGTTCGCGAAGAGGTTCGCGTTCGCCTGCGAGTTGATGATGTTGTTGAGGTTGACCGGGTTGTACAGCGAGACGTTGACACCCGTGCCGGTCTGACCGGTGAAGGTGCCCAGGCGGTCGCCCGCGTCACCGACGATGTCGGCACGCTGGTAGGCATCGCCCGCGACGCCGTTGTTGTTCCCGTCAAGGGCCGCATCGGTCGTCGAGCCGCGCAGGGCGTTGGCGCCCGTCGCCGCGATCGTGAAGCGGTAGACACCCGGGCCGCTCTGCGCGGGCAGGGTGTCGGCGCCGGGAGTGTTGTTGGTGAGGTTGCGCGAGGTCACCGCCTGAGAGAAGGTGATCGTCGCGGTGAACGTCAACGCGTCGTAGGCGACGGTGTAGTCCACGCCCGGCGTGCCCGCCACGCCGCCGGTCAGCGGTGCCAGCAGGTTCTGAGCCCCCGGCACGCCGCGGAGTTCCTGGATCGTCAGGGCGTTGACCAGCGATGCGGCGCCGGCGATGTTCTGGTTGAACCGGATCGTCGCCTGGTAGATGCCGCCGGCCTGGGTGATGCGGAAGTCCGACACCTGGATCGGCGTGGGCTGGTTGGGCAGGTTCTGCAGGCGGAAGTTGCCCGAGCCGGTGCTGTTGATGCCGCTGATGGTCATCGACTGCACCTTGCCCGTCGCGGCGACGCGGTACGACTGCGAGCCCGAGGCCGAGCCCACCGTCGCGCCGGTGATCGTCACCGGGCCCACGTTCGCGCGTCCGTCGGCAGAGAGATCGTCGGCGGTGCCGAAGAACCCGTCGCCGCCGCGCAGCACGCCCGCGGCGATATCCGACCGCGGGAAGTTGCCGAAGATGTTCACGCTGCCGATGCCGTTGGAACGGACGCGGTCGGCCGCGGTCCCGACGCCGCCGAAGAGGCCGTCGGACCCGAGGTCACCACCGCCGAGGATCTGCGAATCGATCACATCGCCCGTGACGCTGACCGAGCCGATGCCGCCGCCCGCGGAAACGCGGGCGTTGGTCATCGCGCCGGAGCTCAGCGTGGTGAGCTTGCCACCGGTGCGGAGCGAACCGGCGTTGAACCCGGTGGTGACGGTGGCGGTTGACAGGTCGCGATCGACCGAAACCACGCCGCCGAAGGTCCCACCGATGGTCAGCGAGGTCATGTTGCGGGCCTGGATGCGGCGGTTGTTCACACCCGCACCGGTGCCGAAGGCCCCGGTGATGCTGACGGTGGAGATGTCGCCGTCGCTGCGGAGGCCGGCGTTGGTCCCGTCGGAGCCGCCGGTCTGCAGGATGCCGCGGAGGAAGTTGCCGGTGGAGAAGCTGCTGATCGACGAGCCGGCGCCGATGACCCCGGTGCCGAAGGTCGCGTTGGAGGTGATGTCGATGTTCGTCGCGGTGATGGAGCCGATGGTGCCGTCGACGTAGATACCCGAGTTGCCCTGCAGCGAGCCGACGATGGTCAGCGAGGCGAGCGACGCGTCGTTCAGCGAACGAACGCGGACGCCCGAGAGGGTCGTCGATGCGCCGGTGGTGGAGATCCGCAGCGTGCTGGCCGCGGTGGTCCCCACGAGGACGATCGAGTCGGTGGCGTCATCGAAGAACGCCTGACCGGGCCCGCTGAAGGTGATGCTGCCGGTTTCCGCCAGAGCGGTGGTGAAGGCGGTGGCGACGTTGGCCACCAGGGCGACGTGCCCGCCCGGAACCGCCGTAAGCGTCCGCGGGTCGAAGGTCGCCGCGGGGATGTAGACCGAACCGGTGTGCGCCCCGCCGCCGCGGACCACGCCCGCAGTGGTGAACCCGATGGAGCTGTCGGCCCAGGCCCGCAGCGACACCGCGCCGGTGATCGACACCGTGCCGATGCTGCTGATGCCCGCCGCCGCCAGATCGTCGTTGCCCTGCGTGTAGATGCCGTCGGCGCCCGCGTTCATACCCGCCACCAGCACGACGTTGTTCGTGCCAGCGATGAAGTTGACCGAGGTGATCGCACCCTGACGCACCGTATCCGCCGCCGCACCCACGCCGCCGACGGCGTTGTCGGTGCCCAGGGCGGTGATGCCCGCACCGACGAAGAGCCCGTTGGCAAGACGCGTGACCGTCACCGAGCCGACGGTGTCGCCCGCGACGATGAACGAAGGCGTCGTGGTGCCCGTGGCCGTGTTCGCAACCGAGTTGCTGTCGGTCCCGCGCCCGACGTAGACGGACTGGATGCTTCGACCGGCGACGATCGCCGACTCGTACATCCCGCCGCTGGCGTAGATGGTGGTGATATCCAGGCCCGCGGAGATGGTCGGACCGTTGCGGATGCCGTCGCCGTTGACCGCCGCGGGGTTGGGGCTGCCGGGGGGCAGCTGCGTGCGGAACTGGCTGGCGATGGTGCCGGTGGTTGAGTTGAGCGACAGGTTGGGATCAACACCGATGTTGCCGAAGACGGTCGGATCGCCCACGACGTAGATGGTGCCGATGGACCCGTCGCGAGCCGAGACGTTGCCCAGCAGGTGCCCGGAGATGATGTAGAGGGTGGACAGGTCACCGTCGCGAACCTCGATGGAGGCGTTGGAGCGGACGGAGCCGTTGACGATGTAAATCAGTCCGACGCCGCCGGAGAAGCTGGTGATACGTCCGCCGAAGTCACCGAACCAGTAGACACCGGCGATCCGCCCGTACGCGGTGATCGTCGCGTCGGAGACCTGATCGGAGGCCGCGTTGCCCGGCGTCGCCAGAACCGGCGCCGCGAACCCGGTGTAGACCAGGCCCAGGATCGACTGCCCAACGCGAACGTCGGCATAGAGCTGCCCGCCCGCGGTGATGGTCGTGAGGTTGCCGCTGATGTTGATCACGTCGGGCGTGTTGGCAAGGCCCGTCACGCCGTCGACCTCACGCCGACCGACGTTGCGACCGGCGTAGATCGTGCCCACATCACCCGCGATGTTCAGCGAAAGGTTCAGGTCGCGCGTGGCGTACAGGAACGTGATGTTCGCGCCCGCGGGGTTCAGCGCGGTGGTGGTGATGCTGCCCGTGAAGTCGCCGCCGGTCATGAAGATCGTGCCCAGGTTGCCCGAGCTGCTGAGCGACCCGCTGAACGACCGCGCCGTGAGGTACGTGATCCCACCGGCCGCACCGGTGGAGTTGATCGCCACATTGGTCATCTCGCCGCCGGCGATGAACTGCGTGATCGCACCCGCCGCGGTGAAGTTCGACGAGCGGATGTTCCCGCTGACGTTGAAGACCGAGATGGCACCGGTGTTGAACTCGCTGGCGCGGATATCCCCACGCATGAAGATGAAGTTCGTACGGCCCGAGATGCTCACGTTCGCACGCAGCATGTTCCGCGCCGTGATCTGCGCGGTGACGTTACGCCCAACCGTGATGTTCGTGTCGCTGATGTCGCCGTTGATGCCCGTGGCCATGAGCATCTGCAAGTCGCCCGCGACCGTGATGGCCGAGTTGCGGTACTCGCCGACCTCGCCGTCGAGCGTCGTGTTCACGAACGCGTCGGCGGAGATCATGTTCACGCTGCCCGAAGTCAGACCCGTCTGCGGGTCGGTCGCGCCGCCCGTGGCCTGCGTTTCGAGCGTCGACGCGTCCCAGTTGCCGCCGGTGATGGTGATGTTGTTCACCGCGGTTGAGAAGATGCTGCTGCGGACCAGCGAAGTGTTGCTCAGGGTGATGCGGTGGATCGTGCCCGCGGCCGTCGGCACGTCGCCCGGGGTTGTGCCGTTGACCGACGCATTCCGCGCCGAACGCCACCAGAAGTCCAGGTTGCTCACCGAGATGAACGCGCCGTTAACGCTGCCGTTGTAGACCTCGATGGCGTTGATGCCGTTGAGCGCCGGACCGCCCGCGGGGTTCGCACCAATATTCCGCGCCGCGATGACGCCGTTGAGCGACGCGCCGGTATAGCGCAGACCCGCGACGACGCGGCCGATGTCGTTCTCCGCGAAGATGCCCGCGCTGGCAAAGCCCGTGCTGCCGGGGCCCGCCAGACCGTCGCCCACGTCCACCGCCAGGATGCTCCCGGCATAGATCGAGCCGGTGATCCCGCGGAAGACCCCGCCGCCGCGGATGGCGTTCGGGTTCGCCGTGATGCTGTTGATCAGACCGGACGACTGCAGGATCACATCGCCGATGCGAGCGGCGGAGACCGTCGCCAGGTTGCCCGTGCGAACGACCAGACCTTCGAGGTAACCGTCGAAGGGTGTGCCGACGTCCTCAAGCCGCGCCACGTTGTCGATGATCCGCACCGGAACAAAGGCGTCGTTGACGCCGCCGCCGCCACCACCGCCGCCGGTGCTGCCGGGCGAAGCGTTGACCGTGAGAGGATTCACACCGAGAGGCGCACCGACGTTGGCCTGAAGGCCCGAGATGGTGCCGAGGAAGGTGCCGAAGTTCGAGTTGCCCAACCCCGAGAGGTTCTCGGTATAGCCCAGCGAACCGCTATCGATGGTGATGCTGCCCAGCGCCTGCACGTCGACAGAGACGAGGTCGCCGTTCGGCGTGCTGTTGCGGATGGCCGTCAGAGTGCCGCCGGCCGCGCGAAGGCTGCGCACGTCGATCTCGCCGTTGCCTTGGAACAGGACGTTCGATCGCGCGGTGCCCGCGGGGTTGTTGATGTTCAGGGTGATGTTGTCCAGCGCCACGCGACCGAGCTGGCCCGAGTTGTTGGTCACGACGAAGTTCGCCGCACCGTTGAGCGTCGCGGTCACGCGCCCGATGATCGAGGCGCTCCCCGCGGGCAGGAAGAAGATCGTGCCCGCGCTGCTGGCGGCACCCTGCGCCGGCAGGCCGCCGGTGATGGTGATGCTGTACGTCGCGCCGGACTCGTCCTCGATGGTCTGGGTCTGGTTGTACGCGAGGTTGAGCTGGAAGGCCGTATCCAGAAGCGTGCCACCGACGCCGTTCGCCACACCGCGGAAGTCGAAGAACCGAACGTCGGTCCCCGCACCAAGGTTGAGCTGAGGCGAACCGAGGACGATGCGCCCGGTGTCGGCGGTGCCGCCACGGGTACCGATGACCCAGCGGTCGATGATCGAGCCCGCGCTGGTGACGAGGGTGAAGCCACCCTGACCCGCGCCGGCGCTGCCGTTGATGAACTCACCGACGAGGAACTGCCCGATGTTGCCGGGCCCGGTGTTCGCCGCACCCGTGCGGAGGGTCCACCCGCCGGGGCGGGTGTTGGTCACTTCGCCGGTGGGGGTGTTCTGGAAGGCGATGGAGCCGGAGATATCGATGATGCCGATGGAACCGCCGACGGTCAGCGAGCCGTTGTGAACGTTACCGAAGCCGAAGCCCACCCCGCTGGTACCTTCGTTGTCGGTGGAGAAGAACCGACCGGTGTAGAGCGAGCCGAGGTTGCCGCCGACGTTGATAGCGCTGGCGCGGATATCCGAACCCGCGATGATGCTGTACACACTTCCGGCGATGGAGAAGTTGCCGCCCGTGAGCGCGAGATAGTCCGCAACACCTTCGACCGACTGGATCGGGTCGGTGAAGTCCACCACCGTTCCATCGACATCGATGTAGCCGTTGCCCACGCGGATCATGCCCACCGCGCCGTTCTGAACGAAGATCGGCATCCCCGCGCCGGAGGTGCCGCCGCCGACGGAGATCTGCCCGACCGTCACCGCCGCCTGTCCGCTGATGGTCGCGGTATAGCCAACGGACGTGTTCAACTGACCGTCACCCGATGCGCCCAGCACGAGGTAGTACACCTCGGTCGACGGCGCAACAAAGTTGAACTGCACCGAGAACTGGTTGTTCGGCAACGCGAAGTTCGGCGACAGGAACGCGAAGGGGTGCGTCGCCAGAACGCGACCGTTGATGTCCACGATGCGTGCGTACAGGTTCTCGGTGCTCTGCGCCGGCTGTCCCGGTGCCCACGCCACGTTGACCGAGATCGTCGATCCCGTGTTCGCCGCGAAGGCGTACACGTCCGAGGTGTCCTCGGCGTGGAACTGGCTGTTGCCCAGTCCGATGGTGCCCGTGATGATCGCCCCGCGCAGACCCGTGCCCACAAACTCCGCGCCGGGGAGCGAGTCGTTGCGATAGATCGCACCGTCGCCCACGCTGCCGCCGAAGATGAACGGGCCGCTGCCCGCAAGGTTCCGCGATGCCGCGAGGATCTGCGCCGCCGCCTGCTCGGCCGTCAGCGCCGGGTTGAAGAACTGGATGACTTCCGCCTCGCCGTAGCGCAGGAACTCCGTCGTCGCGCGGTTCGGGTCGTTCGTCGCACCCAGCACCGTGATCGGCGTGCCGATGATGCGCCCGCTGACCAGCACCTGACCCAGCGAACGCCCGACGGTGATCTGGCTGGGGAAGGTGCGGAAGCCGTCGCTCGGCGCCGTGCTGTTGGGGTTCCGCGTGCCACCGAGGTTGCCGTTGACCACCAGACGACCGAGGTCGCCATCGATGATGATGTTCGCCGCGGGGTTCGAGACCGAAATCCGGCTCAGCGAGCCGTTGAACCGCACCGCACCGAAGAGCAGGCCGTCAACCTGGAACTGTCCCCACACGCGGTTGGCCAGCAAAGTCGCGGCGTCAAAGCCCACACCCTGCTCGATGATCGGGTTGGCAACGGGCGCCGGCTGCACGGGGTTCACCGCCGGCACCAGCGTGTTCTCAAGGATCGTGCCCGTCAGACCGAAGTGACCGGTCGCGTTGGCGTACGGGTAGCGTGCCCACGCGCCGGCCGGGTTGCCGTTCGGACGGTTCACCGCGCCGAAGACCCGCACTTCCTGCGTCAGGCCCGGGGTCGTTACGGGGATGCCGAAGGTGTTATCTACGCCCGTCGGTCCGCTGAGGTAGACGTCGGTGTTGCGGTTATCGCGGATCCAGGGCGAGCCGATGATCACCGTTGCGGCGGTATCTTCAAACCCGCGGAACTGCCACGTACCGCCGACAAAGCTGCCCTCGAGCGCGAACCCGCCGGTGCGGAACGCGTCGGTCAGGCTGGATGAAGCGATGGTGAACTGGAACCCGGCGGGGGTCGAAGCGATCGTGCCGCCGACGATGCTGAACCCGGCGCGGGCATCGCCGCGGATCAGGTTGATGCGACCGATGCCGTCATTGAAGTCGGGGATGCCGTCGCCGTTGGCGTCGGCCAGCAGCCGAGTATCACCCTCGGGGATGCCCATGTTGATCGTCGCGGTCATGTCGCGACCGTACAGGTCGAGCACCTGCAGCGCGGTGCCGTCGTTCGGCGCCGGGGTCGCTTCGTCAGCGCGGCCGTAGAGGCTGATCTGCGCACCGAAGAGACGTGCGTTGAGATACGCCGCAAACCGCGCGGGCGGAATGATGCCCGTGACGTTGTCCTGGATCGCCAGCGTCAGCGGAGCGCCGCCCGTGTTGTTCAAACGGATCGCCTGGAAACCCTGCGCAAAGTCGAAGCTGTGGATCGTCGGGCCGTTCGGTGTCGCCGCGTCAACCGGGCGCGGGTTGTCCGCCAAGCCGTCACCGCCCGGGATCGCCGTCGAAACCGCTGCGCCAATAGCAACCGCTCTCGCATCCACTCGAAGCGTGGCGGGCAACGGGTTGTTGTTCGGGTTCGTCCATTCCCAACCAATAAACGTCCGCGGCGTAGCGTTGTTCCCAGGACCCGTCCGGAAGACCAGTTCAATCCACCCGCCCGCAGCGATGGTGATGTTCAGTGTGTTCCCGTTACCGGGCGCCGGAACCGCCGTGATGCGCACCGTGTTCGCGCCGCCGCTGGAGGCAAATAATCCGAAGAACGTCGCCTGCTGGCCCGGGGCAACCGCATTATCAAGGTTCGCAGGAATATTCACGCCAACAGACGGCGCACGCTGATCGAAGTTTTCGACGATGCCGGTGCGCTGCGTCTCCCCCGGGATGTTCGCCGACAGGAACGGGATGAAGTACCCGAACGTCGACGTGACCGTGCCGAAGCCCGGGTTGTTCGGGTCGGCAACGAAGGTCGGATCCGCTGTCGACACCTGCAGCGTGAAGAGCAACTGCCGCTGTTCGAGCTGTTCGAGCATCCCGCTATGACCCGCCCCCGCGGCCTGCGCAAGCATCGCCGCCGAACGCTCCGCACGCTCACCCTTGCCCAAGCGCGACTTGAACGACGCGGTCTCCGCGCTGCGGGTACCAAGGATCTTGTCCATCCAGCGACGAGTCTTGCTCATGATCCACTCCTGCGAACAGGCACTCCGGCCTCTCGCTTAACCGACACTCCGTCTGTCCGCGCCGCCGACGGTGCTTCATCGCTCCGTCATCCGACGCCCACCACTGCTCCCTCCAGCCGTCACCAGCCGAAGGGCCCCACAAGTTCCATGATGTCTCCGCGACGCACAAACACCTCCGCGTGCGCGGCCACCACCACCCCGCGACCGAGGCGTGGAACCGTCAAGCGTACCGACCCCCGCCATCGCTCGCAAGTCCTGCATTCACAATGAGTTGTCGCTCGCTTGGTCACCATGGGTACAGCGGGGTTTACCCGCCTCAGAACAACACCTCAGAAGCCCTCTTCGGGCCCCGAGCGGTTCCCCACGGCGCACTTTCCACCCGCCAAAGTCAACGTCCCACTTCGCGGGTCATTGCCCTCCAGATGTTCTTTGCTCCCGTTTCCCTTCTCGGGCCGATCCATATCTCCTCACGGTGCCCCGTTTCCCTTCAAGAAACCTCGCCGCCAACTGCCGACCATCTCGGCCTTCCCCTCAACCCCGCTTTTCCGCTCCCAATCGACCATGACCGCCCCGCTGATCCATCCCGGTTTCGACCCCCTGCTCACCCTCGCGGCCCAGCCCTCAAATCCGGGCCTCTCAAGCCTGGTTTCCTCGCTTCAGGCCCTCCCGTGGCTCGTCCACATCCTCGTGGGCCTGGCCCTGATCACCGGGCTAGTCCTGTGGCTGGTGGGTTCGAGCGTTCTCCGCCCCGCCACCACCGTCGTTTCGTGCATTGTCTGTGGATTGTTTGGGTACTTCTTCTGGCCTGTGCTCGCCGGCGGATCAGGTATTTCACCTTACCTTGGTTTGTTCATCGGGATGGTCGTCGGCTGCCTCTTGGGCGTTGCGATGTACCGCCTGACCACCGCCGCGACGTTCGGGGCGATCCTCGCCGCCGGGTTCGCGCTCATGATCTCGGCCGGGTTCTCACTCACCACCGGCTCGACGCGACTCACCGCCGCTGCCGGGGTTTCACTGATCGAACCGACAGATTATCCAGAGCCACCCGACACCGGCATGGGCGGCGGTGAACAACCCATCGTCACCACCCCCGATCAGCCCAACGACGCCCCGCTGATCGACCCCGACCTGCCCGACCCGGGCCCTGCCCCCGCACCTCGCGCCAAGCCTCAACCCAAGCCCAAGCAGCCGACGCAGCCCGCGCCGAGCGATGCCCGCGGCACGAAGCCCAAGCCCGATGCCGCGAACACCGGCGTGAACAAACCCGCGCCCCGCACCACCGCGCCGACGCCCAAGGACCCGCTGCATCAGGACCCCGCCGGGGGCTCGCTGATTAACACATCGGCGCAGGTCAGCGCCGCGGCCGAGTCCGCCCGCGCGTTCTCCAAGGCCCTGCGCGAAGAGATCGGCGCACGCTGGGAGCGCACGCCCGGCGGCGAGCGGCTGTGGATCATGGTCGGGGCGCTCATCGGCGCCGCGGGCGGCATCGCCATCGGCCTGGTGATGCCGCACTGGGCCGCCGCGACCGTCACGTCGTTCACCGGGGCGGCGGTGATGCTCCCCAGCGCTTCGTGGCTGGCGCACGGGCTCAACCTGCCGGGGCGCGAGATGCTCAACCTCAGCGCCGGCGGGTGGATCGCCGTGTGGTTGGCGGTGGCGCTGGTCGGGCTGGCGATCCAGACGCAGGGGCTCATTCCTATGGGCGAGCACGCGCACGCAGAGCCCAAGCCCGCGAAGAAACGCTCATCCGCCGGCGGCAAGAAGCGTTCGAGCAAGAAGAGCGGCGAGTAACGTGCCACCGATCGTCGAAGACGATCGGTGCGCTGGACACGTTTGAGAAGAGAACCACCGATCGCGCAAAGCCGCGATCGGTGGCACGATGTCGGCTTCAAGCTTCTCTCATCCAAGGATCCGCACAGAACCACCGATCGCGCAAAGCCGCGATCGGTGGCACGTGCTCGGCTACGGGCTTCACTCAACCGAGTATCCGCCGACTGCGCGGGAAGCTCCCCAGCACGACCAGTTCCTTGCAGTGCTTCTTCGCCCGGCTCAGCGCGTCGACGACCGACTTGTCGCGCTGGTGCCCCTGCGCGTCGATGAAGAACGTGTACGTCCAGTTGCTGCGCCCGCTGGGGCGTTTGTCGATGTGCGTGAGGTTGACCCCGGCTTCGTGAAAGTCCGCCAGCACGCGGGCGAGGGCGCCGGGCTTGTTCAGCGTGGTGAACATGACGCTGGTTTTGTCGTCGCCGCTGGGGCTGGCGTGCTGGCGGGCGATGACGTAGAAGCGGGTGAGGTTGTCGGAGCGGTCTTCGATTTTCTCGAAGAGGACGTTCACGCCATACAGCTCCGCCGCGAGGGTGCTGCCGATCGCCGCACTCCCACCCCCCCCGCCCCGTCCTTTCTTCGACCCCTTCTCCTCCGCGACCATCTGCACGGCCTTGGAACTGCTCGCCACCGCGATCTGCTCCGCCTTGGGGTATTGCGTCGCCAGCCACGATCGGCACTGACTGAAGACCTCGGGCTTGCTGTAGATCCGCTTGACCATGCTCGGGGCGCAGTTGGCAAGCAAGGCGTGGTGCACCTCGAGCTGCACCTCGGCGTAGACGTTCACGCTGGTGTGGAAGCGGGCGAAGCTGTCGAGCGTCTCGGCGACGCTGCCGTGGATCGAGTTCTCGATCGGGACCATGCCGTAGTCCACGTGCCCGCGGGCGACCTCGGTGAAGACGCCGGCGATCTCGTGCAGGTCCTCGAACTGCACGCTGGAGCCGAAGTGGCGTTTCGCCGCCAGGTGGCTGTAACTGCCCGGGGGCCCGAGGAACCCGATGGCCAGCGGCTTCTCGAGCGCGAACGACCCGGACATGATCTCGCGGTAGACCCCCTCCACCGCGCGGTTGCTCAGCGGGCCCTTGTTGTGCCCCAAAACGCGCGAGAGCACCTCCGCCTCGCGGTGCGGGGCGTAGATGGGGATGTTGTTCGCCTGCTTGTACTTGCCGACCTGAACGACAAGCCCCGAGCGCGCGTTGAGCAGATCGACGAGCTGGCGATCGATCCTGTCGATGCGCTGGCGCAGGTCGCTGAGGTTGATCGAAGGAGCGGCTGGGCTTTTCTTGCTCTTGGCCATGCGGGAACCCGGGGAAAGAGGCAACGCGGAGGACGCGGAGAAGACCGAGAAGACGGAGCACGAAGACGCGAAGAGGCGAAGCGTCGGCGCTCGGCCTCGCGCAGCAGCGTATCCCGGGGCATCAATGCCCCGAAGGCGAGACCACGCCGCGATCTGTGCTGGGTATCGGACCTTTTCCGGCCCAACGTTGGTCAGGAAGAGATCTTTTTGGACCCCAGATGGTCCATCACGCCCTGCGAATGGTCCATCACGCCCTGCGAATGCTCCATGAGGACCCCTGATTGCTCCATGAGGACCCCTGATTGCTCCATGAGGACCCCTGAATGCTCCATGAGGACCCCTGATTGCTCCATGAGGACCCCTGATTGCTCCATGAGGACCCCTGAATGCTCCGTTACGACCCCTGATTGCTCCATCACGACCCCTGATTGCTCCATCACGACCCCCGAATGCTCCGTCAGGTTCCCGGACCGTCCGCCAAAGGGCCATCAGCACTCAGCACTCGTCCCTCATCCCTCAGCACTTCTTCTTCTCTGCGTCCTCTGCGACCTCTTTGTGAATCTCTCCCCGCTTTTGTGAATCTCTCCCCGCTCCGTCTTCCTCGGCGTACGCCTTTCTTCCGCCCCTCGAACGATCACAGAACCAGCTTCGCACCCCGCGCGATCACCGGCCTGATGTTCTTGATCCTCAGATCCTCCGGCTCCATCGCCGAGGTCGGCGGCAGCTCCAGCACGCAGTCCTGCCCCGCGCCCGCGTACCCACCAGAACCCCCCACCCCCCACGCCTGCGCCAGCCACGCCAGCGCACGCTCCGTCTGGATCTGGCTGCACGTCTCGGGCGTATCGCTCGCACCTGGCGCGCTCGCGTTCTTGATCGGCGCGAACTCGTCGCGACGAATCGTCTCTAGCACGATCGACTTCTCGCACATCGCCAGCGCATCAAAGACAAACGCCTCCAGCTTCACGGCGTTGTTCTTCACCGGCTCTACCCGCTGGCCCGTGCTCTCGTCCACATACGCCACCTTCTTCTCGGCACGATGGAACGGCATCGAGAAACCCCCTCCCCCCGTGAGCTGCTCCAGGAACTTCACCGAGATCACGTGCACCGCGATCGAGCCCGCGTTGAACTTCAGCGAGCCGTCGGCATTGGTCGCCTCGGTGAGGGCCTTGGGCATGTCGCTGTACTCCACCACGCCGGTCTTGCCGTTGACCACGCACAGCACGCCGACCTTCTCGCCCGCGCTGGCCTTCGCGACCATCTTGCTGGACATCTGCCCCGACGAATCCGGCGCGAAGGCGTGCAGACCCACGAAGACCGGGTCGATCACCTTCACCAGCGGGTTGTCGATCTGCGTGTAACTGAGCTGCTCGATCCCGCGCCGCTTCATGTCCGCCAGCGCCCCGCTGACGGCCAGGGCCTTGATCGACCCGCCGTGCCCGTCCGGGTTCACCGCGATCTCGTGCTTTTGATTGAGCAGCACCTTCCCCGTGGCCATATCAAAGCTCGGCATCACCCCCTGGCGGAAGAACATCACGTCGCGCTCATTGAGCCCGAAGTACCCGTGCTTCTTGAAAAAGCTCACCGTCGCCTCGTGGTTCAGCGGGCTGGTCATGATGTACCAGGGAATCGTCTTACCAGGCGCACACCACGCTCGCTGCGCGGCGATGATCCACTCCGCCAAACACGCGAACAGCGGCTTGCGTGTGACGCTCCCCGCGGGGTAGCAGCCCTTGGGCCCTTCGAAGCCCAGGCGCGAGCCCTGCCCGCCCGCGACGGTGAAGGCCGCCACTTTGCCCGCGCGGATGAGCTCGATCCCCTTCTGCTTGTAGAACGTACGGTCCCAAGGCCCGCGCCCCGCGCTGCTCGTCGCGTCGGCGGGGTAGTGCTTCACGGGCTCGATGCTGCCGCCGGCCGCACCGGCTTCTTTGCTCAAGACGTACTGCTGCACCAGCGCGGGGATCGTCGCCCAGTCGATCGAGGCGATCTGCGAAAGCAGCTCCGCCCGCTGCGTAGGCGTCAGCTCGCTTGCGTACTTCAGCAGGTGCTCTTGGTTCACCTTCGCCAGCACCGCCCGTGCGGCCTCGAGATCCAGGATCTTCACAACGGCGGCGGAGGAAGCAGAGGTGGTGGTCGTACTCATGGGCGGCCCCTTTGCTGACAAAATCACAAGCCAACGAAACGCCCATCGTACCGCCGAAGGCGATCGGGCGGTGAATGATCCTGCGACTCTTTCCGACGAAGTTCCTCTTTCAACGCCATCCATGACGCAGAGCACCAGCACCGATACCCCGGCTTCCGCACCTCCCACCCCCAAACCAAAGTCCACCTCTGCGCGCGCAGCGGCGACCGTCGGCCTGATCGCCGGCGTTTTTTCCGGTCTCTTTGTCGTCCTGGCCTTCCCGCCGGTGGGTTTCTTCTGGGCTTCGTGGGCAATCGGCGTGCCCCCGACCGTGCTGGCCTGGTGGCTCAGCGAGCGGGCGATGGGCGGGAAACGCGCGCACGCCGCCGCCCTGCTGGCCCTGGGTATGGGCACGCTGCCGTCATGGCTCTATCTGCACGCCTTCATGGCGAACGTCACCAGCGTGGGCTATCCGCTGCACCAGCTCTACATGGCCTTCTGGGTGGTGCTCTACACGTTCCTCGCGGCGCGGGTCTTCCGCCGCCGGTCGATCCCCGCGTGGGCGCTGGGGATCGCTTTGGCGGTGCTGTGGACGGGCGTTGAGTATCTGCGGGCCGAGGTCTTTCTGGGCGGCTACGGCTTCTTCCTCGCGGGTCATCCCACCATCGACTTCTGGACCATGCTGCCGATGGCCAACCCCGCCAGCACGCTGGGGCTCTTCTTCATCTCGTTCCTCACGGTTCTTCCCGCGATGGGGATCGTCGCCTCGTGGCGTGCGCGAAACCCCCGCGCCGCGCTCGCCGCTCTCGCCCTCACCGCGCTCGGTTCGCTCATCGGCATGCTCAACGCGCCGAAGACGTACGACATTCCGGTTCGGCTTGCGATGGTGCAGACAAACCTGCCGCAGGACAACAAGATCGGCTGGGCGACGTTCGAGCGGCTTCGCGACCTGACGCGCTGGCTGGCGCTCAGCGGCGAGGCGTCGTCATTCAAGCCCGATCTCATCGCCTGGCCCGAGACGATGTTCCCCGGTGAGTATCTCGACGCGTCGGCCCGGCGCGTGCAGGAGCGCGAGGGGATCGCGTACAGCGTCCGCGTGCCCGAGGGGCTTCTGAACAGCGCCGAGCCGCCGCCGTCGCGCGTGCCGGCGACGTACTTCGCGCAGCGCTTGCTCGATCTGCAGCGCTCGCTGAACATCCCCATGATCGTCGGCGGCATCGGCGTCGAGAATCTTCGATACTCACCCCGCACCAACGCGCAGGGGCAGGTCGTCGGCGTTCTGCCCGCTTTCGACGCGAAGTACAACTCCGCGTTCCTCATTCAACGCGGCGAGGTTTCCAGCGATCGCTACGACAAGGTCCGTTTGACGAGCTTTGGGGAGATGATTCCGGTGGCGTGGCGGTTCCCGGCCGTGCAGCAGTGGCTGGTGAACCTCGGCGCTCAGGGGCTGGCCTTTGACCTCACGTCCGGCGCGCGGGCGACGAAGTTTGCCATTCCCGTCACCGGCGGCTCGCAGAGCATCAACGTCATCACGCCGATCTGCTTTGAGATGACCTTCCCCGATACGTGCCGATGGCTGGCGAACCAGACGCAGGGGCAGTTGATCGTGAACCTTTCCAACGACGGGTGGTTCGGTGACAAGCCCGTCGGGCGGCGGGCGCACCTGACGGTCTGTCGGTGGAGGGCGGCGGAGCTGGGCATCCCCATCGCCCGCTCGGTGAACACGGGCATCAGCGCCCTGATCGATCACCGCGGGGCGGTTGTCAAGATGGGCGTGGATCCCCAGCCCGGCTCGTCGGCGGCTGAGAGCGAACGGGTCGAAGGGGTGCTGACGGGGGTGCTCACGATTTCAGGGGAAACGGGCCGATCAACGATCTACGCGAAGGTGGGCGACGTATGGGGGTGGATCTGCCTTTTCGCCGGGGCGGGTCTGAGCCTTTGGCCTCTTCGGCGGAAAGCGGCACCGACGACAAACACGTCGGCGGCGGCGTGAAACGATCGATGGCCGCTGACCTTCAGCACGTGAACCAACCATCCCGCATCTCGGATCAATCAACCATGAAGACCAACACGAAGCGCACGAGCCACCCGCACCGATCGATCTGCACCGCTTCGGTGCTCACGATCATCCTCGGCGCCGGGTTGTCGCTCAGCGGGTGCGCCTCGAGCGGCGGTCGCGGCGGATCGAGCTCTGCCGGCGGGTCTTCGATCAACTCGTCGGGTTCGAACGCCTCACAGCCCGGCACGAACGGTGCGGCCGCGGCTGCGTTCTCCATCGACGATCCGGTGGCGGTCTCGACGCTCCGCGAGCGGGCGCTGACGCTCTTGACCACCGCGGCGGCGTCGGGGAGTCCTGAGCAACGGGCCAACGCGCTGGAGGGCCTTTCGGTTGTGCCGTCACGGTTGAAACCCATGTTGGCGCCGGCGTTGACGCACGAGAGCGCCGGCGTGCGGACGGTGGCGGCGATGCTGACCGGCAAGGGGCAGATTAAGGAGGCGGCCGTGCACGTGCGGCCTTTGCTGAACGATCCGTCGCCGTTCGTGCGGTGCGCGGCGATCTATGCGCTTGCGCGGTGCGGGGAGAGCGTGGATCAGACCCCGCTGGCGAACGTGCTCTTGACTGCGCCGGAGACGCGGCAGCGTGCGCACGCGGCGTTCATTCTCGGGGAGCTCGGGAATCCCTCGGCCGTGGGACCGCTGATGTCGGCATCGCGGATGAGCGTGGCGCGGGCGGATGCGATCTCGATCCGGCTGATGCACCTGCAGATCGCCGAGGCGCTGGTGAAGCTGGGGCAGGAGTCGGCGATGTCGGAGATCCGCGCGGCGCTGTACGCCGGGACGGAGCAGGACCTTGAGGCGGCGGCGCTCGCGGCGCAGATCATCGGGCAACTGAAGGATCGCAGCGCCACAGGCGAGCTGATCGTGCTGACGGCGATGAACGCCAAGGGCGAAGGGCGGTATCCGCCCGAGGCGCGACTGGCGGCGGCGGCGTCGCTGGCGCAGCTCGGCAACCCGCGCGGCGGGTTCATCGCGGCGGAGTACGCCAAGTCGCCCGTCGTGCCGCAGCGCGCACAGGCGGCGGCGGTCTTCGGCGAGACGCGGCTGATGCAGAACCTGCCGCCGCTGGTGGGGATGCTCGACGACCCGTCAACGCTGGTGAAGATCAGCGCGGCGGCGGGGATCCTGAAGATCACCGACGCGGCGGGTGAGAATCGGCGGTGAGTTCGTTGGCGAAGAAGGTCGGCACGAAGACGCGAAGACTCAAAGGAAGGCAGGGTTTGGTGCGTGGGTGATGTGAAGGTGTGGACGCCGAGGCGGATGTATGTGCTGGTTCGGCGGCTGGCGGTTGTCTTCACGCTGGCGTGCGCGGTGCCGATGGGGTTGTTGATGGCCGGGGGTTCAAGAATCACCACGCAGGGTGATTTGGTCTTTGTGGGCACGAAGCCCGATGGATCTTTCATCGCACTGGATGAAGGACGGACGCGAGAGGCTCTTGCGAGCGTGTCGGTTGGATATTCGGCGCAGACGCGGTTGTGGCCGTTCTTCACGCTGTGGTCGGCGCGGGTTGAGTACGCCAAAGTGGGAAACATGGGTTTGATCGGCCCCGAGCCGAGGAGCGAGGATCACCCGGCGATCCTCACGGCGGCGGCGGAAGGACTCTCTCGCAAGTTGCAGGCACGTCTGGATCTGCCGAGTGATGCGAAAGTGCCGGCGGAGGCGCTGCTCAACCCGATCGGCAACACCTTCGGCAACGGGGCGTGGCTGGTCAACGCGGGCCCGACGCTGGGCCCGACGCTGATGCTCATGGTGGGCGCTGGTTTGATCACGTCGATCCTGATGTCGCGGCGGATCAAAAAGCTCGACCATGGGCACGGCTGTCGGCACTGCGGGCACGGTGAATACCGGTGGAAGGGGCTTATGTGCACGGAGTGCGGGTGTGATACGGCGGTGGTGTGATCGCGTCTATGTCATTTGCACGAAGACGCGAAGGCGCGAAGGAAGGCAGGGCGGCGGGAACTCGGTCACTCGGTGTAGACTTGCCACGAGCGGAGCGGAACTCAGCGTGGCGGCAACCGGGGATTGACGCATGCGTGAACGGGGACAGTGGACGCCGAGGCAGAAGTATCGGCGGATGATCTGGGTGTGCGTCGCGGTGTGGGTGATCCCGTTTATCGGGAACATTGTCTCGACGTCGGCGATACGTTGGCCTTTCACTCTGATGACGTTGGTGCTTCTTGAGCGCACACCCGAGGGGACGTTGCGGTCGATCACGTGGGATCAGCAGGATGATGCCGTGACGATGGTTGCGGTGGTGTACTCGGTGAAGATGGGCTCGATCGGCCCGCTGGAGTTCTGGACCGTCGAAGTGACTCCGCGAACGGTTGGGGATAAGTTCATGTTTCAGTGGCCGTTCCCGACGGACGAGCACGGAGCGGCGTTGGCGGCGGCGGCGGAGGGTGTCGGGCGCGATATCACGCGGCAAATGAAGGTGTCGACGCCCGTCGTTGTGCCGCCGGAGTCGATGGCGATTGGTCAGACGATCACGATCGAGCGGATGCCGTGGATCTACGACGCGTTGGTCTTTGCCAAGTGGCCAACGAAAGTTGTGTACTACGGCATGTGGGTGTGCATCATCGTGATCGGCTGGAGATCGGGCAGACTGGAGAAGGGGTCTGGGTGTCGGCACTGCGGGCACGGTCAAGAGCGACGGAAGGGGCTGAAGTGCACGGAGTGCGGGTGCGATACGGCGGTGGTGTGATCGTGTCCGGGTCGTTGGCACGAAGACGCGATAGCGCGAAGGAAGGCAGCCTGTGAACGGTGTGTTGCTCGATGTGTGCTTCGCGCCACGCGGAGCGTGGCTTGGTTTGGTGATCCGCCACGCGGAGCGTGGCGGTACCCGGGACGATCATTCGGTCGAGCCCATCGCCTTGAGGATGGCGTCCAGGTCGTCGGGGACTTTGATCGGGGCGTTGGCGTACTTGGCGTTGAGGGTGGCTTTTTCGCCTTTGCCCGTGTGATAGCCGACGGTGACGTCGGGGTCTTTGAGTTGGTGGCCTGTGAGGATGCAGACGACGCGCTGGCCTTTTTTGATGATGCCTTCTTTGAGCAGGGCGTGGGCGCCGGCGAGGCTGGCGGCGGAGGCGGGTTCGCAGCCGTAGCCGAACTTGCCGATGAGGGCTTTGTATTCCTTGATGGTTTCGTCGTCGACGGAGCGGACGACGCCGGGCTGTGCGTCTGACCAGTTGGCGGTGCGGGTGGAGCCGTTCATGACTTCCAGTGCGCGGAGGGCTTTGGCGAGGTTGACCGGGCGGTTGATCTCGATGGCGGTGGCGACGGTGTGGGCGCGCTCGTTGGCGGCGTCCATGCGGACGTACTCGGCGTTGGTTTTGTTCAGCCCGCCGTCGGTGAAGTAGGCGCCTTGGTTCCAGCGGACGTTCAGGTGGTTGTAGATGCGGTCGAGGGTGCTGGCGCCGTGGGCGTTGATGACGGCGAGGCGTGGGAGGCGGTCGATGAGCCCGAGGTTTTTCAGTTCGAGGAAGGCCTTGCCGAAGGCGGAGCAGTTGCCGAGGTTTCCGCCCGGGACGACGATCCAGTCGGGGACTTGGAAGTTGAGGCCTTCGAGGACGCGGAACATGACGGCCTTCTGGCCTTCGAGGCGGAAGGGGTTGACGGAGTTCATGAGGTAGACGCCCGCGGCGGGGACATTCTCGGCGATGTGCTTGACGCGGGCGAGGCAGGCGTCGAAGTCGCCGGCGACTTGGAGGGTCAGAGCGCCGTAGTCGAGGGCCTGGGAGAGTTTGCCGAAGGCGATCTTGCCGTCGCCGATGAAGATGACGGCTTTCATGCCGGCCTGGATGGCGTAGATGGCCATGCTGGCGGAGGTGTTTCCTGTGGAGGCGCAGGCGACGACCTTGGCGTTGACCATTCGGGCGTGGGTGAAGGCGGCGGTCATGCCGTTGTCTTTGAAGGAGCCTGAGGGGTTCATGCCTTCGTACTGGAGGTAGAGCCCGCCGCCGCCGGAGTGGGTCCCGGAGCAGGCATTGCCGGATGGGCAGGCGGGGCAAGAGCCGGGGCAGAAGCCCAGGTGCTTGCAGAGCAGGTCGGCGCGCTGGAGGAGGGTTTTGCCCTCGCCGATGGTGCAGATGTCGGCTTCGGAGCTGAAGAAGGGCATGAGGTCGCGGAAGCGCCAGACGCCCGAGGCGTTCAGGGCGCTGGTGCGATCAACCGCGGCGCCGCGGCCTGGGTTTGCGCGCTGCTCGACGAAGGACCACGAGCGGAGTGAAGGATGGGTGACGGGCCCCGTGAGCCAGCCGTAGTCGACATCGAGCAGAGCGCTGCAGTGTGGGCAGCCGGTGCGGACGTCGGCGATGGAGAAGCTGGCGTTGCAGGCGGGGTTGATGCAGCGCTGGACGGGGGGGGGGGTGGGGGGGGGGGTGGGGGGGGGCATTGCGGGATGGGAGAAGGGGGGTCGGGGGTTGGGACGCGGGTGATGGCTTGGGGGGTCCAGAGGGGAAGGGCTTCGGGCTGGTGCTCGGGGAGGGCGGGGGGGATCCAACTGGGGAGGCGGGGGGTTTCGAGGGGCGGTCTCTTTTACACATCTC
>JACVCS010000132.1 GCA_016741915.1 Phycisphaerales bacterium | reverse complement strand
CCCTCTCCCTCACCCTCTTCTCCTCCTCATCCTCCCTCGCCCAATCTCAACCCGCCCCCGACTCCACCAAACCCGCCCTTCAACCTCCCGCCGCCAACGCCAACAACATCCCCATCACCCGCATCACCCTCTACCGCTCAGGCGTCGGCCACTTCCAACGCCAAGGCTCCGTCATCGGCAACGCCCAACTCTCCCTCAAGTTCGACGCCAACCAAATCAACGACGTCCTCAAATCCCTCCAGATCGTCGACTTCGGCGGCCGCGTCGCCTCCGTCTCCTACCCCTCCAAAGACCCCCTCTCCCGCCGCCTCTCCTCATTCTCCCTCCAAATCTCCGACAACCCCTCCCTCCCCACACTCCTCGAACGCCTCCGCGGCTCGCCCGTCACCCTCTCCACCTTCGAAGGCCCCATCTCCGGCTCCGTCATCTCCGTCGAATCCCGCGACATCCCCCAGTCCCAAGGCGCCAACGAAAAACCCGCCATCGTCAAAACCCCCGTCGTCAACCTCCTCACCTCCACCGGCATCCGCTCCGTCCAGATCCCGCAGATCGTCAACTTCTCCATCGCCGATAAAAACCTCGCCGACGAACTCAACCGCGCCCTCGCCGCACTCGCCGAGAGCCGCGCCGAACGCACCAAAACCGTCGACGTCTCCCTCGCCAGCGACGGCGGCACACCACGCCAAGTCGCCATGACCTACGTCCACGAAACCCCCGTCTGGAAAACCTCCTACCGCCTCGTCCTCCCCGACGCCATCGACCCCGTCGCCAAACCCACAGGCCCCAAGCCCGCCGCCACAGGCACCCTCCAAGGCTGGGCCATCGTCGAGAACACCACCGACCAGGACTGGTCCAACGTCCGCCTCTCCCTCGTCTCCGGTCGCCCCGTCTCCTTCCGCATGGACCTCTACGAACCGCTTTACGTCTTCCGCCCCGAGATCCCCGTCCCCACCGTCCCCGGCGTCATGCCCCGCGCCTACGAAGGCGGCCTCCAGCCCGCCATCACCGGCCGCCCCTCTTCGCCCCCCGCCCCCGCCGCCACCCCGGGCGATCCCCGCGGCATGGGCGTCGAATCCGCCAAACGCATGGAAGCCAAGCCCGGTGCCAAACTCCGCGCCGGTACCGGCGGCGGCGCAAACTCAGGCCCGGGCGGTGAAGGCGGCGACTTCGACGCCTCCGCAGGTCTCTCCTCCGCCGATATCGCCGACTACGGCCACCGCGCCCAGGCCCGCGCCGGTGAAGTCGGCGAAACCTTCCAGTTCGAACTCGAAAACCCCGTCACCATCGAGCGCCAACGCTCCGCCATGATCCCCCTGCTCTCCGCAAACATCGACGCCCGCCGCGTCAGCATCTACAACCCCGCCGACCGCGCCGACCACCCCATGCGCGGCGTGCAAATCACCAACACCTCCGGCATGCAGCTCCTCCCCGGCCCACTCTCCGTCGTCGACGCCGGCGCCTACACCGGTGACGCCCAGATCAACCAGATCTCCCCGGGCGACAAGCGCCTCCTCGCCTACGCCGTCGACCTCGACGTCGCCGTCACCACCGAGCCGCTGAACCAGTACAACATCAGCAAGCTCCGCATCGTCAAGGGTTCCTTCGAGCAGACCGTCTCCACCATCGAAGGCGTGAAGTACACCTTCGCCAACAAAGACCTCAAGCGCCCCCGCCAGATCATCCTCGAGCACCCGCGCCTCGACGGCTACACCCTCAAGTCCGACCTCAAGCCCGAAGAAGAAACCCAGACCCTCCGCCGCTTCGCCGTCGCCGTCGAAGCCGGCAAGCAGCAGTCCGTCGAGATCCGCCAGGAACGCATCGACAGCCAGACCATCGCCCTCGCCAGCTACGACACCGAAACCATCACCCAGTTCCGCCAGCAGGGCAAGATCTCCGAAGCCGTCATGACCGCTTGGCGCGAGCTGGCGAAAAAGCAGGCCGCCATCACCACGATGGAGAGCCAGAAGAACGAGTTCAACCAGCAGATCAACTCTCTGCGCGCCGACCAGACCCGCATCACCCAGGTGATGAGCCCGCTGGACCGCAACAGCAAGACCTACACAAACTTCCTCGACAAACTCAACAAGCAGGAATCGCAGATCGACCAACTCGTCTCCCAGGTCGAAAAGCTCACCCAGCAAATCCAAACCGCCCGCACCGACCTCGACACCACCATCGCGAACCTGAACGTCGAGTAAGTCGAGAAACAAGAACAAGAACGCGAACCTGAACCAGAAAAAGAAAGGCCCGACGCGCCAAGCGCCGGGTCTTTTTCACGTTCACGTTCCCGTTCACGTTCAAAAAACCCCGCCCACAAACGCGCGCGCGGAACGGCCCCCACCCCCGCCGTCAAACCCAAACACCACGTGAACAACCCGTGGACCAATTGTCTCGCGCGGCACATCGCACACCCCCCACCCCTCCCCCTTCCATTCCTTCCCTCCCTCCGATGACCCAAAAACGACGCCGCCGACCCAAGGGGGTCGGCGGCGCTGTCGTCGTCAATACGGGCGAAGGGAGTCGAACCCCTAACCTCCTGATCCGTAGTCAGGTGCTCTATCCAATTGAGCTACGCCCGCGAAGAGACTTTGAGACTTTCTGACAGGTCGGAACCATACCCCCCCGAACCCGCTTTGACAAGTCAAAGCCCCTTTCCACCCGAACGTGCGGCGAAGAACACCGCGCCATCGGGCTTGATCGGGGGTCGGTGGCTTCCTAGTCTTTCCCCCTTGCCGAGGCGATCGGCTTTGTCCGTTCCAGTCCAGAATCAACCGCAGCAGGAAGACTTTTCAAATGGCTCACTCACTGTCCGCGAAGAAGCGCATCCGCCAGAACGAGAAGCGCAACGCCCGCAACCGCTGGCGCAAGAACATCATGCGCGAGTCGATCAAGGAACTGACGGACAAGATCCTGCACGCCCCGCTGAAGGAGGCCGAGGAGGCGCTCAAGGCCGCGGCGAAGATCATCGACCGCACGGCCTCGAAGGGCACGATCCACAAGAACCAGGCCGCCCGGCGCAAGAGCCGCCTCGCCGCCCGCATCGTCGCCCGCAAGAAGGCCGGCCAGCTCGACGCGCCGCCCAAGAAGAAGTAATCGCCCGCACGGGCACGAACGACGAACCATCGAACCCGGACGCACGCGTCCGGGTTTTTTCATTCACTCTTCCAATCCCCGTAACACGGGGAACCGCCCGATGATTCGGCGGTAGACTTGGCGGCTCAACGCACAGCGCACGAAGGACACCGTGATGAGTGATCGGCAAGCTGACGCAGAGGTTCTGTCTCTTCGCGGGGTGAAGTTCTCGTACGCGCGCGCGGGGGATGAGGCGGGTGAGGCCTTTGAGTTGAACGCGGGCGATCTGACGGTGAAGGCCGGTGAACAGGTGCTGGTGTGGGGCAAGTCCGGCGCGGGGAAGAGCACGCTGCTCTTGGTGATGGCGGGGTTGGTTGAGCCCAGCGCCGGGACGGTGACGGTCGCGGGGAAGGACCTTGCGACGCTCCGCGGGGGCTTGCGCGACGAGCACCGCGGCAGGCACATCGGGATGATTTTCCAGACGTTCAACCTGCTTAAGGGCTTCAGTGCCGCGGAGAACGTGATGGCGGCGCTCATGCTCGGCGGCGTGCCCGCACGGGAACATCGCGCACGCGCGGAGAAACTGCTGGGCGAACTGGGGATCACGCAGATCGACCGCGCGGTGGAGCGTTTGAGCGTTGGGCAGCAGCAGCGCGTGGCGGTTGCGCGGGCGGTTGCGTGCACGCCCAGCGTGGTGCTGGCGGACGAACCCACGGCGAGCCTCGACCGCGAGAACGCGAGCGCCGCGATGGAACTGATCCAGAGCACCTGCAAGCGGATCAACGCGGCGCTGGTGTGCGTGAGCCACGATGAACGCGTTGCGGAGCGGTTTGAGCGGAAGATTGAACTGGGGAGGGGTGCGTAGGCAATCGGCAATCGGCAATCGCAGAGGGCTGCGGTGCTTGGGTGTCTTTGGTTTGTCCCGATTGCCTATTCCCGATTCCCGATTGCCTCTCTCCTGCCTTTCCTGGACTTTCCCCATGAGCATGAGCGACATGACGATTGTGACTCGCAGCCTGCGTGTGCGGCTGCTTTCCACCGTGATCACCGTGCTCTCGGTGGCGTGCGCGGCGGGGCTGCTCATCGTGCTGCTCTCGCTGCGGCATCAGGGTCAGTCGGCCTTCTCGCGCGGGACGGGCAACGCGCACGTGCTCGTCTCCGCGGAGCCCAGCGGACTGGTCAGCGTGCTGAACACGATGTTCTACGCGCAGGCGCCCAAGGCGGCGCTGGATTGGAAACAGATCAAGGCGCTGGGCCTTGATGAGCAGACGCGCGCGAAGAAGGATGGAAGCGGGGAGGAAGTTGTCCCCAGCGATCGGCGGCTGGCGTTCAGTGTGCCGGTGCAGATGGGGGACAGTTTCCGCGGGTTCAAGTCGGTCGCGACGACGGGGCGGTTCTTCGGTGCGTTCCAGCCGACGGAGGAGGAGGCGTGGGCGTTCGCGGCGGGGAAGAGCTTCGAGGGGACGTGGGAGGTTGTGCTGGGTGCGGAGGTGGCGAAGATCACCGGCCTGAAGGTCGGCAGCGAGCTGTTCATCACGCACGGATGGTCGGCGCGCGGGCACGGGGCGGTGGAGGGTGATACGCCCGCGACGAAGAAGGAGGACGAGCACGATCACAGCCACGGCGATCACGATCATGACCACGACCATGACGCGCCCGGGGGCGCGGGGCACATTCACGACGAGCACCCGTTTGTCGTGACGGGGATTTTGCAGCCGACGGGGACGCTGCACGACCGCGCGGTCTTCATGAACATCGAGGCGGGGTGGGTTCTGCACGCGGAAGAGAAGCGGAAGGCGAAGGACCCGAACCTGCCCGAAGCGCGCGTGGACAACCTGACGGACGAAGAGAAGCAGGTCACCGGCGTGCTGGTGCGGGCACGGTCGGGCGCGGTGCTCGGCGAGGTCTTTGCGGAACTTCGCAAACAGACGGGCGTCACGGTTGCGAACCCGGCGAGCGAGGTGCGCACGCTCTTCTCGATCATCTCGAATGTCGACACGATCCTGCTGGCGGTTGCGGGGGCGGTGCTGGTGGGCAGTGCGGCGTCGGTGATGCTCGCGGTGTACAGCTCGATGAACGAGCGGCGGAAACAGATCGCGGTGCTGCGCGTGCTGGGGGCGAGCCGGGGGAGGATCACGGGGCTTGTGCTGGCGGAGTCGGCGGTGATCGCGCTGCTTGGGGCGGCGGCGGGTGCGGTGCTGAGCGTGATCGGGATGCAGGCGGCGGCGGCGGCGACGCTCGCACGCACGGGCGTGCTGATCGGCGGGAGCGTTGAACTGGGCAGCGTGGTGATGGTGATGGCGGGGACGGTGGGGTTGGGGATGGTGGCGGGATTGGTGCCGGGGGTTTTGGCGTACCGGGTTGGGGTTGGGGAGAGTTTGAGGGAGTAGTGAGTAGGCACTGGGCACTGGGCACTGGGCATTTGAAATGCGACGCGGAGGTTTTGGAGGAAGACCGAGGAAGACGGAGCGGGAGGGGAAGATCAAATGGCAAATGGCAAATGGCAAATTGGCAAATAAGAGAATACAGAAGACGGGGGATCGGCGCGGTTGGGAGTTGGGGAGGCTTGGCACCGATCGTCTTTGACGATCGGTGGCACGGGAAGACGCACCGATCGTCTTTGACGATCGGTGGCACGGGAGCGGGTGGTTTGGGGTGTGAAGAATGATGTGGGTGGGTGAGTGAGGATGGGTTGGTATGAAGGTGTTCTGGGCGCTGGTTGGTGGGTTGATGGTTGCGGGTGGGGCGTTGGTGGTTGTGCGCTCGGGGGGAGGAGCGGCGGCTGGGCGGGCTGCGCCGAAGATGCCGTCGACTGCTGATTCGGCTGCTCTTCCTTCAACCGCTTCTGCCTCGGTTGGCACGACTGGTGCCGCTGCGAAGACTGACTCGGGTGTGCTGAGTGGATTAGTCACGACTGCGCCGACGCCCCCCACC
>JACVCS010000042.1 GCA_016741915.1 Phycisphaerales bacterium | reverse complement strand
CCGCCCCCCACCGCGAAGCCCCCGCTGGGGCGCCCCCCCACGCCCGGCCACCCGCCCCCGGGCCCCTCCCCCCCCCCGCCCACACCGCCCAGCCCCGAGACCCCAGCACCGCCCTCACCCCCTCCGCCCGCCTCTTCGACTGCCCCATCGTCGGAGGCGACCTCGCCTCCACCCCCCCCGGCACACCCATCCACCTCTCCGTCACCGTCGCCGGCACCCCCCACCCCACCCGCGGGCCCGTCCTCCGCTCCACCGCCCAGCCCGGCGACGCCGTCTGGGTCACCGGTGCCATCGGCAACTCCTTCGCCTCAGGCCGCCACCTCACCTTTCAGCCCCGCATTCGCGAAGCCCAATGGCTCGCCGACACCCTCGGCTCCGACCTCCACGCCATGATCGATCTCTCCGATGGCCTCGGCCGCGACGCCGCCCGCATCGCCCTCGCCTCCAACACCCGCCTCATCATCAACCACATCCCCCTCAACCCCGACTCAAACACCCGCTCACCCCTCCAAGCCGCCGCCGACGGCGAAGACTACGAACTCCTCTTCACCACCCCCCCGCACATTCAACTCCCACCCACAGTCTTGAACACCCCCCTGACCCGCATCGGCACCGTCGTCGAAGGAACAGGCTGCATCATCATCGACCCGCAAGGCATCGAACACGACGCAACACATCTCGGGTGGGATCATCAATGACCTCTTCAAGCCAATCCA
The DNA here is from genome assembly GCA_016741915.1 of Phycisphaerales bacterium. Taxonomy (GTDB): domain Bacteria; phylum Planctomycetota; class Phycisphaerae; order Phycisphaerales; family UBA1924; genus JACVCS01. The sequence continues at coordinate 33,085 of JACVCS010000042.1, read as the reverse complement.
CCAATCACACCCCGCGCACCATCCGCGTCCGCTCCACAAGCCCCGCCTCGACGCTCGATCTGGGCGTCGCCCTCGCCAGCGCGCTGAACGCCGGCGACATCGTGCTTCTTCATGGCGAGCTCGGCGCGGGCAAAACCCACCTCACGCGGGGCCTCGCGCAAGGTCTGGGCCTCAACGCCTCGAGCGTCAGCAGCCCAACGTTCGTTCTCATGGCCGAGCACCACACCCCCGCTTCACCAACCAACCCGTCAACCCCGCTGATCCACATCGACGCCTACCGCCTTTTGGGTGATGATCTCGACGAACTCGGACTCGCCGAGGCCCGCCCCGACCAAGCTGTGATCGTGCTGGAATGGCCCTCGCGCGTGCAATCGTGGGTCGATCGACAAGACCCCCATCGCGTCGTCCGCGTTGAACTTCAGCACGTCGTTACCAACCCCGACCAGCGCGACATCATCATCACCCTGCCCGCAGCGATCGCCACGCGCCCGCACGCCGCCGGGCTCTTGGCGCAAGCAAACCTTCAGTCGGCCAACGCTCGAGCAAACAACGACGAGCCCGACGATAAGCCGCGCGCGTGGACCACCTGCCCGATCACCAAGAAGCCCGTCGCGCCGGACTGCCCGACCTGGCCCTTCGCGAACGAAAAGGCCCGTCTTGCCGATCTGAACCGCTGGTTCACGGGTGACTACCGCATCAGCCGCGAGGCGACGCAGGACGATCTCGATGAGTTGCACGGCTCTGCGTAACCACACCGCCCGCGAAAGGCTTAATGCCCGCCGCCGCTGGGCTTCTCGTGCCCTTCGTCCTTCGCACCTTCCGAAGCGTGCTTCTCCTCCACCGGCTCCGCGTGCTTGGGAGGCTCGATCGTCGGCTTCCCGTCAGGCCCCACCAGCATGGGCTGCTCACCCCTCGGCGGGCCAAACCCCGGCGGACTCTTCAGCAAAACCACGCCCCACACCACCGCGGCGTTGAACAGCGTCACCAGCGCCGCCCACGCAATCGTGTGCCGGGCCTGCGTCGACATCGCCCCCAGTTTGATCGCCACCGGCTCAAAGACCCCCGAGAAAGCGATGAACGCCGCGTACCCGGCGCTCTTCAACCGCTTCGCCAACCCCACCTTGGGCGTCGCCTCCGTAGCGGGCGCGGAAACGTCCACCGCCGCCGCCGCAGCGGGCTTCGCGACAGGCACAGGCGCGGGTGGAACCGGTTCAGGCTTCTTCGCCGCTTCGGGCGCCGCAGCCGAAGCCGGTGCAGGGGCCGCTGCAGCAGCCGGTGCTGGAGCCGGAGCGGGGGTTGGTGCGGCGGTTGGTTCTGGGGTTGGTGCAGGGGTTGGTGACGGATCGGCCGCCGCCGGTTCGGTCTTCACCGCCGCGGGTTCGGTCGCCTGCTGTTCCGGCTCAGGCGTCGGTGTCGGTGCAGGCTTTGGCGTCGGCAACGCATCTGCGAGTGTCGCCGGGTCGGCAAACTCGTCGTCGATGGCCTTCGCCGCCGCCGCCGCGAGTTGCTCGTCGAGATCTTCCCCCGTCTTCGCCTGCGCCAGCGCAACGCCGACCTGCTCATCCAGCGACGCACCACCCCCCACGCCACCCGCATCCGGTGCGTTTTCACCCGCGCCCGCGTCCGCGGGCTGAGGCGTCGCGTCCTTGAGCATCTGCCCGACCTGCTGGTCGAGCGAGGGGCCCTTCGGCGGCTCACCGGTTGTCGCTTGCGCACTGCCCATACCGATCAGTTCGATCCTCCGTCATCACACCCGCACCCGCCGAACAACCCGCTTTCTGTCATCGACCCCTTCCGCCCCGCGTTTCAGCCCACCTTTCGACCCCGAACCGCCAGCGTAGGGTGCCCGCGCTTCTCGGACCCGCACACGCCGCCTTCAACCGCCACGTTCACACTTCTCGGGCCTGATCCCGCCGGCCCTTCATACCCTCCCCAAGCGTGAGCACGCACCGCATCCACCTCGAAGACCTCCCCCCCCTCGCCGCGGGCCAGCCCTTCCTCGTCGAGGGCGACGAGGCCCAGCACGCCCTCCGCGTCAAACGCCTCCGCGCCGGCGAGCACATCCTCCTCATCAACGGCCGGGGCACTTCCGCCCACGCCGTCTACGAACCCAGCCCCGCCCACCACCGCGATCAACTCCACCTCCGCATCCTCAGCGTCGAAACCCAGCCCCCGCCAACCGTCCGCATCGAAATCTGGTCCAGCATCCCCAAGGGCGACGCTCTCTCCCAAATGATCGATCAGCTCGCCCAAGTCGGTGCCTGGCGTTGGCGGCCGCTCGTCTGCGCCCGCTCCGTCACCGACCCCACCTCCCTCCGCCTCGACCGCCTGACGCGCATCAGCCGGGAGGCATCCAAGCAATCCGGGCGGCTGTGGGATCTGTCCATCGGCGCGCCGGTGAAGGCCAACGCCGTGCGCGCGGCCGTGCCCGCGCCGGAGACACTTCTCCTTCTCGCCGACGCGAAAGGCCAAGATTGTCCGGAAATCCGCCCCGCACCGGGTGAAAACCCCGCCGCGGTGGTCCTCATCGGGCCCGAGGGTGGCTTCACCGACGAGGAAATGGCCCACTTTGCGCGCGCAGATGGGGCCCGCCCCCTGTGGTTGGGGCCCCACATTCTGCGGCTCGAGACCGCCGCGGTGGCCGCCTGCTCGATCGTTCTTTCCCGCGCCCGCCCGCACACCGCATAAACCCCGGGGTCTGCTTTGGTTGATCCTTCCGCTTTCGCTTCTGCCGCCGATGAACCTATGCGCCGGTATGCTCCTGATCGAACAATCCGCGAATAGCTTCGTTCCTTGAAACGAGTGAACCCATGACCAGCACCACCATGACCACCAAAACCACCAAGACCCGCCGCCCGTTCTTCACCGCCCTGTGCGCCGGGCTGACGCTCACGCTCACCCTCGCCCAGAGCGCCCTGGCCATCGACGCCGCCCGCAAGGAGCAGGGCGAAAAAATGGCCCAGAAGGCCATCGAGTTCCTCCGCACCCGTCAAGACCCCGCCACCGGCGGCTGGTCCGTCCCGCAAGGCCCCGAGGCCAAAGGTCGGCCGCAGCTCCCCGCCATCAGCTCCCTGGTGCTCAACGGCATGCTCATGCAGCCGGGCATCTCCGCCGCCACCGACAACACCGTCTCCAAGGGCGTCAAGTACGTCCTGAGCTTCCGTCAATCCGACGGCGGGATCTACGACGGCATCCTCCCGTCGTACAACACCGCCATCAGCCTCTCCATGCTCGCCCGCGTTGACACCCCCGAGGCCAAGGCCGCCATCGCCCCGGCGCAGCAGTTCCTCCGCGATACGCAGTGGGGCGCGCCGATCAACCCCGGCGCAACCGTCCCCGGCGGCAAAGAAGCACCCAAGCCCGTCACCAAAGACGACCCGGGCTTCGGCGGCTGGGGTTACGGCAACCGCGGCCGCCCCGATATGTCCAACACCGCCTTCGCCCTCCAAGGCCTGCACGACTCGGGCGTCGCCAGCGATGACCCCGCCTTCCAACGCGCCCTGATCTTCCTCCAGCGTTTGCAAATGGACGGCAAGGTCAACGACCAGGCCTACGCCAAGGGCTCCAAGCAGGGCGGCTTCGTCTACGCGCCGGGCGAAACCGCCCAGACGATGGGCCAGGGCAACTCGTGGGCGGGCATGATCGAAGAATCCCTCGACGACGGCACGCGCGTCTCGCGCCTGCGCTGCTACGGCAGCGTGACGTACAGCGGGTTCAAGAGCTACATCTACGCGGGGCTTACCAAGGACGACCCGCGCGTGCAGGCCGCCAAGAAATGGCTGATGAACCACTACAACCCGGTTGAAAACCCGGGGATGGGGACCAACGGGTTCTACTACTACGTGCTGGTGATGAGCCGCTCGCTCGATGCGCTGGGCTCGGCGGAGCTGAAGGTCGAAGGCCTCGAGCCGCTGCGCGTGGGTGTGCTGCTGAGCAAACTGCCCCGCGGTACAACCGAGGCGCAGATCCGCGAACTGGTCAAAGACGCCGGGACCGTCCGCGCGGTGGTGATGTACACTGACACCGGCGGCGGGCGCTCCGCGGTGGTCTCCATGAGCAAGGACGAGGAAGCCGAGAAGGCCGAGACGAAACTCAAGAGCGCGAAGCTGAACGACGCGCCGCTGATCGTCAGCCGACTTGCACCCGGCGTCGACGCGCCGGGCGTGCGCGATTGGCAGAACGACCTCATCGACGCCTTGTCGGCGCTCCAGAACGAGGATGGCTCGTTCAAGGCCATCGACGAACGCTGGATGGAGAACAACCCGGACCTCGCCACCGCGTACGCCCTGCTGGCGATCCAGCACGCGATCCGGAAGTAAGGGCGAGGCACTGGGCACTGGGCATCAGGCACTGGATAAGAACCGGATTTGAGGGGTGATGATGATGCGGGCACGCATGGCGAAGTTGGTGTTGGCGGGCGCTCTGGTGGCGGAGGTCATGCTTGCGCCGATCGGTGGTGGAGCGTGCGTGCATGCGCAGTCACCCGCTGCGCCCGCGACGGTGGGTGAATCTTCGCTGCCGGAACTGAAGCCGCGTGAGCCCGGGGCGCTGTCGGCCGCCAAACCGATGACGGTGTACCGCGCCCAGTGCCAGCGTGCGAAAGCCCTCGATCAGGAAGGCTCCACCGCGGGCGATCCGATCCGCTACCAGGTGCGCTTGCCCGAGGCTTTCGAGGCTTCGAAACCCGCGACGCTGCTGGTGGTGCTGCACCCTGAGGGCAAGACGGTCGATTGGACCTTCGCCACCTACGACGCAAAGAGCTTCCGCACGCGCGACGTGGTGATCGCGATGGAGAGCACGACGATCACCGACGAGGGCGAGCGCGTCTTCGCCCCGCGCACGCAGGACGCGGTGCCGATGCGTGATGCGCTGCTGGATTTCTCGCGCGCGTTCCCCACCGCGAAGATCATTCTGGTCGGGCACGAGGACGCCGGTCGGTTTGCGCTCGCGTTCGCCGCCGGGTTCCCGCGGCTGATCGACGGCGTGGTGGCGGTGCGTAGCGGCATGCTCGACCGCACGCCAACCCGCGGGGGCATCTCGGGCCTGCCCGTGGTCTTTGTGCACAGCCCCAAGGACGCGGGCGTCGCATACGTCATGTCTGTGGACGCGCGCGACGCCTTCCGCAAGGACGAGCATCCCACGGCCACGCTTCGCCGCGGATCGACGACCGACGCGAAGGTCATCGGCGAGGCGGAGGGTGTCAGCGACGCGGTGGAGTACATCCTGGGGATCACGGCGCGCACGCCCAGTGAGGCGCTGCTCGCCTGCGAGCGCTTGCTGCGCCCGCGCTCGCTCGACGAGCTGCAACGAGGCGAGAGCGGCATCCCCTTCGGCATGGCGCGCGAGATCCTGCGGCGCTTCGAGGCGGAGAAGCCCAAGGAGGAAGCGAAGCCCGAGCAAGAGAAGCGGGAGGATGGGATGATCCCGCCGCCGAAGTTTGATGTGACGCGGAAGTTCAAGGACCTTTCGGAGGAGGACCGCAAGCGGGCCTTCGATCTGTCGGTGAAGATCGAGCAGCACGCGCAGCAGCACGCGCGTGCGCTTCGGCTGGCGGTGCGATCCAGCGGCGGGATCAAGCTCGGCGCTTCCAGCGTGTGGATCGGGCACGTCAGCGCATTGCGCGAGGACTTCCGCGGTGTCGAGTCGATCGAAGAGCTGGTTCAAGAGCTCGGCATCGACGCGCAGTACGAGGCGGCCCGCGATTCGGGGGACGTCATCCGCTCGGCGTTTGCTGAAGAGAAGCCGGCGGAGCAGGTCTTCCGCGCGGTGGTGGAGCAGTTGCCCAGCGCGCTGCTCGATGATGCACTGCCGGCGGGGATGGAGAAGGCGATGACGGACTGGGCGAGCGAGGGGGAGAAGGCGGGGATCGATGCGGAACTGCTCAGGGCGTATGAAACGGTGAAGGTCTATTTCGAATGCCGAAGGGCGGGGCTGAAGGCGTATCACGGGTTGCTGGCGGGGTGGTCGCTGGAGCGGTGAGCGGGCGAAAAAGCGAAGCGGAGCGGGGCGCTACGATGGGGTGCTGTGGACACGGAGCAGTTCGTCAAGATCGCGAAGGCGTTGTCGGAGGAGACCCGGCTTGCGATGCTGCGCGCCATCGCCTCGGCGGAGGAGTTGACGTGCTCGTGCCTGTGCGAGCGGTTCCCGCTCAGCCAGCCGACGATCTCGCACCATTTGAAGATTCTGCAAAGCGCGGGGCTGATCACGGTGGAGAAGCAGGGGCTGTTTCACCGGTTGCGGGTGAACGAGGGAGCGCTCAAGGGGTTCTCGCTGGAAGTGCCGGGGGTCATGCGTGGCGGGCGGGCGCGGGGGGCGAAAGTGGCGATCTCGGCCGGGGCGGGGCCGTCGTCACCGGGCGGGGCGAAAGCGGGCGGCACGCGGAAAGCGCCGGGGCGGGGAATCAAGAAGCGCTGAGCGGTCAACGGGTTGGATGCCCGGGCGATGGCGACGGATTCGCGTTTCGTTTGCGTGCGATGGGACGACTTGATATATCGATGGATATCGATATACTCCTGAAGACCCGGGGCCGAGCGTGCCGAGGGCATCGCGGGCGTTGGGCAGGGAAGCGCGTGGTAAAAACGAAAGGCGGCGGACCATGGGCGAGACGCTCGGCGGTGGATTTCAGGGCAAGTCGGCGCTGGTGACGGGCGGGACCAGCGGCATCGGCAAGGACGTTGTGCTGGCGCTGGGGAAGGCCGGTGCGAGCGTGGTCTTCACGGGTCGGCGGAAAGAGGCGGGCGAGGCGGTCCTCGCTGAGTTGAAGGCGAAGGGCGGGCGGGGCGTCTTCGTCCGCGGGGATGTCACCAGCGAGGCCGACGTGCAGAACGCGGTTGCCGAAGCGGTGAAGCTCGGGTCCGGGCGGCTGGATCTGGCCTTCAACAACGCGGGCGTGGAGATCGCCGGGCCGATCGTCGAAGCGCGGATTGAGGATTACCGCAAGGTCTTTGACGCGAACGTGCTGGGTGTGCTGCTGGGGATGAAGCACCAGGTGCGGGCGATGCTGGCGAACCCGGGCGGGTCGAGCGGCTCGATCGTGAATACGGCGTCGGTGGCGGGACGGATCGGCATGCCGGGCGTGAGCATTTATGTTGCGAGCAAGCACGCGGTGCTGGGGCTGACGCGTGTGGCGGCGCTGGAGTATGCCAAGCAGGGGATCCGCGTGAACAGCGTTTCGCCCGGGGCGATTGACACCGAGATGCTCGACCGCTTCGCGGGCGGTGAAGACAGCGACATGCGCAAGGGTCTGGCGAGCATGCACCCGGTCGGGCGCACTGGTCGGGTTGAGGAAGTCACCTCGGCGGTGTTGTATCTGCTGTCGCCCGCGGCGAGCTTTGTCACGGGGCATGACCTGCTGGTGGATGGCGGGCTGACGGTGCCGTGAGAGAAGTGTGTGGGTAGACTGGGTTTGGGGTGGGGTGAAGGAATCGAATACATCGCGAACGTCGGCGGAGACGCTTTCGTTCGCCTTGCGTGGAGGTGATGTTTCCGGGTGCGCGGGACGTTGGCGACAACGTCGGAAAGGGCAGTGGACCATGAGCGTGATCACAGCGATGGCGGCGACCGAGGCGAAGGGGCATTTGAAGCCCATGAAGATGGATCTGGGCCCGCTGGGTGACGATCAGGTCGAGATCGCGGTGGAGTACTGCGGCATCTGCCACAGCGATCTGTCGATGCTCAACAACGACTGGGGGATGTCGGCGTTCCCGCTCGTGCCGGGGCATGAGGCGGCGGGGCGGATCGTGGCGGTGGGGAAGAATGTCAAGGCGCGCAGCGTCGGGCAGAGCGTGGGGCTGGGGTGGTTCAGCCAGAGCTGCATGAGCTGTTCGTCGTGCATGGGCGGGGATCACAATCTCTGCGGCACGGCGGAGCAGACGATCGTCGGGCGCGTGGGGGCGTTTGCCACGCGGGTGCGGGCGCACTGGGCGTGGGCGACGCCGCTGGTTGAGGGATTGGACCCGGCGAAGGTCGGGCCCATGTTCTGCGGCGGGATCACGGTCTTCAACCCGATCGTGCAGTTCGGGGTCAAGCCGACTCACCGCGTGGGCGTGGTGGGGATCGGCGGGCTTGGGCACATGGCGCTGCAGTTCCTGAACAAGTGGGGGTGCGAGGTCACGGCGTTTACCAGTTCGGAGAGCAAGGCTCGCGAGGCGAAGCAACTCGGGGCGCACAAGACGGTCAACAGCCGGAGCGACGCGGAGCTGGCGAAGATCAAGGGCTCGCTGGATTTCATCCTGGTGACGGTGAACGCGAGCATGAACTGGCAGGCGTACATCGACGCGCTGAGCCCCAAGGGGCGGCTGCACGTGGTGGGTGCGGTGCTGGAGCCAATCCCGGTGGCGGCGTTCCCGATGATCCTGGGTCAGAAATCGCTGTCGGGCTCGCCCCTGGGCAGCCCGGCTTCGACGGCGACGATGCTGGAGTTCGCCGCCCGGCACAAGGTCGAGCCGATCGTCGAGCAGTTCCCGATGAGCAAGGCGAACGAGGCGATCAAGCGGCTGGAATCGGGGGAGGCTCGGTATCGGATTGTTTTGAAGAATGATTTGGGATGAGGGGAAGGGATCGAGGGATCGAGGGATCGAGGGATCGAGGGATTGAGGGATTGAGGGATTGAGGGATTGGCTTTTGCTTTGGAGTGAATCACTATGGCGGGCAATCGTGGTGTGCATGCGGGCAAGGTGGCGTTGATTACCGGCGGGAACAAGGGCATCGGGCTCGAGACGGCCCGACAGCTTGCCAGCGTCGGCGTTCTGCCCATCATCGGGTCGCGTGATCTGCAACGCGGTCTGGCGGCGGTGAAGATCCTCGGTGATGAAGGGTTCGAAGCGCGGGCGGTGCAGTTGGATGTGACCAGCGAGGCGAGCATCGCGCAGGCGGCGACGCAGATCGGGCGCGAGTTCGGGAAGCTGGACATCCTGGTGAACAACGCCGGGGTTTTGCAGTACGGCGAGGATTCGACGACGGAGAAGACGAGCCTCGCGACGCTGCGCGGGGTCTTTGAGACGAACTTCTTCGGCATGGTGGCGGTGACGAAGGCGGTGCTGGGCTTGCTGAAGGCGGCGCCGGCGGCTCGGGTGGTGAACATCACGAGCATCCTGGGCTCGATGAGCGAGCACAAGGACCCGTCGTCGTCGATCTACGGGTACCTGATCCTTGGGTACAACAGCAGCAAGGCGGCGGTGAACATGTTCACGGTGCAGTTGGCCCACGAACTGCGCGAGACGAAGATCAAGGTGAACGCGGCGCACCCGGGGTGGGTCAAGACGGACATGGGCGGTGCGAACGCGGACCTGGAGGTGCCGGAGGGCGCGAAGACGGGCGTGCAACTGGCGCTGCTGCCCGAGACGGGCCCGACGGGCGGGTACTTCCATCTGGGCGTGCACATGCGGTGGTGATTGGGGGAAGAAGTGGCGAAGTTGCAGAGTGGCAGAGTGGCAGAGTGGCAGAGTGGCAGAGTGGCTGAGTGGCGAAACGTGATGAAGCCGACGCTTTGACACTTTGACACTTTGGCACTTTGGCACGTTGGCACTTTGGCACTTCTGGCTATGATCGCTCACCCACCTCGGGGCAGCGTTGTTGACAGTCTGAACCGAGGACACTTTCATGGCACGTTCGTGGCTGATTACAGGTTGTTCGAGCGGGTTTGGTCTTGAACTGGCGAAGGCGGCGAGCGCGCGGGGCGGGCGCGTGGTCGCCACGGCGCGGCGCACGGCGGATCTTGACGCATTCGTCGCGTCCGCCGAGGGACGTGTCAGCGCGCTGCAGCTTGATGTTGCGGATCTGAACAGCATCCCGGGGACGGTGAAGCGTGCGGCGGAGATGCTGGGCGGGCGGATCGACGTGCTGGTGAACAACGCCGGGATGGGTGTGCTGGCTTCGGTTGAAGATACCACGCGTGAGTTGAGCGAGGCGTGTGTGAAGGTGAACTTCACGGGGCCTTTGGAGGTTTTGCGCGCGGTGCTGGGGGTGATGCGCACGGCGGGGCCGGACGAGCAGGGGCGGCGCGGGTGGGTGGTGCAGATGTCGGCGGCGGCGGCGATTGCCAACTACGCGGGGTTCGGGGTGTATGGGGCGAGCAAGGCCGCGATGGAGATGGTGTGCGAATCGGCGGCGGCGGAGCTTGCGGGGCTGGGCGTGCGGTTCACCATCGTGCAGCCCGGGCCTTTCCGCACGCAGTTTATTGGCAAGTCGGTGACGTTCGGGGCGGCGATGACCCCGGAGTATCAAGCCACGGTGGGGAAGTTTGGTGCGCTGCTGCGCGGGATGAACGGCAAGCAGCCCGGCGACCCGGCGAAGGCGGCGGAGTTGATTGTGTCGATCGCGGAAGGGGACTTTGGGGCTGAGCCGCCGGCGCGGCTGGTGCTGGGGAAGTACGCGATGGGGAAGGTGAAGAAGATGCTGGCGGCGCGGGGGGCGGAACTCGACGCGTGGGCGGAGCGGGCGGCGGCGACGGAGTTTTCACCGAAGATGTGAGACGGATTTGGCGGTTGGTTCATCAACGCCGTCGGCGGCACGGTCGGCGGGCATTGGGCAACGATCAAGAACGTACAGGAGATTCACGCATGGTCGGGCAGAACCTCAACGGTCAGATGGACTTGGGCGCGGGCGGGGTTTCGCGGCGGCAGGCGATGCTCGCGGCGGGGTTGGGCGTGGCGGCGGTGGCGCTGACGGGCTCGGCGGCGAGCGCGATGGGCACCCGGCGTGTGGTGAACGACGATCCGAAGGCCGGGGGACCGGGGGCTGAGGCGAGCGAGGCGTTGGGGCAGGGTGTTGGTTTTTATCGCGCGCGGATCGGGTCGATCCCGGCGACGATTGTCAGCGACGGGTTTGCGGCGATTGCGCCGGTGCAGCCGCTGTTTGCGCCGGAGGGGAAGGCGGAGGAGGTCGCGGCGGTTCTGCGGGAGAACTTCCTCCCCGAGGACAAGGTGAACATCGATTTCAACACCGTGTTGCTGCGCATCGGCGGCGAGGTGATCCTGGTGGATACGGGCTCGGGGATTTCGCAGGAGGCGACGATCGGGCGGCTGCTGGGGAATCTGGCGGCGGCGGGTGTGAAGCCGGCGCAGGTGACGGGGATCATCATCACGCACGCGCACCGGGACCATTTGTTCGGCGCGGTGCAGCCGGACGGGCGGGCAAGCTTCCCGAACGCGAAGGTATTTATCTCGAAGACGGAGCACGATTTCTGGATGTCGAGCAACCCGGACCTGAGCGGAGCGGGGATTCCCGATGAATGGAAGAAGGCGTGGGTGAGCGGTGCGCAGTCGGTGCTGGGCTCGCTGAAGGGGAGCTTGCAGCTCGTCGCGCCGGGGGACAAGATTGTCGATGGGATCGAGCTGGTGGGCACGCCCGGGCATACGCCGGGGCATCTGTCGCTGGTGGTTTCGTCGGGGAAGGACCGCGTGTTGATCGCGGGGGACCTGGCGCACAACCACGCGCTGATGTTCGCGAAGCCCGAGTGGACGGTGGCGTTCGATTCGGACAAGAAGCAGGCGATCGAATCACGGAAGAAGATGTTCGATCGGGCGGCGGCGGATCGGCTGCGGGTGCTGGCGTATCACATGCCCTTCCCGGGTGTTGGGTTTATCAGCCGGCAGGGGAGCGGGTTCCGGTGGAACATGGAACCGTGGTCGTGGACGGCTTGAGGAAAGCAGCAAAGTGGCTGAGTGGCTGAGTGGCTGAGTGGAAATGAAAGCCGCCCTTGGGCGCGTAAGCGCCGAAGGGCGGTTGGTTCATCTCGCGTGCGTGGGGAAGCGCGGCGTGTGCCGCACCCAACCCGTTGCATGCCGGCGGCCCGGTTGGTCAGCCGCGGAGCGTGCGGGGGAAGGACGTGCTCCGGACTGTTGCCACCACTGGGCCTGCAGCGCTGTCCGTCGGAGTGTCGCCCCGGACGGCGCTGCGGCGTGCGCGTGCGAACGTGACTCGCGGGGAGCCCGGCCGTCCCAGGTCGGAGCCCACCGCGATGATTTGTTCCCCCCACTACCCCACCCCCCCCAATCACCCGTTACCCTGAGGCCGCGCGGTCTTGCGAGCGCGTGTGCGCTGATTGGTTACGGGTCGGAGGTGTCGCCCGCGGCGCAGCGTTTGGCTTCATCGCAGGCGTGCATGACGGCGGCGGCGCCGTCCATGGGGTAGTGCGTGCTGAGGGCTTCGGCGAGTTTGTCCTTGTCGGTCAGGACGAAGTAGCAGCCGGTGCCGAAGTGCTGGTACGCGAAGCGCACGGCGCGGGGCAGGTGCTCGCGGCAGGTGCAGATGAGCAGTTCGCTGCCGTCCATGCGGAGGGGCATGAGGCGGAACTGCCAGGCCTGGCGGCGGGTGAGTTGCATGATGACGGCGGGGTCGACGCGTTCGGTGCGCGGGTCGACGTGGGCGGTGACGGATTCGTACTGCTCGGCCCAGGCGTCCTCAAGGGCTTTGGGCGGGACGCAGAACATGACCTCGGCCAGTTCGCCGAAGGGGCGGTGGCAGCGGGTTTGTTCGTCGAGGACGCGTTGGCACTGGGTCTGGGTGAGCACGCCGCGTTTGACGAGGATCTCGCCGATCTTCTTGTGCGAGCGTGGCGGCTGGGTGGGGCCCGGACCGGTGCCGGTGGACGTGCGGCTGCTGACGCTGGTGTTGTTGTTGTGGTTGTTGTTGTTGAAGGTGGGCATGTCGTGGTTCCGGTGCGTCGTGAGGTCGGCCTGACCGGGCCTGTTGAACTGGTCGGGCGTGATGCGTGTGCCCAGAGAAGATCGGGAGCGTGGGGCGTGGTCGTGATGACATTGGGTGTGGTTGGAGCGAGAGGCGGTTTGACTGATTGGAGAAGGCGCACGCGATGCCGTATGCGGAAGCGTCGGCAGAGTCCGATGGTGGATCGGGGTGATTTTGCTTGCGTTGATTGCGGGGCAATTGCAGGTGAACGTGCTCTTGGCGGGCGGGTCCGGGAAGATCGGTGGTGACGGGGTGTGGTGAGGCGGCGGGGGGTGAACAGGGGCCGGACGTGGGCGGAGGGTGGGCGGTGTGGATGGATGGCGCGGTGCGGTGAGAGGCGTGTGCTCGCGGATTTTTCCGCACGCGGTGTGTTCTTCGGACTGTGCGAGGAACGTCCGAAGAACGTGCGTACAGAGGGGCGAGAACGTGCGTGGCGGCTTTCGTCGTGGTCCGCGCGCGGGTTATCATGCGGGTATGACCGAGCCGAAGTTGAATGTTGCGGGCGGGGGCTCAGGTGCGGCGGCCGCTTCGACGGCTGTTGCACCGCTGGGGACGATGCGGCTGGATGAGTTGCTCGCGGCACTCTCGGCAAAGACGCCCGCGCCGGGGGGCGGGGCGGTGGTGCCGGCGGTTGGGGCGATTGCGTGTGCGCTGGCGGGGATGGTGGTGAGCTATTCGATCGGGAAGAAGGACCTTGCGGAGCATCAGGCGACCTTGCAATCCGCGCAGCAGAGGCTTGTGCGTGGGCGGGAACTGCTGTTGAAACTCGCCGATGAGGATGCGGCTGCGTATGCGCTGGTCAATGCGCTGCAGAAGCTGCCGACGGACGATGCGCGGCGGGTGCGGGAGTATCCCGCGGCGGCGGAGGCGTGCGCGGGTGTGCCACGGTTTGTGCTCGCGGCGTGCGTGGACTTGCTGGACTTGTGCGTGGGTCTGAGCGGGATCAGCAACAAGCATCTGAAGAGCGATCTGGATATCGCGTGCGTGCTGCTTGAGGCGTGCTGTCGCAGCGGGGTGGTGAATGTGAAGGTGAACCTGCCGCTGATTGAGGATGAAGCGGCGCGGGGGCGTGTGCTGGATGAGTGTCGGGCGTTGAGCGAGCGGGCGGCGGGGCTGCTTTCGCGTGGTGTGATTTGAGGGCGAATTTTGAACGAAGGGTTGTGATGAGCGAGGACGCAACACAGGACGGCGCAACGAAGATGCCGGCGGAGTGGTTCGCGCGGGGTGATGGGCCCGAAGGCGGCGAGGGGCTGCGGTTTGCGTGCACGATGTGCGGGAACTGCTGCTCGGGCCCTCCCGGGTTTGTGCTGGTCAGTGAGGAGGAGATCACGGCGCTGAGCAAGCGGCTGGGGATCTCGGTGAACAAGTTCCGCAACGAGTACACGCACGAGATGAGCGAGGGGCGCTCGCTGAACGAGCGCGTGACTGAGCACGGCAATGACTGCGTGTTTCTGGACCGCGAGAAGATCCCGGGGAAGGCGGTGTGCGGGGTGTATGAGGATCGCCCGAAGCAGTGCAGGACGTGGCCGTTCTGGCCGAGCTTGTTGCGGTCGCGTGCGACGTGGGAACGGGCGAAGAAGGTGTGCCCGGGGATTGACAAGGGGCCGCTGACGAAGGTGCAGCAGGTGCGCGTGCTGCGGGATTCGTTCAATATCTGAGCGCGATTGCGGCGGCGGCTGGCGGCGGGATCGGCGCGATAAACATGAGCCACGACGACGAGGAGAGCACGGCGCGGGCGGAGGCGTGGATCCGGTTTGCGGGTGATGCTCGCGTATCGGATCGGCTTGAGGCGGTGTATGTGATGGCGCGGGAGGCGATCGAGGCGCGCGGGCCGGCGTGCTGGGCTTCTGGGCGCTGCTGCAACTTTGAGAAGACCGGGCATCGGCTGTATTGCACGGGGCTGGAGGCGGCGTACACGGTGGTGGGTCTGCGGGCGCGGGGGCGGGTTGAGCCGACGGAGGTGGAGATTCAGGAGGCGAGGCGCGCGGGTGGTTGTCCGCTGCAGGTGGCGAACCTGTGCGGGGCGCACGAGATCAAGCCGATGGGCTGCCGGGTGTATTTTTGTGATCGCTCGGCGCAGGACTGGCAGCACGAGCTCAGCGAGCGGCTGATGGGCGAGATCCGGCGCGTGCACGAGGAGTTCGGGATCGAGTATGTCTACGGCGAGTGGCGGTCGTTGCTGTCGATGCTGAGCGGGCGGGGCTGAACGGGCGGGCGGAGCAGAAGGAGATTCTGCACGGGAAATGTGCGGTGGGCGCGGTGGGGGCATGATGCCGATGGCGATGGCCGCGGACGTATGATGAAGTTCTATGCGCGACTTCTGGAAACTCGCTCGGCTGCTGTTGCTTGAGAAGAAACTGCTGGCGCTGAGCGTGGTCTTCGCGTTCATCGGTGCCGGCGGCTTGGGGGCGGGGTTGCTTGCGCTTTCGCCGGTGATTGAGACGATGGTGGGCGATCCGGGGAAGGTCAGCAACTTGCCCACGATGATCTCGGGCTGGAGCGATCGCAACGGCGGGGTTGTGCCCAAGTGGCTGATCGACGCGCTGCCGAAGGGGCAGGTCGAGGGTGTGACGGTGATTGTTGTGGGGCTTGGGATCATCGCGATTGTCGGCGCGACGGCGAACTTTCTGCACGCGTACTTGTCGATGTCGGTGATCGGGCGGACGGTTGTGCGGATCCGCGAGCGGGTCTTTCAGCATGTGGCGCACATGCCGTTGAAGTCGATCACGGTGGGCGGGCCCAGCGACTTTGTGTCGCGGATTGTGTATGACACGGGGCAGGTGGGCGCGGGGTTCTCGGGGATTCTGAGCAAAGCGCTGTCGCAGATCCTCAAAGGCCTTTTCGCGGTCATGGCGGCGTTGATCATGGATTGGCGGATCACCGTGGCGGCCTTGCCGCTGGCGCTGGTGACGTTCTACATCGTGCGGGTGACCGGCAAGAAGGTTCGGCGTGCGGCGCGCGGCGGGCTGGAGGCCTTCGGCGAGTTGTACCGCACGTCGGCGGAAGTTGTGCAGCATCTTCGCGTGGTGAAGACCAGCACCGCGGAGAACGCCGAGCAGGCACGCTTCGCGGCGATCAATCAGGAAACGTTCCGCCAGGACATGCGCGTGCGGACGGTGCGCTCGCTGGCGAGCCCGATTGTCGAAGTGCTGGCGCTGTTTGTGCTCGGGACGCTCACCGTCGTCGCGGCGCACCTGATCGTGCACGGCAAGCTCGACAAGGTGGATTTTCTTCTCGTGCTGGGCTCGCTGGGGATCGCGGGCGCTTCGCTCAAGCCGCTGACGAGCCTTCAGCACGAGCTGCAGGTCTCCGGGGCGGCGGCGTCGCGGATCATGGGCGTGCTCAACGAGCCGCTCGAAGAGCCCGCGGAGAACACGCGCCCCGCGCTCCCTCGGCACCGCGTGAGCATCGAGTTCAAGGGCGTGAACTTCTCATACCCCGGCGCGGACGTGCCCGCCCTGCGCGAGATCAACCTCTCGATTGCGCAGGGTCAGACCGTCGCGTTCGTCGGGCCCAACGGCTGCGGCAAGACGACCTTGCTCGCGCTCATCCCGCGGCTCTTCGAGCCCGAGAGCGGCTCCGTCAACATCGACGGGGTCAACGTCGCGGGCGTTTCGCTCGCCTCGCTGCGTCAGCAAATCGGCGTCGTCACGCAGGAAACCGTCATGTTCAAGGGCTCGCTGAAGGCGAACATCGCCTATGGCCTTGGTGCCGCGAGCGACGAGCAGATTATCGACGCGGCCAAGCGTGCACGGGCCGACGAGTTCATCCGCGCCAAGCCCGGCGCGTACGACTTTGTGCTGGGTGAGCAGGGCTCGGGGCTTTCGGGCGGGCAGCGTCAGCGGCTGGCGATTGCGCGGGCGATCCTGCGCGATCCGGCGATCTTGATCCTCGACGAAGCCACCAGCATGATCGACGCGGACAGCGAGGCGAAGATCGCCGAGGCGCTGGCGGAGTTCTCGAAGGGTCGCACGTGCCTGATCGTGGCGCACCGGCTGAGCACGGTTGTGCACGCGGACCGGATCGTGGTGATGGACCGCGGGCGCGTAGTGGATACGGGTAAGCACGAGGAGTTGCTGCAGCGCTGCGAGGTCTATCAGCTCATCGCGCGGAACCAGCTCTTTAAGCCGGCGGAAGCGCGCGGGAACGGGTCTGCTGCGGAGGTCACAAGCTCGGGCGAGAAGCCCGCGGCGGCATCGGGTGAGGCGGCGGCGCCCGCTCAGTCAACAACCTCGGCGTGATTGACCGGCACACGACGGTTTGTCCACGATCGGTCGGCGCGTACGCGCCGCGCCGCGGTCAACGGTCACCATCGTCGGGTGTTCGCGGTGTTCGGCTCTCGGACGCTCGATCAGGCGTTCGCCGGTGCGGGCGATGAGCCCGGGGCCCCGGCCTTCTGCTCCGTTCGCGTCGACGGCGGCGGCTGGAAGATCACCCGCCCGGTCGTCGGGTCGATGGTCAGCATCCCCGCCTTCAGCAGGCGACGCTTCTCCTTGAACAGCAGCGAGATCATGTACTCGTAGCTGGCCATGAGGCACGCGAGGTGCCAGCCCGGCCCGCCGTCGAGGAAGCCCAGGCGGAAGATGTACATGTAGATGAAGCGAACCAGCGGCTTGAAGGGGACCGAGGGCCAGTAATCACGCCTGAGGTACAGGCGGTAGCGCGGCAGATCGCGGAAGAGCCGATGAGCGCGGGCCGAGCGGTCGCTCCCCTGGCTCATCTTGATCCACTCGTCGCTCTCCATGTCGGCGTACTTGATGTGCTTGGCGAGGTACTCGCTGATGGTCTCACGCCGGATGTGCAGCATGGGGAAGTTCAGGTACTCGGTCTTCCCCTCGCAGACCATGTGCTCGTGCACGGTGCGGTCCTCGTACCGGCACTTGCCGCGTTTGAAGAAGCGCAGGTTCCACGAGGGCAGCATCCCGCCGTGACGGATCGCACGCCCCATCATGATCACCACGCGGTTGACGAAGAAGCCTTCCGCGGCGTTGGGGTCGCGTGTCGCCTTGCGGATCTCCTCCGCCAGTTCCGGGGTGATGCGTTCGTCGGCGTCGAGGATGAAGATCCAATCGCCCGTCATGGGCAGGTTGTCCAGGCCCCAGTTCTTCTGGCGCGAGTAGTTCTCGAACTTGTGCTCGACGACGGTTGCACCGGCCTCGCGGGCGATGCGCTGCGTGCCGTCGGTTGAGAACGAGTCGAGGACAAAGACCTCGCCCAGGCACTTGGCGTTCTCGACCGTCTCGCGGATGTGGGCCGCCTCGTTGAAGGTCGGGATCATCACCGAGATCTTCGGGCCGTCCCTCGGCGCGGTGCCCACGGCGTGGTTCGCGCCGGCGTTGACGCGCAGCAGGCTCAGCACCGTGTCCTCGGTGCGCTTCTTCCATGAGCGGCGCTGCTCCTGGATCTTCAGCTCGATCCAGTACTCGTACAGCGAGATCATCACCGCGTAGTGGAACCCGGCCTTCATGTCCAGGATGGCCAGGCGGAAGACGTACATGTACAGGAAGCGGACGAAGAAGCGTGCGCGGATGTAGAACGACAGATCCTTCAGCCCGCGCCGGCGCGCGCCCTTGGCGTTGGAGAAGAGCTGCCTCACGCGGGACCAGAACATCCCCTGCTCGATGATGCGGACCGCTTCGCGCGATTCCATGTCCGAGTAGGAGTTGTGCTTGGTGAACCAGGGCAAAAGGCCCTTGTTGAACGAGTAGTGGATGAAGTGCTCGTTCAGATCGCCCAGCGAGCCGTCAACCACCGGGTGCGCGTTGACCTCACGGTCCTCGTACCGCACCTTGTCGTGCAGGAACAGGCGGATGATCCACACGGGGTACAAACCCCCGCGGCGGATCCACCGGTCCATGAACATGTTCTTGTACCGCAGGCGGAAGGCGGTGTGCGGCTGATCCGCCTGGTTACTCACGCGGATGATCTCGTCGCGCAGCTCGGGCGTCACGCGCTCGTCGGCGTCGGAGTAGTACACCCAGCGGTGCGTCCAGGGGATGTGGTCCAGCGCCCAGTTCGAGTGGCGGCTCCACGTATCGAACTTCCGCTGGATCACCCGCACGTTGGGGAACTTCTTCGCAAGTTCCACCGTCTTGTCGTTGGAGTACGAATCGAAGACCACGATGTCGTCGGACCACGTGAGCGTTTCGAGGCACGCCTCGATGTTCACGTCCTCGTTCTTGGTCAGGATGAGCACGCTGGGCGGCTCTTTCCCGGGGGGATAGCTGCCGCGGGCTGGCGCGGGGACGATGGGGCCGTGGCTGTCGCCGAGCGGGACGGTCATGCCTTCAACGTCCTTTCGATCCCCTGGGCGAACTCGACCGTGGGCTCATACGCCAGCACGGCGCGGGCCTTGGCGATATCCGCGACCGAATCGCGGATGTCCCCGGCGCGCACCTCGCGGTGCTCGGGGCTGACATTCCGCCCCATCACGCGGGCGATGTGCTGCAGCACCTGCAGCAGGGTGATCCGCGTGCCGGTACCGATGTTGATCACTTCGCCCGACAGTGCGCGGGGCGAGGTGGCCGCGAGGAGGTTGGCGCGGACGACATCACCGACGAAGACGAAGTCGCGGGTCTGCTGGCCGTCGCCGAAGATGATCGGGTTCTTGCCCTCGCCGACGAGCTGTTTGAACTTGGAGATGACCGCGGCGTAGGGGGAGTTGGGGTTCTGCCGCGGGCCGTAGACGTTGAAGTAGCGCAGGCTGACGGTGCTCATGGCGTAGCAGCGTGCGTAGGTCTGCAGCAGCAGTTCGCCGGCGACCTTGCTCATGGCGTAGGGCGAGTACGAGTCGGGGACGTGCAGTTCTGAGCAGGGCAGGGTGGGCGTGTTCCCGTACGCCGCGGCCGAGGCGGCGAACATCACGCGTTGAACCTTCGCCGCCCGCGCGGCCTCAAGCACGTACTGCGTCCCCAGCACGTTTACGTCGCTGCAGCGCAGCGGCTCCTGCACGCTCTCGGGCACGCTGACCATCGCCGCCTGATGGAAGACGTAATGGCAACCCTGGGCCGCGGCATTCAAGGCCGAGCGGTCCATGATCGACGCCTGGATGAACTCGACGCCCGCGGGGACGTTGCTGCGCAGGCCGCCGGAGAGATCGTCGAGCACGCGGACGGAGCAGCCGTGGTCGAGCAGACCCTGGGCGATGTGCGAACCGATGAAGCCCGCGCCACCCGTCACGAGCGCACGCCGGCCTTTGAGCTGTTGAAGCGAACCGGGTTGAGACGTGGAACTCATGAGGTGCCTGGAAGGGTTGGAGTGTATTTCGGATCGAAGACGCGGGGACTTGATGCCCCGCCCTCGTTGGGATTACTTCGTCGGGGCCGGTCGTTCGCGCAGAACCCGCGCGGGGTTGCCCCCGAGGATCGAGTTGCTCGGTGCGTCCTTGGTCACCACGGCCCGCGCCGCCACGATGGTATTGTCCCCGATGGTCACCCCCGGCCCGACAAACGCGTCGGCGCACACCCACACCCCGCCGCCGATGGTCATCGTCGGACAGACCAGCGGCAGGGACCGGTCGCGGTAATCGTGCGTGCCGTTGCACAGATGGACGTTCTGGGAAATGACCGTGTGCGGGCCGATGGAAATGGGTCCGAGGTTGTAGACCGTGACGTTCTCAGCCAGGGTGGCGTACGGGCCCATGGTCAGCAGCCACGGATGGGTGATTTTGCACGAAGGACGAAGCACGCAGGTGCGATCGACACGCCCGCCGAAGCGGTTGACCAGCCAGATGCGGAAGCCCATCAATCGGCGTGGGCTGGGCCTGAAGAGCAACGTCTGCACCACCGCCCACAGGGCCTTGCGCACGTACCAGGAACGGGGATAGGGGCTGGGGGCGCACAGGTCGAGCTGCTGGAAGTACTGCCCGTTCGGTGCATTCGGACCGGAAGGCGTCGGGACGCCTGCGGTCGAGGCGTTCCCGGGCTTCACAGCGTCCGAGATCGAACTGGACAAGGGGCTGGTCATACCTACTCAATCGGAAAAAAACGCCCTCAGAGCCAGGCTGAAGCCCTGCTCACGCGAAAGAACCACGTTCGGGCTGCCGACGGGCGATTCACGGCACTCCGCACAAATACTCTACAAACAAAGAACGAACTTTTGGGCAACTGGATGGTACGCCGAGCAAGTACGCCCGGACCGGCGTTGCGGGTTTGAGGAAGGTTGGACGATGGTCACGATCGCCGACCGGGATTTCACCGGGTCCGGGCGTTCCCCGAGGTGAGCCGGAACGGCTCGCGGGCGATCAGCCGCGGGCGCGGCGCTCGCTGATGATCGCCAGACCGGTGGCGGCGGGGAGGGCCAGCAGGCCAACCAGACCCAGCAGCTCGACGGTGCGCAGTTCGCGGAACGTCGAGGGGGAGAAGGCCGAGGCGACGATGGTCGCGAGCACGAACGTGCCGGCGGTGGCGGCGAGGATGATGAACGAACGAACTGTGCGAACGGGCTGAGGCATGCGGGAGCGACCTTGGACCCGTCCGACGGGGACGCCGGACGGGGTTCGTGTTGGTGAACTGCACATGCCGGGGCGGTCGGCTCTCGGTGGGCGGGAGCGGCGCGACGCGGCGGGAACTCCGACGGGCAAGTGTTGCAGAACTCGCGCGGGTTGTCTCGGTGTTGGTCGCTCCGGCGCGCGATTCAGACCAGATTTCGGGTTTGCCCCGAATCTGCAATTTCTCTTCAAGCCGTTCGCGCGGGACGGCGGCGTGCGCGCAGTGCGGGCCACGATCTGCGCGGTTGTGCGCTTGAGCACGCGCAATGCTGACTGTTTGAAGACTTAGCGCGAGCGTTCGGTGACGCAGCGAACGATCAGCAGGCCTTCTTCGCACGTCAGCGAGAGGACGCGGACGCGACGGCCGTCGGCGAGGGAAACCACCAGCGGTCGGGACCAGGCCTCGTCGCCACTCAGCACGCGCGAGAGTTCGGCGATCGGTCCGTCGCGTGAAGACGATGCGCCCGTCAGGGCCGCGATGACCGTTGAACGCGGCACGGGGAGCAACCCGGCGCGGAAGCCCAGCCCCTTGAGCCACAATCGACCGGCGGCGTCGACGTGCGGGGTGAAGGTGACGCTCGAGACGCGGCCCCGCTCGCCCAGAGGTCCGAGGAAACTCAGGCTCATCGAGCCGTTGTCGATCGTGCACTGCACGGAGCGCACGGCATCGGGCCAGGCACCGTCTGCGAACTGATGCTCGACCCAGGGTTTCAATCGGCACGCCAGCCACGCGCCGGCGGCATCCTGCCTCAGCACCATCGACCACGGCTTATCGAGCACACGCGGCTCGGTGATCAGCGTGGTCAGGCCGTTCTCGACATCACCGGCCAGACGTTGCAAGGCGGGGGATTGCTCGTCGAGTTCCACGACCCACGCGGGTTTCTGGACGCTGAGGAACCACCCCGCGCCGAGGAGCAGCGTCACCAGGCCGGCGACGATCAGCAACGCCCACGTCAGGCGTCGATGATTGGCGCGCGACATGGGTTTGCGCTTCGTGCTCACGCGGTTGGTCTTTCAGCGTGCGGGTGAGCCCGCGGCCGGTTCACGCGGCGTCTCGGTTGTCACGGGCTTCATCAGCGGGAAGAGCACCACGTCGCGGATCGTGCGCTGGTTCGTCAGCAGCATGACCAGGCGATCGATGCCCAGGCCCATGCCGCCGGCGGGGGGCATGCCCACCTTCAGCGCGTCGATGAAGTCCTGATCGAAGGTGCGGAAGGTCTGCTCCTCGGCGCTCTTGCCTTCGTCGGCGCCCTGCAACTGCTCGCGGAACTTCGCCGCTTGAATGTCGGGGTCGTTCAGTTCGGTGTAGTGCGGGGCGATTTCCATCCCCGCGATGAAGAGGTCGGCGCGGTCGGCGAGCTGAGGGTTGGCTTTCTTCGGACGCGTCAGCGGGCTGATGGCCGCGGGGTAGTCGGTGATGAAGGTCGGCACCGAATGATCGACGGACTTCTCGGCGAACTCTTCGAAGAGCTCGTTGACGATGAGCACGGTGCTGATGGGCTTGCCGTCGGCGGTTTTGGTCTTGATGTGGCGCTGCTGGGCTTCCTGCAGCACGCGGGGCTCGTCGGTCATGTCGAAGCCCAGGGCGTTCTTGAACAGTTCGCTATAGCTCACCCGCCGGAAGGGCTTCGAGTAGTTCACGTTCAGCTCGCCGAAGGGCAGGACGACATCACCGCTGGTGTGCCCGCGCGACTGCGCCACCATCGTGGCGGCGTCGCGGATGAGCCGCTCGGTGAGGTCCATGACGGTGGTCACGTCGCCGAAGGCCTGGTAGGCCTCGAGCATGGTGAACTCGGGGTTGTGCTGCTTGTCGAGGCCTTCGTTGCGGAAGTTGCGGTTGATCTCGTAGACGCGGCGCATGCCGCCGACGAGCAGGCGCTTGAGGTAAAGCTCCGGCGCGATGCGCATGAAGAGCTTGATGTCCAGTGCGTTCATGTGCGTAACGAAGGGGCGGGCGGCGGCCCCGCCCGCGAGGGTCTGCAGCATCGGGGTTTCGACTTCCAGATACTGCTCGCGGCTCATGAACTCGCGGATGCGCGAAACGATCTTTGATCGCAGCACGAAGACCGACGCCGTCTCGGGGTTCACCCACATGTCCACGTAGCGCTGGCGGTAGCGCAGGTCCGGGTCGGCAAGGCCCGCGTGCTTTTCCGGCGGCGTAGCAAGGCACTTGGCCCCGGTGGTCAGCGACGAAGCCCAGATGGTGATCTCGCCCGTCTTGGTCTTCATCAGCGGGCCTTCGACGACGACGATGTCGCCGCGCTCGGTGAACTTGGCGAGCTTGAAGGACTTTTCGTCGCAGTCGCGCTGCGAGCATGCGATCTGGATCTCGCCCGTGTCGTCGATGAGGGTGAACCAGAGCAGCTTGCCGCCGTCGCGGGAGAGGATGACCCGACCGGCGGTGCGGACGCGCGGGCGGTTGTCGCTGACGGTGCTGGCGGGGGCGGGCTGAGCGGGGGTTCCTGGCGCCGGCTTGGGTGCCGCGGCCTTGGCGGCGGCGACGGCTTCGTTGTACGCCTTGTCCGCGGCCTCGTCGTACTTGGCGCGGGCTTGTGACAGGGTCAGCAGGTTGTCGGTGCGCTCGCCATAGACCGGGAGATTGAGCTCGCGCGAAACCTGGTCACGGTTCGCCCGGCGTTGGGCTTCGAGGTGGTGAAGCGACTCGGCGGCGCCGGCGGTTGCGGGCTGATTGGGCTGGGCGGCGTGGTTCGGTTGGTTCGGCTGCGACATAGCCGCGGATCGTACGCATCAGGCGTGGTGATGCCGCGATCGGGCGTGGGTTTGGCCGAGGGTTTGGCCGTGGTGGGGCGTGTGCTGCGGACCGGCCTTTCGGCACGTCAGC
Organism: Phycisphaerales bacterium; assembly: GCA_016741915.1. GTDB lineage: Bacteria > Planctomycetota > Phycisphaerae > Phycisphaerales > UBA1924 > JACVCS01. Next base: position 9,068 of record JACVCS010000042.1, on the reverse strand, counting down.
ACGAAGGCCGGGGGGAAGTTCATCCAGACCGATCGGCTGCGTGTGACGGAGGCGAAGTACTCCGGCAGCAGTTTGCGTGTGAAGCGCTTGGAGGCGGGCATGATCGTTGAGACGGCGTAGCCGAAGGTGATCAGCACGCCGGCGGGCTTCAGCACCGGGAGCGTAGCGTCGAGGATCGAGCGTTGCAGCGACTCGGAGAACGAGGCCCAGGGCAGCCCCGAGATGATCGCGTCGACCGATTCGGTTGGATGCTCAACGCCCAGGGCCTTCACGGCGCTGGCGACCTCGGTCACGCTGCCGCGGTGGAGATTCAGCGTTGGGAACTTTGCATGGAGTCGATCGGCGAAAAGCTCCGAAAGCTCGATGGCGACGAAGCGCGTGCGGGGCTGGAGGCGGGAGAGGATCTCACGCGTGAAGGCGCCGGTGCCGGGGCCGAACTCGACGATCACGCTGGCGGTGTTGAAGTCGACGTCTTTGAGCATGCGCCGCGCGAGGGCTTTGCCGCTGGGCGCGACGGCGCCGACCTGCGAGGGTTTGCGGATGAACTCGGTGATGAACGAGGCCCGTCCGGGTCCGCGGCCGCGTGAATTGTCCGCGCTCTTCTGAGCGGCTTTGGATTCTCGCGTATCGGCGTGGGCGACGTGGTTGGCGTCGCCTGAGTACGCTCGGGGTTGGCTCGCGCTGGCGTGCGTGTGCAAAGAAACCTCCGAAGCGTGCAAACGGGCCGCGGCAACCGCCCGCCCGACAAGATCTGAACCAAGGTCGACGATTGCGCGTCGATCAAGCCTGCAAGAACGACACCGAAGTCTAGCGTTTGTTCCGATCGGTGGGCGATTGGTTTCAGAACTTCATCCCGGCTTGGTCGGTGGTTCACGATGGGGGAAATGTGCGGCGAATATCAGCAATGAACAAGGCCGCCCCGTTTGTCACAGGGCGGCCCTTGGTTGGACTGATCCGGACTGAGCGACCGTCAGCGCCGCTCAGGGATTGTTCTCAGAGAGATCAGGCGCCGCGGCGGCGACGCGAGGCGACGAGCCCGCCCAGGGCCATCAGCACGCCCGCGCCGGGGGTGGGGATCTGGATGGCCAGGAGCTGACCACCCTGCACCAGTTCGCCCGAGATGTTGTAGTGGGCCTGCACGTTCAGCAGCAGCCAACCCTCGCCCAGAATGCTCTCGGCATCGATGATGCCCGAGGCTTCCTCGTCGATGGTGAGCAGGCCGGGCTGACCGACGCCGAAGAGGCTGCGGTCGAACTGAGCGATGACGGACATGGTGTTGGTGTTGGTGTCGAACATGAGCACGCGCCCGAGGATGGCGTTGCTGCCGACGTCTTCGACGATGAAGATGCGCCCGTGGGTGTCCATGGCGATGTTGTCCATCATGCGGACGCCGTTGGGCGATTCGGTGTTGCTGGTGCCGGCGAGGCCCGCGGGGCCGGTCAGGGCGAAGCTGGACTGCCAGAGGACGTCGATCTGACCGCCGGCGGTGGGGTTGGTGATGTCGTCGAAGCGCTGACGCCAGAGGCGCGACTCGCCCGTGGCGCTGGCGGTGGTGACGAAGTAGAAGTCGCGCTCGAAGCCGGTGCGGGTGTCCCACGCACCGTCCTCCTGACGCTGAAGGCCGAAGGCACCCGCGGCCTGAGCGGCGGCGTTGATCTGCGCGCCGGTGAGGTTCGTGACGTTGCCCAGGCTGGCGTAGCCGAAGCGCCCGCTGGTCACCAGCGCGCTGGAACCGAGGGCGAAGGCGTTGCTCTCGCTGGTGACGGCGTTGCCGTTGACGCTGACGGTCAGGGCGTAGTTGATGCCGTTGGTCAGACCCGCGCGCTCGATGGCCGAGCCCGTGTTCGTGCGGTTGCCGACGTACAAGTAGCTGTAACCACCCGCCGCACCGTCGTTCATGCCCATGACGATCGTGCGGTCGTGGTTCTGGAAGGGGTTGACCAACGCGTTCTCCCAGCTTGTGCGGCCGAGCGCCGGGAGCTGCGTGATGGTCGTCGGGCCGCCGTTGCCGATCGTCAGCGCGAAGGCGCGGCCTTCAACGCCCGACTCTTCGCCGGTCATGAAGAGGCGCTCCTGCGTGCCGTTGCCGGTCAGCGGGTTGTAGAGGCCCGTCGCGGGGGCGAGGTCGGCGGAGCAGAAGCGGTTGAAGCGGTTGTCCGGGTCGTTCGCGGCAGGGGTGAAGTACGACTGGGTGGTGGCGTTGTACAGGCGGACGTCGTTGTTCGACTGCACGGCGTCCTGCCCGTTGGTGACGCGGAAGGCATCGAGACCGCTGGTGGCGCGGTTGATGGTCCACTGGCTGACGAAGGCGCCGGTGCCGCCGTGGGCGCGGGCGATGCCCTGGGTGTTGCCCAGTTCGTGGTTGACCAGGAGGCTGAAGCTGCTGGCGTTGAGGTTGAACGCGCCCATGCCGTCGGGGATACCGACAAGGCGGTAGGGCGAGCCGCTGGGGTTGTTGTTGACCGACTCGCCGACGGTCAGGATCGAGACGGTGGTGACGCCCGGGGCGACGGGCAGGACGTAGGGGTTGACGCTCGTGCTGGCGCCGCGCACCTGCGCGAAGGCCGAGCTGGACAGACCCGCGGAGGCAACCAAGGCCAAGGCCGCAACGTTCGCGATACGGATAGTCATCTCAAAGCTCCTCGTTCGAATCGGACACGCACTGCTTGCGAACCCGCACCAACGGATGCGGGCACGAATACACACACTTGCGCACACCAACAACTCGATCTCGTCAAAGTTCACGTCAAAGACACAGCCGACAACCCACGCTTTCTGCACGGGTGTCTTCATCGATACCAACGTCGTTCTGTTTGATCTCTCGGCGTTCGTCCTCGCCGATCGCGGCTTGTGGTGACTCCGTCACCGCCGCGCTCTCTCGTATGCGAATGACAATACCTCGCACGCGCATCACCAGCGCGCGGAGTTCGTCATGAATGGATCAAGACTGCGTGAAGCGTCTCGCCTTCACACCTGTAAACTGGGATGCGCTCCCGGCACGCTCGGTTCAGATGAGCCTTCGCGGCTCGTTCGATCGCGCCGCGGTGGTCTGGCTGGGATCGATGATCTGCCCGGGGAGCACGGGCAGAACGATGTTGAAGGCCGCACCGCGCCCGCCGGGCCCGGGGGCGAGCTCGATGCGCCCGCCGTGCTGCTCGATGATGCGCTTGGTCACCGCGAGTCCGAGGCCCGTACCGCGCAGGCCCTTGGTGGTGAAGAACGGCTCGAAGATCCGCTGCTGCACCTCACGCGGGATGCCCGGGCCGTTGTCGATGATGCTGATGCGTGCCTCGCCGCCGGCGCTGCCAAGGCCCGCCGCTCCGCCCGACCGTCCCTGACTGTCGCGGAAGTTCGCCCGCACCGTCACCGCGCCTACTCGCGCTTCCACCGCCTCCACCGCGTTGGTCATCAGGTTCATCAACGCCTGGTGCATCAACCCCGAGTCCATCGGGATCGGCGGCATATCCGCGTCCGCATCGATCAACAACGCCACACCCCGCGAGACGCACAAGTCACCCAGCAACTGCGCCGCGTCCTCCAGCAGCGCACCGACCTTCGTCAGCTCGATCTCCAGCGGGCGCGGGCGCGAGTACGCCAGCATGTTCATCGTCAGCGAAATAATCCGATCGAGATTCCGCTTGAGAATCCCCCACCCGCCGCGCGAGATCTTCAGGTCTTCTTTCTTCAGCCCCATCTCCACCACGTCCGCCCCGCCTCGCAGCCCCTGCAGGATGTTCTTGATCGAGTGGCTCAGGCTCGCGACCGTCTCGCCCATCGCCGCCAGTCGCTCGGCCCGCAGCTTCTGCCCGTACAGCTCCGCGTTGGCCATCGCCAGCCCCGTATGCTGCCCGATGGCGTTCATCAGCGCAAGCTGTTCCTGCGTGAAGGTGTAGTTGGCGATCGACGAGTCGATGTACAGCACGCCGAAGGTCCGATCGCGGAAGCGGATCGGTGCGCAGATCGCCGAGCGCACGTTCATCGTGGTGATGCTGTCCGCGGGCGAGCCGCCCACGCGCGAGGCGAACCGCTCGTCGGTCATCGCGTTGCTGCTCAGCACGCCCTCGTTCCGCTTCAGCACGTGCGTCAGGATCGACCGCGGAACCGCGATGGACGACCGCGCCGCGCCCGCCTCCGTCCCGCTCTCCTGCGGCACAGTCCCCTCGCTGGCATACCGCACCACCACCGCGGTGGGCGGCGCGTCGCCCGCGAGCTGCTCGGGCGTATCGGTCAGCAGCACCACGCCGCGCTCGGGGCGGAACTCGGTAAAGACCAGTTCCATCACCTGAGACAAAAGGTTCTCGCGCTCGGTGCTCTGAGCCGTGAGCTGCGTGAGCTGATAGATAATCCGCAGGTGGTCCGTCGCCGACTGGTGCGGCTCGGGCTCCGCGAGGATCACCGAGTCCTCGTTGCTGAGCATGCTGGCCTGCACCGCGGAGTCCATCTGCCGAACGATCCGCACCGCCGCCGACTCGGGCCTCGCCTGCCTTTGCCCATAGACAAACAGCGTCGAACCGGTCCGCACCTGATCCCCGGGTTTGAGCGCTACGCGCTCGCTGATGCGAACGCCGTTGAGGAACGTGCCGTTCTGACTCCCCAGATCGCGCAGATACCACCGCCCGCTGTCGGGGGTCAGCTCCGCGTGCCGACGCGAGATCGTCGTATCGGTCAGCGGGATCGCCTCGCTGCTGCGCCCGACCAACTGCGGCTCGTTCTCGGGCAGCTCAAACGTCCGCCCCTTGTCCGGACCCTGTATGACCGTGAGGATCAGCACAGCCGTATGATACCGCCATGCTCAAGGATTACTCGCCATTCACTCCCGGGGTGCCGGTCGCGCCGGAGATGTTCGCCGGAAAGCGCGACGAGATCGAGAGCATGCTGTCTTCGTGCCGCGCCGCCCAACGCGGCAAGTTCATGCGCACATTTGTCATCGGTGAACGCGGCATTGGAAAGAGTTCGCTCTGCAACTTCGTGCTCGAACGGGCTGACAATCAACTCTCCATGCTCGCGCTGCACGTGTACCTGGGCGGCGTTAAGACCATCGAACAGCTAGCCGAACGCGTTTTCACCGAACTGGCACGTTCAAGCCAGAAACGACCCTGGTATGCCCGCCTGAAGGAATCCCTCGGTCGCCATATCGAAGAAGTCGGCCTCTTCGGCGTGAGCATCGGCTTCAAGGCCACACAGGAAGAACTCCGCAATCTCGCCTGGGAGCTCCCTTGGCAACTCGATGCGTTCGTTCACCAACTCAAAGGCGAACGAAAGGGAATCCTGCTCATTCTCGACGATATCAACGGCCTTGCGTCTTCAGACGAGTTTGCGAACTGGTTGAAGAGTTTCGTCGATACTGTCGCGACGAAGCGCCCTGTCCCGATGCACCTCGTTCTCGCGGGACTCCCCGAGCGACGGGCTTCACTTCTGAAGTCACAACCCTCTCTCGATCGTGTCTTTGACCTTCTCGAAACAAAGCCGATCTCTCCAGAGGAGTCCCGACAGTTCTTTGTTTCCACGTTCAACTCCGGCGGCGTTTCCATCGATAACTCGGCCGCCGAAATGCTCGCGAAGTACTCCGGAGGCTTGCCCGTTCTGATGCACGAAGTTGGTGATGCGGTCTTCAAACAAGCATCAACGTCAAGAGTCAATACCGACATGGCGTTCGTTGGCCTGATGTCCGCAGCGACCGTCGTCGGACGCAAGTATCTTGATTCCGGTGTGCTCGATGTGATCCAGAGCGAGAAGTACCGCTCAATTTTACTCAAACTCGCGCAATCCCTCGAAGAGAAAACCCTGCGACGCAAGGAAGTTCTCAAGCTAATCTCGACAACCGAGTTAAAGGTCTTCGATAACTTCGTTCGAAAGATGGTAGATCTGGGTGTTCTTCGTGCGGTCCGGCCCGGCGAGTATGAGTTCTGCAATGAGCTCCATCGACTCTACTACGTGCTGTCTGGTAGCAACCGCTTGAAGAAGTGAGGGTCATCAAACTGCCCGGCCTGAAGCGACAGATTCCCCAAACGCCCGCGCGAGCCAACCATGACCAGCACCACCAACGCCGCCGCCGCCCCCACGCACCACGCCCACACAACCGCGCAGCTCATTGACCGCTACGAGCAGGGTGGCCGCGACTTCGCCTCCCTCGCGCAGGGCATCTCCCCCGCGCAGCTCGACACCCGCATCGCCCCCGGCACGTGGAGCGTCCGCGAAGTTCTCGTCCACCTGCTCGACAGCGACCTCGCCGCCACGCACCGCATGCGCCGCATCGCCGCCGAGGACCTGCCGCTGATGATCGCCTATGACGAGACGGCCTTCGTCGCCCGCCTGCGCTCCAGCGAAATGAACCTTGCGCACGTTCAAGCACTCTTCGCCGCCAACCGCGCCTTCACCGCCGCGTGGCTCCGCACGCTCACGCCCGAAGACTTCACCCGCGCGGGCATTCACAACCAGCGTGGCCGTGTAACCCTGCACGAAATGCTGAACATGTACATCAACCACCTTGCCCACCACACACAGTTCATCGAGGGCAAACTCGCCTCGTTGAACAAACTCGCGCGGTAACGCACGTTGCTCTCCAACTCCGCACTCCGCACTCATCGCTCCGCACAAACAAAGAGCCCCGAACCGTTCGCACGGCCCGGGGCTCATCTTCGACTCGTTGAAACCGCTTCAAGCACAGGTCTTCAGGCTTGCACCCTCAAACCTCGGCCCTGATCCCTCGGCCCTCACTGGGCTCAAATGCACGAGAGGAACAGGTTGTTGAAGAAGCAGTTGTAATCACCCTCGTTCACGCCGTTGTTGGTGCAACCGGGGTTCTGGCTGAGCGGATCGCCGTTGTCGCAGGCGATGTCGCAGGTGCCGCCGACACCAGTCAGACCCTGACCGGCCTGGAAGAAGAACCCATCCGCCGCGAAGAAGGCGTTGTAGTCACCCTCGTTCGGCCCGGTGGTGCTGTTGGTGCAGCCGGGGTTGGATGCCAGCGGGTCGCCGTTATCGCACGCGATGTCGGCGGGGTTGCAGCCCGCCGTCGCGCCGCCCGCGACCGTGAACTTCACGAACTTCACCTCGAAGGACGAAGTCTTGCTCAGCGGGACAAAGCGGTTCCCCGCGCTGTCCACGATCAGGAAGCTCAGGTCCTGCGCCGTGCCCGTCGGCAAGGGGTTCGTGCTGCTGTTGGCAATCACGCCCGCGCTGGCCAGCCCGAACCCGCGGTTGGGCGAGCCCTCGTCCGTCGCGGCGCTCTGGTTGTTCATCAGGTCAAAGTTGCTCACCGCGATGTAGTACGTACCCGCCGCAAAGGTCCGCGTCAGGTTCGCCTGACGAACCACCGGCGCGCCGGCGGTGTCGTCGTTGCTGAAGTTCGGGATCGGGTTGAGGTTCGAGTCCAGCACGCACATGTCGGTGTCAACCGTCGTGACACCCTGCCACGTGATGGTGATCGAGCCGGCGTTCAGCGGGCCGCCGCTGACCTCGTCGATCGCCACGGCGCTCGGGCCGTCGTAGATCACCTGGTACTGGCTGGTGCTGTTGCTCGTGCCGGTCACGCGCACGTCGATGAACGGGTTGGCCTCGGTGCCCAGCGTGTACCACTGCAGCATCCGCGGCGGGTTCGTCACGCTCACGGCCGCCACCAGGTTCGCGTCGCTGTTCGGGTCCAGCACGCCGCCGACCGGGCTGTTGCCGCGCATCGTCAGCCCGTGGGTGCTGTCACCGACAAGGCGGATGCGATGCCGCGTGACCGTGCCCGCGGCGCTCTGCGCGGTGCGGATGCGGTAGAAGTCGGGGCTGGTGGCGCCGGTGCCGGGCGTGTTGCCCGTCGTCGTGCCACAGACCGCCTCGAACCCTTCGACGAAGTTCACCGTCTGCGGGGTCAAACGCGCATCGTTCGGCTCGGCGTCCGTCGCCACACACACCGGCGAGGGGTTGACCGAACCGCTGCTGACCTTCAGGTTGATCGTGCCCTGACGCGACGAGCCGCTCGTCACCGCCCAGCCGTCGTGCGCAACCGTGATCGCCTCGCGGGGAACGCTCGAGAAGACGCCCTCAGCGCAGAACGCAACCCAGTACGTCCCCGCCGGCAGCGCGCCGTTGCGACCATCAAACGGCAGGCTGACCGTCGTCGCGCCCGTCTCGGCCGGACGCGGCTGCGTCGAACCGCCGAAGGTGAGCTGCGCCGCAAGCCCCTCGCCGTCATCGTCATCGCCCGCGTAGATCAGACCGTTGCTGTCGTACACGAAGAGCATCGTGTCGCTCAGCGTGTCGTTGTTCCCGAAGACCTGCGAGAAGTGCGTGTCGATATCGACGTACTTCCCGTTCGCCGCCGTCACGCCTGAGCCCGTCACCACGAACTTCGCCCAGCGGATCTGCCCCGGCGCCAGCGACAGCGACGTCGTCGTCGTGCTCGGGCCCGAGCCGATGGCCGGGAAGTTCAGCGTGCCCAGATCGGTGAAGCTCGCCGGCGCGACCGCGGCGGCGTTCTTCAGCGTCAGCGAGATGTTGCTCCACGTCGCCGCGGGAACGAACCCGGTGAAGAAGTCCTGCTCGGCGCTGAAGTACAGCGGCTGCCCGCCCTGATAAGGCGTGCTAAAGGCCGCGTCCCACTGCAACAGCCGAGGATTCTCGTCAAGGTACGAGTTCTTCCCGCTGAACGGGAACGCGTGCAGAAGCGTCGAGGTGTTGTCACCCCAGATGCCCGGCCAGGCCTCGGCCGAATACTCGCCCTCGGGGCTCCCCGTGAAGTTGAACTGCAGGCTGTACGTGCGGTACGTCCCCGCCGGCACCGTCGCGCCGTTGAGGTTCACGTACTGACGCGTCTGCGTCGCCACCAGCGGGCCGAACGTCGGACGCGTGTTGTCCGCGCTCACCACGCTCGCCACGCTCACCAGACACCCGCACGCGATCGTCAATGCTTGAATCTTCGCCTTCATAGAAATCCTGCTCCTCTGTGCCCCCCGCTTCCGCGCTGGGCTCTGTGTTCCGATCCTGATTCACTCGACCACCACCACCCGAACCTTCAATCCTCTCCCCCACTTCCGCGATCCACCCTCCCCTTCCCCCCCGCCCGGTGCCCCGTCCACGCC
>JACVCS010000041.1 GCA_016741915.1 Phycisphaerales bacterium | reverse complement strand
GGGTCTCGGTGGTTCCCCGTACGCTGCAGATGTCGCCGGTGACGCGGGACAGCCTGGCCATCGAGTACGTCGTGGATGTGGGCGTGCAGAAGAAGCTCCCCGCCGATGGGATGGACGCGGCGATCGACGAACTGCTCGTGCTGGTCGAAGCGATCGCGGATCACCTTCGGTTCAAACGGCTGGAGAGCTTCCCCGACGCGGCGTGGGTCGGGATCAACAACGAGCCGGTGGTGTCGAGCGAGGCGCTCGAGCAGCACCGGGTGTTCACGAGCGTGCTGAGTGTGACGTACCGCGAGCGGAGGTAGTGCGTGAGGAATGCCATCATCTTCAAGGTCGATCTGGACGGCGGCGACAAGCCGCTTTCGGCGACGAAGCTCGTGGCGACGTTCACGCTCACCGCGTCGCACAAGAACACGCAGGACCTGCTGCTCTCGGACGGGAAGACCGACCCCATCGAGGTCGCCCCGGGCACGCAGTACTACTTCGAGCGGGTGAACCTGGCGGACATTCTGGTCAAGAGCAAGGGCGGCGAGATGGTCTTTGTGGTCGGCCACAGCGCCGAGTGAAAGGAGTCAGCGATGGCAATCAAGCTCGGCATGGAGGCCGCCCTCAAGTACAAGGTCGGCGGTCAGGGCGGCGCGGGTGCGTGGACGGCGCTGGGCAACACCCGCGACGTGACGCTCAACCTGGAAGCGGGCGAGGCGGACGTCACCACGCGAGCCAACAACGGCTGGCGGGCGACGGTCGCCACGCTCAAGGAGGCGAGCGTCGAGTTCGAGATGGTCTGGGACACCGGCGATGCCGGGTTCACCGCCATCAAGAACGCCTTCTTCAACAACGACCCCATCGGCCTGCAGATCCTCGACGCGGCCGCGGGCCAGGGCCTGCAGGCGGACTTCTCGATCACCAACTTCAGCCGCAGCGAGGCCCTCGAGGAGGCCATCACGGTGTCGGTGACGGCGAAGGTGACCTACTCGACCACGGCGCCCTCATGGATCGGCAGCTAAGCACGGAGGCACGGATGCGGCAGTTCAAGGACAACGCGGGTCGGACCTGGACGGTGGACATCAACGTCGCCACGCTTAAACGCGTGCGCGGGCTCACAGGCGTCGACCTCATGCAGGTCATCGAGGGGACGCTCATCGAGAAGCTCATCCGCGACCCGGTGCTGCTGTGCGATGTGGTCTACGCCGTCTGCAAGCCCGAGGCAGACGCCGCCAAGGTCTCCGATGAGGAGTTCGGCAAGGCGATGGCGGGCGACGCCATTGAGGCCGCGACGGGCGCGGTGCTGGATGAACTCATCAGTTTCTGCCCGAGCCCGAGGGACCGGGCCAACCTCGGGCGGGTGCTCCAGGCCACCAACCGGGTACTGGACAAGGCCCGCGACCTGACGGAGAAGCGGATCCAGACGCTGACCAGCGAGAGCGAGCTGGACAAGCTCGTGAACCGGATGGTTCCGCTTCCACAAGAGCCGCCGACGTCTGGAAGTTCATCTACCAGTGTGCCGGAGCCCTTGGCATCGACCCCGGGCCCCTGACGCTGCGGGAACTGGTCGCCATGCTCGACGGTCGCCAGCGCCACGACTGGTCGATCGCCGCCGCCGTCATGTCCGTGGTGGCGAACACCGCCCGCGATCCCAAGCGATCCCGCCTGCTCAAGCCCGCCGACTTCGATCCCTTCAACAAGCCCGCCCGACCCGTCAAGGTTGACGTGTCGGTCCTCAAAGACGTGTTCATCGACCGCCGCATGCCGGAGGTCGCCAAGGAGACTCGCGCATGAAGAGCCTTTCGACCCGCCACTACGTCTACATCGGTGCCCTGATCCTGCTGGCGCTCGTGCTCGCGTCATGCGCCGGCCTCGACCTTGGCGACATCGTCAAGGTCAAGACGCCCAACACCATCCAGCAGACCACCGGCCTGCCGTCGACGCTGAGCCTCAACGAGGCGGAGGTCGAGTACCAGAACTGGTTCAACCTCACGCAGACGACCGGCGCGCAGTGGAAGGGCAACATCGAGAAGGCCGGTGAGATCCGCGGGCTGCTTGGCCAACTCACGCTCTCGGCCCTCGACACCGTTGGCCCGACCGTTGCCGGCCTGCCCGTGCTCGGGCCGGCTCTTCCGGCACTCACCGGCATCGTCGGTCTGTTCATCGGGTCCGGCCGTCTCCGCAAGGAGAAGGAGGCGTCGTTCAACAAGGGCCTGGAGAAGGGCAGCACCATCGCTGGCACCGGCGGTGGTCAGGTCGGGGGCGCTGGGAGCAGCGGCGCGTGATCACCATGCGGATCAAGGACATGTTCTTCGACCGCCACGTCGTCATGGCGGCGGTCGACAACGCCAAGCGGAAGGTGCTCAGCAAGGCCGGCGCGTTCATCCGCACGGCGGCGAAGACGAGCATCCGCAAACGCAAGGGGTCGGCTCCTCCCGGGGCCCCGCCCCATTCGCACGAGGGCAGCCTGCGTCGGCTGATCCTCTTCGGGTACGACAAGCCCAACGACTCCGTTGTTGTCGGGCCGGTGGGATTCCAGAAGAGCGAGGCACCGAGTGTGCTTGAGTACGGCGGCGACACCGTCGTGTTCCGAAGACGCGGCGGCAAGCTCACATCGCAGAAGGTCAAGATCGCGCCGCGGCCGTACATGGCTCCGGCGCTGGAGAAGGAGCGGCCCAAGCTGCCGCTCTTGTGGCGGAACTCGATCAAGAAAGGGTGATTGAACGTGGCCGATACGCGGGGAATCCGAGCCGGGCGAGCTTTCATTGAGCTGGGCGTCAGCGACAAGCTGTCGGCTGGACTCAAGGCAGCCCAGAAGAAGCTCGAAGCCTTCGGCGAGGGGCTGCGGTCCATCGGCACGAAAATGGCCGGGATCGGCGTCGCCGCGATCACAGCGCTGCTCGGTACGGCGAAGGTGTTCAGTGATTCTGGCGATGCGCTCGACAAGATGAGCGCTCGCACGGGTGTGAGCGTTGAGGCCCTGAGCGAGCTGGGGTATGCCGCAGATCTCTCCGGCACGGATATGGAGACGTTGGAAAACGGCCTGCGCGTTATGCAGAAGACGCTCACGGAGGCGTCACAAGGGTCCAAGGGTGCGAACGAGGCTCTCTCGCGGCTGGGGCTGACGGTGCAGGACCTCGCCAAGCTCTCGCCCGACGAGCAGTTCAAGCTCTTGGCCGACCGCATCTCACAGATCCAAGACCCGGCGCTACGAGCGGCGATGGCGATGGAGCTCTTCGGCAAGGCTGGGACGAAGCTGCTGCCGCTCATGGCCGACGGAGCCGCGGGCATCAACGAGATGCAGGAGCAGGCCCGCAAGCTCGGGCTGACGGTGAGCACGGAAACCGCTCGCGACGCCGCCGAACTCAACGACGCACTTGGCACGCTTTGGAAGGTCCTTAAGCAGGGTGTGTTCACCATCGGCGGGGCGCTCGCACCCACGATCAAGGACCTGACCGAGCGGATTACCCGCATCGTCGTGAGCGCCACGGCGTGGGTGAAGGCAAACAAGGAGACGGTGGTCTGGGCGCTCAAGGTTGCGGCGGCGGTTGCGGTCGCAGGGATCGCCATCGTCGGGCTGGGCTACATCATCTCCGGCATCGGCGCGGCGCTCGGCATCGTGGCTGCCGTCATCAGCGGGATCGGCACGGCGTTCAGCCTGATCGGAGCCGCGATCGGCGCTGTGCTCACGCCGGTCGGACTAACCATCGCCGCGATCGTGGCGCTGGGCGGCACGCTGCTGGTCGTCACCGGCGCGGGTGGCGAGGCGCTGTCGTGGCTCGCGGAGAAGTTCACCGAGCTGCGCGACTGGGTCGGCAAAGTGGTCGGCGGCATATCCGACGCCCTCGCCGCCGGCGACATCGCACTCGCAGCCGAGATTCTGTGGCTTTCGCTGAAGGTCATCTGGCAGCAGGGTGTCGCGGCGCTGAACAAGGCGTGGTTGGGCGCGAAGGAGTTCTTCGTCTCCACGGCGTACTCCATGTGGTACGGGGCGCTCGCCGCCGCCGAGATTGTCTTCCACGCCCTTGAGGTCGCGTGGATTGAGACGACGGCCTTCCTCTCCAAGACCTGGACGAACTTCGCCACCGGCTTCCAGATGATCTGGGAGGAAGCATCGTCGTGGGTCGCCAAGCGGATGCTGGAGATCCAAGGGCTGTTCGATGACGGGCTCGATGTCGAAGCCGCAAAGAAGGCGGTGGACCAGCAGCTCGAATCCCGGCTCGTCGAACTGGAGAACGCTGCCCAGCAGTCGGTGGCCGCACGCGACAAGGAACGCGAGGCCCAGCGCCGCGACGCCGCCGCGATGCACGAAGCGACGCTGGCCGCGATCGGCCAGGACTTCGAGAACGCCCAAGAGGCCCTGCGCAAGGACACGGCCGCAGGACTCGCCGAATCGCAGACCGCGTTGGACGCCGCCAAGCAGAAGCTCGCGGCCGCGATCGAGGAGGCCCGCAAGAAGCGAGAAGCCGCCGACGCCGAGAAGGGACCAGGTCGCCCGCAGCGGGATCTGATGGCCGACTTCGAGGACCGGCTCTCGGGACTCGGCGCAGCCATCGGCAAGGGCATCAGCGTCACCGGCACGTTCAGTTCCGCTGCCGTCTCGGGCCTCGGCACCGGTGGCGATGCCGCCGAACGCACGGCCACCGCCACCGAGGCGACGGCCAAGAACACCAAGCGCCTGCTGGATGCCAGCGTGGACAACGGATTGCGGTTCGCCTGATCCCCACCTCAAGAAAGGAGTTCATCACTCGTGCCGGTTGAGGTCTTTGAGAAGTTCGAGAGCCGCCGCTCCACCAAGGCGAACCAAGTCTCGCAGTCCTCTGCGGAGCTCGGGTACATCGTGCGCGGCACCGCGGATGATCTCGTGGCCCGCAACGCGGCGCAGACTGCCTCGCCCGCGACCTACGACAGTCTGGCCCGGCAGAACGTGCAGATCGAACCGCTCGGTCCGCAACTGTGGGACGTGACCGTCCGCTATGGCTCCAGCGACAGCGGCGGGACCCCCACGCCCAGTGAGGCGTCATTCAACTTCGAGACCGGCGGCGGTACCCAGCACATCACCCAGAGCAAGAACACGGTGCAGGCGCGGGCGGCGTCCGGATCAACTGCGCCGGACTTCGGTGGCGCGATCGGTGTGACCGCCGACGGTGTCGATGGTGTGGACATCACCGTGCCTGTGTACCAGTTCTCCGAGACGCACTACTTCAGCGATGCGCAGGTGAACGGGGCGTACAAGGGCGCGATCTTCAGTTGCACGGGCAAGACCAATGCTGGCGGGTTCAAGGGCTTTGCTCCTGGCGAGGTGCTCTTCCTCGGTGCAAGCGGCTCGAAGCGCGGGGACGGGCCCGACGACGACTGGGAGATCACATTCCGGTTCGCCGCCAGCCCCAATGAAACCGGCCTCTCGGTCGGCTCCATCACGGGCATCAACAAGAAGGGGTGGGAGTACCTGTGGGTCCGCTACGCCGACGCGGAGGACACCGGGTCCGGCGCGATCATCAAGAAGCCCATCGCCGCCTACGTCGAGCGCGTGTACGACGACGCCAACTTCGGAGCACTGGGGATTTGAGTCCCTTCAACCATGCCTGACGACCTCCGCAAAGTCCGATCCGGTGATCCACTCCGCCTCCCCGCGGGCGCGTACAACGCGTTTGTCGATGCGGCGGTTGATCTGCGCCGGCGTCAAGGTCGCGGCGAGACCGTCGCGGGCCCGCTCGTGGAAGCGGCCCAGCGCGGCATCGTGCTGGTCCGCAACGACTCCGGCGAGGAGATCGAGCCGTACCACGCGATGGCGATCACCGGCGTGCTCGTTGAGCCCGGCGAGGACGACCAGGAACGAACATTCCAGAGCCGGACGCCGCTGACGGGCGACATCGCCACGGAGGAAACCGCCGGTCCCGCTTTCGTTGTCGCGCTCCAGCCCATCAAGCCCAACAAGCTCGGGCGCTGCGTGCTCACCGGCGTGACGGTGGCGCGGGTCTTCATCACCAACGAGACCGACACCACCTGCGAGCTCGTGGCCGACGAGACGGTATTGGCCAGCACGCCCATGGGTGGCATCCCGATCCTCTGGAAAGAAGATGGCACCGGCGAGAAGTGGGCGGTCCTTGAACTTGGCCGCCCGTCGCCCGGGCGGGTGACGGCGATCCTCGGCGCGGCTCAGGCGATCCCCACCGAACGCAACCGCTGGCGCTACCCGTGGGTGGAAGCCCAGATCGACGGCAACCCCGGCAGCGAGACCTATCTCCGGTATGTGGCCATCGAGGGTGGCCTGTCGTCCCAGCTCGCAAGCGGCGGTGAAGATCCCACGCGGCTGGCGCTCAACCGGTTCGAGGCCCACCACATGAATGACTCCGAGCCCGGGTCTGGGTTCGGCGGCCTGCTCGGGCTCGGCCCGGTGTGCGAGTTGCCGGGAGTGCTCCCCAAGTGCCCGCCCGCACGGTCGCTCAAACCCAAGCTCGTGCCGATCCCCGAGGGCGTGTGCGTGCAGCTCACCTGCGAGCGCAACAGCAAGGGCAAGCCGGTGTGGGTTTTTGAGGCCATGAGCCTGATCGAAATCGCCGACCCCGCCGACGAAGACCGCAAGTTCAACCTCTACATCGGAGGTGCCGAATGACCACCCCCCCGTCCCCAACCACACTCGACACACGCCGCGAGAAGGAGCGGGCCAAATACGTGGCGCTGGCCGCCAAACCTGGCTCGACGTACGGCTCGACCAACCACGGCAAGCTTGCCGTCCCGATCATCCAGAAGTTCAAGCCGAGGTTTGTCGCGGACTTCGGATGCGGACGCAACGACCTCGTGCGTGATCTGCGCCGGCTGGGGATCGACGGCCTGGGTGTAGACTTCGCGTTCCCGGATGCCGACCTCGTGCGTCCGATGCACAAGACCGCGCTGCACGCGGGCGTTGCGGACGTCGTCACGAGCTTCGACGCACTCGAGCATCTGCTCCCCGAGGACGTGGACCCGGTGCTCGCGGAGATGCGCCGTGTCGCCAAGCCGCGCGGCCACTTCGTCTTCTCGATCTGCACCCGGCCCAGCAAGACCACCGTCGCCGGCGAAGGTCTGCACCCGACGGTGCGTCAGTTGGATTGGTGGCTCGACCGCATCGGGCGTGTCGCCACAGTGATCAACCCGCGGGCTGAGCGGCGGTTCATCGTCGGGCGGTTCAAGGGCGGAAGTGATGGGGGGTGCTGCGGTGCGTGAGAACCAGTCAGACATCGCGGCGCTCCAGGCCGGGCTGAAGGCGCGTAAGCCGGCGCGTGATGGCCTGCGCCTCTACACCGCCGACTTCGACTCCGTGTCGCTCGGCGGGTTTTACCGCGGACGTTCGGCATTCCTGATCCTGTCGGGGCCTTCGCTCACGCAGATCGACCTCACCGCGCTCAACAAGCGTGGCATCGTCACGATGGCAGTCAACAACGCGTGGGCGGTGCATCGCCCGACGCTGTGGACCTGCGTTGACGATCCCGGCCGCTTCATCGATACCGGCTGGAAGGACCCGGGCATTCTGAAGTTCGTGCCCACGTGCATGTGGGACAAGCGGCTCCGCATCCAGGGCGCTGACGGCGTGATGCGCAACAGTGCTTTCAGGGTCCGCCAGATGCCCAGCGTCATGTTCTTCCGTCGCGCGGATCACTTCGACCATGAGCGGTTCCTGACTGGAGACAGCGTCCCGTGGGGCAACGACGCCAAGAACCCCGACTCTTTGGGCATCACCGGCAAGCGCTCGGTCATGCTTGTCGCACTCCGCCTCCTGCACTACCTCGGGTTCTCGACGGTGTACCTGCTGGGCTGCGACTTCAAGATGGCCGAGGACCGCAAGTACGCCTTCGCCGAGAACCGGGCCGCCAACGCAATCCGGCACAACAACGTGCTGTATGACTCGCTGGCCCGGCGGTTCGAAGCCCTCAAGCCGCACTTCGAGAAGCACCGCTTCCGCGTGGTGAACTGCTCGCCCGGCAGCGAACTGCAGGTGTTTGAGCGCATGGAGTTCGCCGACGCCGTCGCGGCCGCGTCTGCCGAGTGCGGCAAGCCCGTGAACACGCAGGGGTGGTACGAACCGAATCCCACGCCCCAGGAGGCCGCACGATGAGCGACGGCCCCACGCGCTACTACCTCTATATCCCGGTCTGGGCGACGGGCCGCGCCCCACAGGGCGGCGGCTCGAGCAACTACTCGACGCCGTCGGAGTCGCCGGATTCGTCGTATAGCACGTACTCAACGCCCACCAGCACACCGAGCATGCCGCCGAGTTACTCGACGACCGGCGATGTGATCTACACGACCGGCCCGGGCGGGACGCCGACGCTGACGTTCTACACCACCGATGCGTTCACCAGCAACACGCCGGGCACGACGCACACGCCATCGAGCACGCCGAGCGATACGCCGTCGAGCAGCGGTGGCATGTCGTCCTCGGGAATGTCGAGCAGCGCAGGCTCCAGCGGCATGAGCAGCTCCGGCGGCGGCAGTTCCTCTGGCATGAGTTCTTCGGGCGCTTCGTCGGGCATGAGTTCCGGGGCGTCCAGCGGCATGTCGTCGGGGGCGAGTTCGGGCATGTCCTCGGGCGGGTCCTCTGGAGGGTCGTCCGGAGGGGGCAGTTCCGGCGGCGGCTCGGCGGGCGGGGGCGGGTCCAGTGGCGGCGGGAGCGGCCCGGGCGGCTCGGGTCCCGGAGGCTCCGGCCCGGGCGGTTCTGGGCCGGGAGGGTCGGGTCCTGGGGGAAGCGGGCCGGGCGGATCTGGCCCCGGTGGCTCGGGACCCGGTTCAAACTGCGTGCTGGCCGGGACGCCGGTGCGTCTGGCCTCCGGGCAGACCGTGCCGATTGAGCATCTCAAGCCGGGCGATCGGGTCGCGGCGCTGGACGTGGCGGGCCTGGATCGTGATGTGCCGTGGCGGGCGCAGTACCAGTGGCTGCGTCAGCGGGCCGAGGCGGTGCTCACGCCGGTCACCGGCTTCGTGACCAGCGTCAAGGTCGGCACGCACGACGGGTTCATCACCATCAACGGTCGCCTGCGGCTCACGCCCGAACACCCGGTGCTGCTCCGCCGCGGCGATGAGGTCGGGTTCGTGTCGGCGGAGTTCGTGCTCGTTGGCGACTACCTCGTGCGGCACGACCTCAGCGAAGAGCGAGTCGAGACGATCAGCCGCGCCGGCGATCGCGTCACCACGGTCGCGGTGCATGTGCCCGGTCTGAACGTCTTCCTGGCCGACGGCGTGTGGGTCCACAACGACATGCCCGCGACGCAGGCGACCGGTTCGGGATCGGCCTCTGGATCAGGGTCTGGCTCTGGCTCGGGATCAGGCTCCTCGAGCGGCAGCGGGTCGGGCTCCGGCAGCGGCAAGTCCAGCGGATCGTCCATGTCGAGCTCTGGAAGCTCGTCGGGGTCCGGCAGTTCGTCTGGTTCCTCGAGCGGAAGCGGGAGTGAGAGCGGCTCCGGCCCGCCCGGTTCTGGCTCAGGCTCCGGCAGCGCCCAGCAGTCGGTGGCGCTCGGCGAGGGTGCATCGTCGTTCATCGAGGGCGGCATGGAGGGCGTGCCTCCCGCGAAGTGGCAGCAGAGCGGTTTGAGCAGCGAAGAAGAGGTGAAGGCATGATCCCGAAGGTCATCTACACGGCCGACTTGTCCGATTCCCCTGATCGTCAGCGGCTTGCTGCGTGGAAGCACGCGTGGCAGACGCTGCACCCCGAGTGGGACGTCGTCACGTTCACGCTGGAGACCAGGCCGCCGATCCTGAACCACGATCAGTGGCAGCAGACACTGGACCTCAGCGAGCCCGCGGCGTCGGCGGCGCGGCTGAACCTACTGCGCTTCGAAGTGCTGGCCCGCGAAGGCGGCGTGTTCGTCGATCCCGATCGCCTGCCGCTGCGCCCGCTCGATGAACTCGTCACGGGGGTCGGCGCGTTCTGCTCGACGATCGCCAGCCACGGCGCGAGCCGCCCGCACGTGCTCTCGCCGTCGGTGCTCGGTGCGACACGGAACCACCCGATGCTCTGGCACGCGATCCGTGACCTGCCGCACTCGGTGCTGGTCTATCGCGGTGTGTGGGACCAGAGCGGGCCGGGCTTCCTCACCCGTGTGGTCCGCGACCACGGACACTTCCGCGACGTTGTGCCGTTCCACTGGGCTCTGTTCGAGCAGGGCGAGGAAGCCGCCAAGGCCCACGGCGGGGCGTTCGGATTCGTGACCGGCCAGACGGCGGAGGTCGCGGCTTGAGCACCACCGCAAGCGCCACCCCGATCCCGCGGGTCCTTCACCAGATCTGGTTGGGCAAGGGCGAGATGCCCCTGCACCAGCGGCGCTGGCGTCGCCGCTTTGCCGAGATGAACCCGCACTGGGAAATGCGGCTGTGGACGGACGACAACCTGCCGCCGATCCTCAACCGCAACGCCTGGGCGGCGTGCGGCAACGTCGGCGGCACGCCCGGCTGCGTGATGCGTTCGGACATCCTGCGACTGGAGATCCTGGCCCGCTTCGGCGGCGTCTACCTCGACACGGACGTGAAGCCCATCCGTCCGCTGGACGAAATGTGCCCGCCGGAAGTTCGCGCCTGGGCTGCGTGCGAGCAACTCGACATCGTCTCCAACGCGGCGATGGGCTTCCCGGCCCACCACCCGGCGATGTGGCACATGGTGGCGATGATCGAAGAGTCGTTCTTCGAGCGCCGGTACGTTGGCGATCAGGCCGGGCCGGGACTGCTCGCTCGCGTGGTCACCCAGTACGACGACGTGGCTCTCTACCCGCCCGCGTACTTCCACCCGACCGTCGGCGAATCGAAGTCCAATCCTGACGCGAAGGGGTTCCTCCTCGGCGCACACCTCTTCGCTGGCACCTGGGTTGAGGAAAACCGTCCCCGACACAATCGACTGTGGCTTGCGAACGCCGGTCACTGAGCAGCATGGACCGCCGTCGCGTTGATTACCACCGCCTTGCCATCCGCCGACGCGACCTTGCCGACCACGACCATCTCGGAGAGTTCCTTCAGCCCGCGGCGGCCCTTCATGTCTGTGCGGAGGATCTGCCCCTTCGCGTCCACGACCTGCACGGTCACGGAGTTGGCAAGGATGTCCTCCTTGGTCTCGCAGCAGTAGTCCCAAGGCTTGGAGCACTTGTCGTCGGGATTCTCATTGCAAGCCTTGAGGCCGCGGCCCATGAGCGTGAAGACCGCGCGGCCCGCGACGAACGGCTCCTTGCTGCCGCCGATTCGGCCTCGCAGCACGACCTCATCGCCCACCTTGAGCGTGCCCGCTTTCCGGGCCTCCGACACGTCCTTGGCATTCTCCGGCTGCTTGTCAACGAAGAAGCCTGTCGGCAGCGGGGCCTTGGGCACATGCATCGACACCACGGTCAGCACCAGCGCGTCAGTGCCGTTGGCGGTCTCGACCTTGCCGGTCACGAACACTTCCGCGCCGGGCTTGAGGCCGTGCTCGCCGTTCAGCCCCGCCCGCAGCGGCTTGCCGTTGGTGCCGACGATCTGCACCGTCGCGCGTCCCTCCGCCGGAATGTCGCACGCGGTGTCGGGCAGCTTGTCCGAGGGCGGGCAGCAGCCCTTGCGGGTCGTTTCGTCCACCAGCGTGAACATCGAGCGGTTCTCGACGAAGGCGTCCTTCGACATCGCCACGTTGCCGCGCACGGTGATAGTTTCGCCCACCTTGGCGGACTTCATCGCGGCCGTGATCTCCATCGCATTCGCGGGGAGTTCGGGCTTGATGAGCGTCTTCACGTCCGCCACGCTCTTGACCTGAGCCAGCGCCGCCGCGGGCGTCAGCACGCCCAGCCCCGCCGCGCCCACGATCAGCATCGCGGCCAGCGTCATCATCTTGATCGAACCCGTCATCCGCGTCATCGTCGTCTTCATATCGAAACTCCTTGCATGAAATCCTACACGTTCGACTCTCCGCAACGGAAACCGTGCCGTTGCTCATAGACACCATCACACCGCCTTGAGCGCGACGGGGATCGTTGGCTTCAGGCATCGAATCGCCGGGGGCAACGCGCCCACGACGCCCAGGGCCAGGCCTGTCAGCAAACCCAGCCCGATCACCGTTTCGTCGATCATCAGCCCAAACGCCCCCATCGAGAACCGCACCGCCAGCCCATCGAGCACGAACACGCCGATCGCGCACGCGATCAGCCCGCCCGCCGCCGTCGCCAGCGTTGATTCCTGGATCATCGACCACACGATCGCCATCCGCCGATAGCCGATGGATTGCAGCGTGCCGAGTTCGCGGATGCGCGACGCGAACGCGGCGTACATCGTGTTCAGCCCGCCAAACAGCCCGCCCACGGCGATCAGCCCCGCCGTCACCCACGCGACGATCTTGATCGGCCCGAAGAAGTTGGCGAGTTTGCCGTAGTACTCGCGCTCGGTCATGGGCACGAGTTCCAGGTCGGGGCGCGTCTTGGTGAAGGCCGCGACATCGCTGAAGTCGGCCCCTTCGCCGGTCTCTTCGTTGTACGGATCGAGCGTGAGGACGACGCACGAGATGGTTTCGCGCTTGGTCGCCGTCATGAGGTCCGCCAGCGGCAGCCACACCTCGGCCTCGACGACGGTGCCGGGCGCGCTGAAGCGCCCGACGATGGTCCACGGGCGACCGTCCAGTGTGAGCGTCTTCCCCACCGCAACCTCGCTCTCGCTCACGCCCAGCACGGTCGCGGCCATGCGCCCAACCATCATCTCGTCGGCCCCGTTCACCGGCCAGCGGCCCTCGGTCAGCGACACCGACTCGTGGACGAGCGCCGCGGCGGGCGTCACGCCGCGCAGCATGACCTGGCGGTGATTCGCCTTGCTCGCGGGCGCGGCGGCGGACGATCCCATCCCCATCGCGGCGTGGGCCGCGCTCGCCGCGTCGACGCCGCGCGGGTCGCCCTTCACGCCCGCGTCCGCTCCCACGCCGATGGGGAGCATGACGTGGACCTCCGCCGACACATACGACACGCCCGCCCGCGTCCGCACGCCCGCGACGCTGGCCGCGATCACCCCCGGCGTCGCCAGCGGGATCTCGGAGCGCTCGACGCTCTCCTCGCTCCCCGCGCCCAAAAGGATGATGTTGTGCGCCCCGCCGGTGGCCTTGAGCGCCCGGCTCATGCCGCGCACGAACCCGCCCGCGACGAGGATCAGCAGCACCACCATCGCCGCCCCGGCCACGGACAGGAACAGCCGCGAGGGCGAGCGGCCCAGATTTCGGACGGCGTATGCAAATGGAAGCAATCTCATAGGTTCCTCTTTCACACCGCCCGGAAGCATGATGCAATCTCGCGGCGTCCAGCCCGCCACGCGGGAACGAGGCCCGCGACGATCCCTACGCCCGCCGAGATGATGAGGCCCCAGACCAAGACGCTCCACGATGCGCTCACGCTGATCGACAGACCCTCTTGCGAGAGGCTGAAGTTGCCGAAGTGGACCACCGCCAGAGCGATGCCCGTGCCGAGCGTGCCTCCGAGCAGGCCGATGAGCATGCCTTCGCTGACGATCAGGCGGGCGATGAGGCCGGAGCGGAAGCCGAGGGTTTGCAGCACGGCGTGTTCCTTGATGCGGTCCTGCACGCTGAGCACGATGGCGTTAGCGACCAGCGCGAGCACGGCCGCGAGGCAGCCCCAGCCCAGCCACTGAGTGAACTTCACGATCTCCACGATGTCGGCCCCGGCCTGCGCGACGAAGGCTTTCTCGGGGCTGGTCATCGTCGGGTCGGCCTCGGCGCGGAACTCCGCATCGATGGCCTCGGCCACCTGCTCCATCTTCGCCGGGTCATCGACGCGGACGGTGAACTGCGTCACGCTGCCCAAACCGCCGCCCTTGCCCGCGGCCTGCTGGAGGAAGTCGAGGTGGACATAAGCGACGTTCTGGTCCTGCGCCTCCGGAGAACGGATGATCCCCGCGACCGTGACGGTGATCCCCGAAGCGTCGAATGACTCGCCAACCTTGAAGCCGCGCCGCGCGGCGAGGGTTTCGCCGACGAGAGCGGAGTCGGATCGCTTCTCCCACTCGGCGACGGACCCGGCGATGAGTTGCCACTTGCTCGCCCATCCGCTGGGACCGGCGAGGTCTTCGCGCGGCACGCCGCGGAACGTGACAACGTCGAGCGAGGCCCGGCAGTTGTTGACCACGATCTTGACCGGCACCGCCGAAACCACGCCGGGAATCTTCTCGATGCGATCCGTGTAGAACTGCGGCAGGCGGCTGGCGGCGGGGCAGAAGCGGTTCTCGCGGTAGACCACCAGCGTGGTGTCGCCCGCGGCGGCTTGCGTGGATTGCCGCACGCCTTCTTGCAGCGTCTGCACGGCGATGAAGAGGAACATGGCGATGGCGACGCCCGACAGCGTGAGCACGCTGCGGACGCGGTGCCGCCAGAGCTGCTTGAAGACGACGGGCATGAACTTGGGTGCGATCATGGGTTATGCCTCCTGCGGGACAAGGTTGGAGCGGCGGGCGGCGAGGTCGGCGGCTTCGATGAGGCGACCCTTCTCCAGGTGCAGCGTCCGCTTGGCGTAGGCCGCACTCTTGGCGTCGTGGGTGACGATGATGAGGGTCTTGCCCAAGTCCTCGCAGAGCCGCACCATGAGGTCCATGATGGCCTGCGCCGACTCCTGGTCGAGGTCGCCGGTGGGCTCATCGCCGACGATGATGGTGGGGTCGGTGACGATCGCGCGTGCGATGGCGACGCGCTGCTCCTGGCCGCCCGAGAGTTGCCGCGGGTAATGGTCGTGGCGATCGGCGATGCCGACGAGTTGGAGCGCGGTCTGGACCTTCTCGTGCCGCTCGCGGGCGGACATGCTGTGGAGCAAGAGCGGCAACTCGACGTTCTCATAGGCCGTGAGCACGGGCACGAGGTTGTAGAGTTGGAAGACGTAACCGACGTTCACGCTCCGCCAGTCGGCGAGCTTGGACCGCGAGAGCGTGGCGATGTCGGTGCCGCCGATGATCAGTTGCCCGCCGCTGGGGCGGTCGATTCCGGCGATCAGATTGAGCAGCGTGGTCTTGCCGCTGCCCGAGGGGCCCATGAGCGCGAGGAAGTCGCCCGAGGGAACATCGAGGTCGAGTTCCTGCAAGGGCGTGATGGTGTTGTCGCCCTTTTTGTAGGTCTTGGTGAGGCGGCGGCACTGGATCAGCGGCGGGCCGGAGGGCGTGGTTCGCGCGTGCGTGTGGTTCGTGGTCATGGTCGTTCTCTTTTGTGCGGCGAGTGAGTCGCCGGTGTGATCGTGAGTGGTGCGTTACGGTGTGGTGGGGGCTGCGTTGTTCGTGGTGCTGGTGCGTTCGCCGAGGACCTTGAGCCGCGTGCCGTCCTTGATCGCGGGTGGCGCGGGCGGATCGAGGACAACACGATCCGTCAGCCGTAGGCCGCTCGTCACGGAGATGAAACCTTCGTCTGCGGATGGCGCGGTTGCGATGTCGCGGCGGCGAGCGACGGGGCTTCCGCCACTGGTGTCCACGACCCAGACCTGACCCTTGTCGTCGCCGAGCGAAGTCACGGCGGCGGAGGGCACCAACAGGGTCATGTCGCCGCTGTCTCCGTCACCGGAAACCGAACTCCCTGTGACGCCGCTGCGGCCCTGCCGCGATGCCGACGCTGACGCGTGCAGCTTGACGCGGGTGAGCATCTCGGGCTTGAGCACCGGGGAGGGGGCATCGAGCGCGACCTTGAACTGGACGGTGTTCCGCTGGATGTTGGCCTCGTGAACGACCCGCGACACCACACCGCTGAAGGTCTGATCGGGGAGCGCCTCGGTGCTCACGGTGGCCCGCGTGCCGATGCTCACCTTCGCGGCGTCGGCTAGGGGCACGTCCACGCGCACCTGCAACTTCGCCGGGTCGTAGACGCGGACGACCGCGCCCATCATGTTCCCGCCCGCGCCCCCTTCTCCGCCCTTGCCGCTCATGCTGATGCGCGATCCGGGCTCGACAAGGCGCGCGAGCA
The DNA here is from genome assembly GCA_016741915.1 of Phycisphaerales bacterium. Classification (GTDB taxonomy): domain Bacteria; phylum Planctomycetota; class Phycisphaerae; order Phycisphaerales; family UBA1924; genus JACVCS01. The sequence continues at coordinate 18,002 of JACVCS010000041.1, read as the reverse complement.
CCACACCCGCGACCGGCGATCGCACCTCCATGCGTGCCAGCCGCAGTGCAGCCTCGTCGTGCATCACGTGGGCTGCCGCGTGAGCCGATTCGGCTTGCGCGAGAACGGCGCGAGCCTCGGCCACCATCTTCTCGGCCGTTGCAACCTTCGCCTCCAACCCGCCCAAGCGGATTTCCATGCGGCGGAACGTCCCTTCTGTCAGCCCGCCCGCGGCCACAAGGTCTCGCTTGCGCGAAACTTCGTCGCGGAGTTCGGTGACGGCGGCCCGCTCGACCTCGACCTGCGACTCGGCGGTCGCGAGTGCTGCGCGAGCTCGCGCGACGTCCGTGTCACGCTCCGCGACCGCTGCGTCGGCAGCCCGCAGCGCGAGCCGTGCATCGTCGTCGATGAACCGTGCAATCACCTGCCCCGCCTCGATGCGCTCGCCCTCCAGCACCAGCACCTCTTTGACCACGCCCTCCGCCAGCGCGGGCACGCTTACCGCGTAGGGCGCGGGCTCGATCCACCCCGGAGCCTGCACGGCGACGGGGCCGAGCGGCGCATCGGTGGGACTGTCCTCGATCGGGTCCGACGCGGCAGCTCTTGCGGTGGTCGCTGGGGCCGCCTTACTTTCCTTCGGGATCGCCGCGGCGACATAAACCTCCAGCCGCGGCTGGAGTGCATCGCGGGCGGCATATGCGAGCAGGCCGCCGGTGGCGAGCAGCACGGCGGCGGGGACGAGGAGCCGCGTCGCCCATCGTGCCTTGGGGCGGGCAATGATCGCGGTGTTTCCCGCCGAAGCGGGCGAGGGGGATGATGTCTGGTCTGTGGCTCGCGGGGCTCGGCGAAGCGCCCGCAGGTCGGTCGGCGTGCTGGTCATGGGTGGTTCCTGCAACGCGCTCAGGAAGAGCGCAGAAATAGGGCACGAACCCCGAGCGTGCGACACGAGATCGCTCGCGCGAGGACGGTGCGGACGGCGGCCGTCCGTTGCAGGAATGAACTACACCAGCAGCGCGCAGTGCCAACGCAGCGCTTCGCGGTTGGCCTTCAGGAAGGGCGGGTCGGACGCCCAGCCGGGCAAAGACGGTGCTGCCCGTGCGTCGAGCGTCGGAAGCTCCCACAACACCGCGAGGGCGATTGTCGCCAACGCGTGCAACTGCTGGTCGAGCACCTGAACTCTGGCCTCGAACTTGACGGCCGTGCCGACCGCCGTGCCCTGGCACGATGGACAGGATGGGCACTTGCGCGGAGCGTGCTCATTGCCGTCGCTCGGGGTCTGTTGCTCGTCGCTCGACACTGGGTCGCCGGAGCACCCTTGGCAGCAGGATTCAGACGCCGTCGCAACCTCGTGCCTCCCGCCGCACACGCTTCCGGTCAGCCCCATGACCTGGCAACAGCACAGCGGCGCGATGACGCCGATGAGCAGGGCGACCAGGATGCGGAGCAGGGGATGACGCATGGAGCACGATAGTATATCGGTCAAAGGCAGGCCGGATTCATTCTACGGGTAGGTTCAGGGTGTGTTCGCCGCCTTGGGGGATTGCAGCCCCGCTTTCCTCCCCAATAACCGGAGGCCGTTCCCGACTACCAGGAGGCTCGCCCCCACATCGGCGATGACCGCCATCCACATCGTCCCCACCCCGGCGATCGTCAGCGCGAAGAAGACCACCTTGATGCCGATGGCCAGCGTGATGTTCTGAGTCAGGATCGCCCCGGTGCGGCGGGAGAGGCGGATGAACTCGGGCACGCCGCGCAGGTCGTCCTGCATGAGGGCCACGTCGGCGGTTTCGAGGGCGGTGTCGGTGCCCGCCGCGCCCATCGCAAAGCCGATGGTGCTCTTGGCGAGGGCCGGGGCGTCGTTGACGCCGTCGCCGACCATGCCGATCGCGTCCCCGTGCTGCTTCGTGAGTCGCTCGATCTCGGCAAGTTTGTCCTCGGGGAGCATCCCGCCCTTGGCCTCGTCGATGCCGACGATCTTGGCGATGGCCGACGCGGTGGTCTGGTTGTCGCCCGAGAGCATGAGCGTCTTGATGCCCATGTCGTGCAATGACTTGATGGCTTCGACGCTGCTCTCGCGTGGCGTGTCGGCGACCGCGATGACGCCCAGCACCTTGCTCTCCGACGCGACCACCACCGTCGTCTTGCCCTGCACCTCGAAGTGTCCAAGCACCGCCTCAACTTCTAGCGAGCAGACCGTTCGCTCCTCGGCGAGACGATGGTTGCCGACGAAGTACGCCGCGCCGCCGATACGGCCCTCGACGCCCCGGCCCGTGAGCGACTTGAAGTTCTCGACGCTCGCCCGCTCGCCCTTCCACGCCGCCACCACCGCGAGCGCGACCGGGTGATGCGAGAGCGCATCCAGACTCGCCGCGATCCGCAGCACCTCGTCCTTGCTCGTGGCTCCGATGGGCTGCACGTCTGTCACTCTGGGCTTGCCCTCGGTGATCGTCCCGGTCTTGTCCATCGCGACGACCTTGAGTTTGCGGCCATTCTCCAGGTGAACGCCGCCCTTGATGAGGATGCCGCGGCGCGCCGCCGCCGTCAGGCCGCTGACGACCGTCACGGGCGTCGAGATCACCAGGGCGCACGGGCACGCGATCACCAGCAGCACCAGCGCCTTGTAGAGCCACGGGTAGAACGGCTGCCCGAACGCGAGCCACGGCACCACGGCGATGAGCACCGGGACGATGCAGACGATCGGCGTGTAGACCCGGGCGAAGTTGTCCACGAACCGCTGCGTCGGCGCTCGGCTTCCCTGCGCTTCCTGCACCGTCCTGATGATCTTGGCGAGCGTGGTCTGGTCCTTGCCGCCGGTAGTCTTGAACTCCAGCACGCCCGACTCGTTGATGGTCCCCGCGAAGACCTTGTCGCCGATCTTCTTGTCCACCGGCACGCTTTCGCCCGTCACCGGGGCCTGATTCACGCTCGATTCGCCCTCGACCACAATGCCGTCGAGCGCGAGCCGCTCGCCGGGCTTCACCTGTACGACCGCGCCCACGACGACCTCGCCCGCGCGCGTCACCATCCACGAGCCGTCCGGCTGCTTCACGCTCGCCTCATCAGGAGCCATCGCCATCAGGCCCTTGACGGCGTTGCGGGCGCGGTCCAGAGCCTTTTTCTCGATCAGTTCGGCGAGGGCGAACAGGAACGTGACGAGCGCGATCTCCGGCCACGCGCCGATCACCGCCCCGCCGATGATCGCCACCGTCATCAGGAAGTTGATGTTGAGCGTGAAGGTCTTGAGCGCGACCCAGCCCTTCTTCAAGGTCGGCAGGCCGCCGAGAAGGATCGACACGACCGACGCCGCGATCACCGGCCACGAGGTCTCCTTCATGCCCGCGAAGTACATCGCCTCCGCGCTGCCCGCGAGCAGCCCCGCCAAGCAAAACGCCCCTGATCGCCAAAGCCGCATGGACTGAGAAGGTCCCGGTATCCCGGAGATTGGGAAGGTACAGTCTTCCTCGCGATCGGCCGCCGAGGCAACTATTCCGGGCAGACCGATGGCGCTCAGTTCTGACAGAATCCGGCTCGTTTCGATTGAATCGGCGTGCTTGACTGCTACGCGGCGAAGCATCAACTCGCAGCGGACGTCAGTCACGCCGTCAATACCGAGCAACGCCCGGCGGATGACGGTTTCCTCGGTCGGGCAGTCCATCCCCGAAACATGGATCCTGGTGAGTCTCATCGGGGCGTCGCGGAATTCTCGTGTGCTCCTTGCTCGAGCCGCACCCGGACTTTCGACCCCGCGGGCGGCAACCCGGGGAATCGCACGGAGAACTTGGCATGCTTCGGGCCTGCCTGCACTCGACGCGACGCACCTCGGGGGCCGAGTTGCGTGGAGTGAGATGTAGAAGCCCGGCCATAGTTCACGATCGCATCGTGGACCACAACGCCGTCGGAGGTCGTGACGGTGATGTCAAGGTGCCCCCCGGCGACGGCTTCCTCCTCGTCGAGTTGCCCGCTAACGAGCAAGTCTCCATCAGCGCTTTCCACGGTGGGTGTGTGAGCCAGCGGCTGCGTTGACGCCGATTCAATCGTTATGTCACCTGTTGACACTAAGTCCGAGCGTGGGGTTGCACATCCGCCGAGGAGCGTGAGACCAGAAATCAAGACGAGGCAGAGAATGATATTTTGCATGAATGAAACCCTCTAGACATAGTCAAGACGTTGTGCACATGTGCTGGGATCGACAGGCCGCCCGGGAACGAAAGTCTCGCAGTCCGCCGTGTCGCTGTTCATCGTACGTGACGACTTGCCCGAGCCCGGCGCGGGGCCTTCACCGCGCCGGGCTCGCTCCAGCTCTTACCTTGAGATTGCGAGCCCCCCGACGGACTTACTCCCCTTGCCGTCATCGATCTCGATCCAGAGTTTGGCGTTCGCCGGGATGGGGTTGGGCACATCCACGTGGGCGTGGTACTCGGGGCCCGCGCCGTCGGCCTTGCCCTTCATCGCGCCCTTGCCGTCCTGAGCGCCGACCCAGAAGCGGATCGCGGAGGCCTTGGCCGTGCTGCCGGAGAGTTTGATATCCAGGTGGGCTTCCGCGCCCGCCTTGATCTCGCCCGAAACCGTCACGGTCCACGCGCCGATGGTGGCCGTGCCGATCGCGCCGCCCTCGCCGTGACCGTGGTCGCCGTGGTCGCCTCCGGCCTTGCCCGCAGGCGATGCCGTTGCGGGCTTGGCGTGGTCATGCCCGTCGCCCTCTTCGTGATCGTGGCCGTCCTTGCATTCGGCGCACGCGCCATGCGCAACCATCTTGAGGGTGTTGCCCTCGCGCAGCCAGAGGTGGGCCTCGCCGTCGTCGGCGGTGACGAAGTACTGCGTGTCGGCGGGGCCGCCTTGCGCGGCTCCTTGCCCCATCATCGCGGCGGCGGCGACAGTCAATGCAGCGCCCGCGACAAGACCAAGAACGATGGACGAACGATTCGGACTCTTCATGGTGATGCTCCAAAGCGAGGCGGTCGGACGCGGGCCGCCGGGATGTATCGTGTGAATGCCGCCCGGCCGCGCCGCCGGGAGAACGTGCGCTCCGCGCTCGGTTTACGACTTGAGATCAAACCCGACGATGTGCTTCTCACCCTTGGCCGTCTCGACTTCGACCCAGAGTTTGCTGCCAGCGGGCAGCGGACTGGGCACTTCGGCGTGGGCGTGCCAACCGTCGCCCTCGGCCTCGGCCTTGCCTTTGACCGAGCCCTTGCCGTCCTGCGTGCCGACCCACGCGCGAACCGCCGCGGGCTTGCCGGCGCCGCCGGTGACGCTGATGTCGAACGTCGCTTCCTTCCCGGCCTCCACGCCGCCCTCGCGAGCGGCGACGATGGTCATGCCCCCCGCCGACTGGCTGCCCAGTTCAGTCTTGGGTCCGTGCCCGTGTCCGTCCTTGTGGTCGTGGTCGTCCCCATCCTTATGGTCGTGCTTCTCGCCCGCCTTATGGTCGTGCCCGTCGCCGTCCTTGTGGTCGTGGCCGTCGGACTTCGCGGCTCCGGTTGACCCGGCGGCGGGCTTGGTGGGGGTCTCGGCCTTCTTCTCGCACGCCGTCATCGAGAGGGCGAGCGCGAGGGCGGGCAGGGCAAACGTGAGCGTGAGCGAACGAACTGTCTTCATGATGCGGACTCCTTATTACAGGTTGGTGGACACGGGCTTGTTGGGTGAGCGACGCAGCAGGCGGGCGAAGAGCCCCGGACTGTTCCGGGCTTCACGCTTCACCTTGAACGCCAGCGCGTAACCCGCGGGGACGACGAACAGGTTGAGGAACGTAGATGAAACGAGCCCGCCCAGCACGACGATGGCCAGTGGGGCGAGCAGTTCGCTGCCGGGTTTGCCCTTGGCAAGCGCCAGCGGCACCAGCCCGAGCGCGGCGGCGAGGGCCGTCATCAGGATCGGCACCAGCCGCTCCAGCGATCCTTGAATGATCGACTCGCCGATGGACTTGCCCTCGTGCTGCTGGAGGTGATCGTAGTGGTTGACGAGCAGGATGCCGTTGCGGACGGCGATGCCGAAGAGGGTCACAAAACCCACCATGCTGGCGATGGAGATGACCGGCGCGATGTAGCGGCTCGAAGACAGCCCAAAGAGCGCCAGCGTGTTGCCGATGAGCGCCGGGCTCTCGGTCAGATAGATGGCCGCGATGCCGCCGATGAGCGCCAGCGGCAGGTTGAGCATGACGAGCAAGGCCACTCGGGCCTTGCCCGTCGACAGTTGCAAGAGCAGGAACATGAAGACCGCCACGCCCGCCCCCATGATGAGGATCGTGCGGCTGGCGGATTGCTGGGCCTCAAACTGCCCGCCGTAGTGGACGGTGTACCCGGCCTTCTGCACGATCGGGTCCACCTTGGCCTGCACCTGTGCGACGAGCTGCCCGAGGTTGTAGCCGTCGGCGACGTTGGTTGAGATGACGGCCTTGCGCTGGGCATTCTCGCGGGCGATCAAGTTACTGGTCTTCTCCGGCCCGATGTCGGCCACTTCGCGCAATCGCACAATCGCCCCGCCCACGCCCCGCAGTTGCAGGTCCATGATCTGGTCGATCCGCTCCCGCTCGCTCTCGGCCAGACGCACGACCATCTCGTATCGGCGCACGCCCTGGTTCACCTCAGCGACGGTCTCGCCGTAGAGGGCTTGCTGCACCTGCTCGGCGGCCGCGCCGGGCGAAAGCCCCGCGGCGACCAGGTCCTGCGGGCGGTAGCGGATGGGCAGCGAGGTGATCATGATCTCGCGGTTGGCCGCGACATCGCGCGTGCCGGGGATGGGCTTGATCGCCGCCTCGATCTCCTTGGCGAGCGAGCGCAGGACGTTGAGGTCGTCGCCGTAGACGTTGATCGCGATGGCCGCGGGCGTGCCCGAGAGGACGTGGGAGAGACGGTGCTCGATGGGCTGGCCCACCATCGTGGTAATGCCCGGGATGTTGGCGATGATGCGATCGATCTCGGCCCTGACGCTGTTCTGGTCCACGCCCGCCTTGATCGTCACCTCGACCTCGGAACTGCTCACCGGCTCGGCGTGCTCGTCGCGCTCGGCGCGGCCCGTACGCCGCGTCACGCTCGACACACCCTCGATCTTGGAGAGTTGCGCCTCGACGCCCAGGGCTAGGCGGTTGCTCTCGACGAGCGACGTGCCCGGGGGTGCGAGCAGGAAGACCGTGAACGTGCCCTCCTTGAACGCGGGCAGGAACGACGTGCCGAAGGTGGACATGAGCACCAGCGACAGGGCCGTCAGCAGTCCCGCGCCGCCCAGCACCACGCCCCGGTTGCGGACGCTGGCGCGGAGGGTCGGCTCGTAGCCCCGCTTGAGTTTGCGAACCAGCCACCCGTCATGTTCGCCATGTCCCCCCGCTGCGTGCCCGTCCTTGTTCTTCTTGCCGAACGATCCCGCGAAGAGCCACTTGCACAGCGCGGGCGTGACGGTCAGTGCCACGATGAGCGACGCCATGATCGAGATGATGTACGCGATGCCCAAGGGCTGGAAGAAGCGGCCTTCAAGCCCCTGCAGGAAGAGCAGCGGCACGAAGACCATACAAATGATGATCGTCGCGAACACCACCGACGAGCGGATCTCGTTGCTGGCGTTGTAGATGATCTCCACCAGCCCCTTGCGCTCGCCTTCGGGCAGTCCTTCGTTCTCATTCAGCCGCCGCAGCACGTTTTCCACGTCGATGATGGCGTCGTCCACCAGTTCGCCGATGGCCACCGCCAGGCCGCCCAGCGTCATGACGTTGATCGACAGCCCCCATGCCCAGAGCAGCAGCACCGCCACCGCGAGCGAGAGCGGTAACGCCGTGAGCGTCACGATTGTTGCCCGCACGTTGAGCAAAAAGAGGATGAGGATGACCGCCACGATGATCGACGCCTCGATCAAGACCTTGACGACGTTGTTGATCGACCGCTCGATAAACCGCGCGGCCCGGAAGGGGTCGCGGTTCAGGACCATCCCCTTGGGCATGGCCTTCTCCATCTGGTCCAGCACGCCGTCGATCTGCGTGGTCATGTTGAGCGTGTTGGTGCCCGGGCTTTTCTGCACGCTGACGACCACGCCCGGCATCGCCCGGTCGGTTGCGGTGCCGCGCTTGGGCGAGGGGCCCAGTTGCACATCGGCCACTTGCCCGATCGTGACCGCCGCGCCGTTGTGGTAGCGCACCAGCGTGTTCTTGATGTCCTCGGCGCTGGTCACGCGGGCGGTCTGGCGGATGGGCAGTTCCTGGTTCTCCCAGTTGGGAACGTACCCCGCGCTGGCCGTCGAGTGCGCGCCCTTGGCCGCCTCGACCACGTCGCTGATCGTCAGCCCGTAGAGGGCGAGTTGGTCCTGCCTGACGTTGATCTGATACTGCGGCAACTCCCCGCCGATGGCGACCACCTGGGCCACGCCCGGGACCGCGAGGAGTTTGTTCCGCAGGTCAAACTCCGCGAACGAGCGCATGTCCAGCGGGCTGACCGAGCCGTCGGGCGAGGACAAGGCCATGAGCATGATCTCGCCGGTGATGCTGGTCACGGGCGTGATCTCGGCGTGCGTGTCGGGCGGGAGCGACTCACGCACCGCCGACAGCCGCTCGGAGACGAGCTGCCGCGCGCGGTAGATGTCGGTGCCCCAATCAAACTCGACCCACACGATCGAAAGACTCGTCGCCGAGGCACTCCGGACCCGCCGCGTCCCCGGCAGGCCGTTGACCGCCGTCTCGATCGGGAAGGTGACGTTGAGCTCCACCTCGTCAGCCGCAAGCCCGCCCGCCTCGGTCATCACGACCACCGTGGGCGCGTTGAGTTCCGGGAAGACATCCACCGGCATGTCCTTGACCTTGATCCCGGCGAAGACGAGCAGCACCCCCGCCAGCACGACGACGAGAGACGACTGCCGCAGAGAGAACGCGATGAGTTTGGCGAGCATGGGTTAGTGACTCCCCTTGTGGAAGGTCCCGTCGGAGTGGAAGTGCCCGGCCTTTTCCGTGCTGCCGCTGGTCGCCAGCATCAACTGGAAGTTGCCGCCCAGCACGATCTCGTCGCCTTCCTTGACGCCACTGGCGATCACCACCCAGCGGCCGTCGGAGAGGCCCACGTCCGCTTCCATGCGGATCGCCTTGTCGGGGTCCGCCGGGTCGCGGCGGAAGATGATGGCCCGCGCCCCATCGCGCACGACCGCTGATTGCGGGACGGCGAGTTCCTCCGTCCCGCCCGCCAACGTGACCTCCATGTGCGCCGACACACCCGCGCGGGCCCAGCCCGCCAGCGATTCGGGCGTGACCAGAAGGTCGATGGTCCGCTCGTCGGCCTCCGCCCCCAGGCCCAGTTGCAGCTGCCCCGTCATCGCGTCCTGGAGGTCCACGCTCCCTCCCTGCGGGGGGGCGATCCGTGCGGGCAGCCCGGCGCGCAAGCGGCCTAGGTCGGCCTGCAAGCCCCGCGCGTGGAAGCGGATCTTCTCCGGCTGCACCAACGTCAGCACAAGCCCGTTCTCCTCGGCCAGCGCGCCGGGCGTGAGTCCGATGGTCTCGACGATCCCCGGCTCCACCGCGCAGACCGTGTAGATCGAATCGGGAGCAGCGGCGTTGTGCCCGTCGAGGCAGCCCGCGCCACGCGTCATCACGTCGTGCCGGGCCGTGAGGCTCCGCAGGTCCGACTCGGCCTGCGACCGCTGCGCCGCCAGCTCCGCGCTGCGACCCCTGGCCACCGCGAGTTCGCTCTGGCTCGCGTTGAGCGTCGCCCGCGCCTCGATGACCTGAGTGGCGCTCCCACCTCCCGCGCCGCGGAGTTCGTCGAGTTGCTTCAGGCGGTCTTGCCAGAGCGTCACCTTCTCTGCCAGGCTCTTCTCGTGGTCGGCCTGGGCCGCCAGAAGCGGGACCATCGACTCCGTCCGCGCCCGCGTCGCGGCGATCTGCTCGTGCAGGTCGCGCCAGGCCGAGGCGTCCACGCGGTAGAGCGGCGTGCCCGGCTCGACCTTCTGGTACTGGCTCACGAGCAGTTCCACACGGCCCGACAAGGGTGTGCGATACTCGCGCCGGGCCGTGGGCAGCAACTCGAAGCGCCCCGGCACGCGGAGCGTCTTGGCGACGTTCCGGGATTCGACCTTGGCGAAGGTGATGCCGAGGTTTTGACGCACCGACGCGGGGATGTCCACGCGGTTGGAAGGCCCGGCCTCGCTCTTTTCTCCCGCGCCGCCTCCTTCGGCCCCGTGGTCGTGCCCATCGCCTTCGGCGTGGGCGTCGGGCTTCTTGTCGCAGCCGGTCATCGTGAACGCGAGTGGCATGGCGAGAGCCAAGCCGCATATGAGCAGGGTGTGAGTCGTGGTCTTGTGCATGGGTGATTCCGTGCGAGAGGCCGATCAGCGGGGTGCGCTACCGGTGGCAGGGGGATTTGTCGTGGAAGGATCGGACGCGGGCGTTGCGTTGGAGGGCTGGGTGGTGCCGGTAGGCACGCCGGGCAGGGAGAGGGGCGGGCCGACGAGTTCGTCCACGTCGCTGGCAGCAATCGCCTCGTCGCGCGCCGCCTCGACGAGCCCGATCTTGGCCTCCTGTTGGCGTGTCAGGCTCTCCAGAAGCACGAGCGTGTTGACCTCGCCGAGCCTGGCCACTTGCCTCGCGTCGCTGTACTGAGCATCGACCAAGGGGACGACTTCCGTTTCGAGGGTTTGACGCCGCCGTGTCGCCGCTGCGAGCCTGACCTCCGCTGCCCGCATGGCGGCAATAGTCTGCTCGAGCGTTGTCTCAGCTCCGGCTTGCGCCAGTTCCCTACGGGCTCGTGCCTCGGCGATCCCCTGCCGATTGGCGTTCAGAATCGGGATCGGCACGGACAGTCCCAGGAGCACTTGGTTCTGGCCATCCTCATTGCCATAGCCAGGCCCGATGTGCAGATCCGGGTACTGCTTGCGGACTTCGAGTTCGAGCGCCTTCTCGGCGGCCTCGTACTCCGCCGCGGCGACCAGCATCGCCGGGCTTCGGCGCTCCAGTTCGGCGGCGTCCGCGTTGGCTGTGGTGCTTGCCCGCGTCGGCCCGATGCCAGCCGCCTGGAACCGCAGCGGCGCATCAGGCGACATGCCCATGAGTTGCCGAAGGCGCAGTTCGGCCTCGCGTGCTCGTGATTCCAGCGTTGCAAGGTCCGAGGCCTTCGTCGCTTTCTCGATGCGGAAGAGTCTCGCCTCGGTGCGGGCCATCTCGCCCGCCTGTTCCATCTTGTCCACGACAACGAGGATCTGGTCGACACGGGAGAGGAACTCTCGCGTCGCCGCGAGTTGTGCATCCAGCGCCGACCATTCGCTCCACGCACGCCGAACCGCAATTCGAACAGACCACTCGCGTTGGGCGACACGAGCAAGCTCCGCCGCGTGCTCGACCCCGGCCCGCTGTTTCTCGATCTCAAGCCGTCCAGAGATCGGGATCGTGATGCCGACGCTGGTGAACACCTTCCACGGCTCGGGCGTGCTCTCGATAATGCGCGTGAGGTCAACACCGATCGTCGGGTCTTCCCAGAGGCCGGCGTTTTCCGCCGTGGCTCGCGTGACGCCCGCTCGCAGCCGGGCGAGCCGCAGGTCCGCGTTGAATACCAGCGCGAGAATCTCCGCTTCGGCGCATGTGATGCCGTCTGTGGAATTGAACCCGTTGGTGCCCGGCGAACGTGCTGCGAGGCCTTCCGCGAACGCCCTTACCTCGGGGCTTTCGGGCGTACGCGCGAGGAACGCGGCTTGGTGGCCCGCCATGTCCAACGGGCGGCGCTCGTAGGACTGACAGCCGCCGGCCACCAAGGCAATCAGTAGGGCTACTAAGAGGCCCCCGGGCCGCAGTCGCGACTGACCTTGGGCGATATTGTCGAACGATCGATGCATGTGGAACTCCGAACGAGTGAGCGATCAGTCGCGATGTCGGGGTTGCAACGCCGGGACGCGTTGAAACAACGCGGAACGCGATCCGATCCTTGTTGTGATTGGAATCAACGCCAAGAACCCGCTGCACAAGCCAGGCGGCTCGCATCAGGCAAAAACGACATCGCCCGGTGCTCGGGACAACTTTCCCCAAGGCGGCAGGCGGAAACGTCGGCGCTAGATAAGGAGGCGGGTGGTCTTCAGCGCGAGCACCTGATCAGAGGTGCTGAAATCAGGCGGTTGAACTCGCGCTGCAACCGCTACGGGGGGATCGAAATCCCAAGCCAAGACTACGGCGACCACGAAGGGGATAAAGAACGTCCTAGAGTCGGGACCGTCGCCCTTTGGATTGCTAGGAACCTGTTCATCGTCCGGAACCGGCACATGCAGATGGCAGCCGCACTCGTCTTGCGGGTGGAACACTGTGCTGAATGGACCATGCTCTTGGCCCGAACCGCCTTTGCCACCGCCTACTGCCGAACTCCCGTGGGATTCGCAGTGGTCACACGCCGCGAGAACTTCCGATTCGTGTTTTCCGCAGTCTCGAATGGGGATGCACAGCACCCGCCCGGGAGCCAACGCGATCACCCCCTGCACCACGAGCAGGAGGATGGCAACGAGTTTGACGATCGCAGGGGGCATCTGATAATGCTATCGGTTCGGCAGTGTATACCGCTCCAGTCCTGTTTGGGTTCGTTCTGGAACCTGGCCGAGTCGCGCGTAAACCGATCTGTTTGGTATATGTTTGCAATTAGGGATGGAGCATCGGTTCGTGAGAGTTGCGGATACGGACGCTCAACTCATCACATGCGGTCGCATGACCGCAGCGGGTGAGACGCGCCAGTTCCTCCGATCCTGGCGGCGACGGGCGTTAGCGGCGGAGCCCCGTTCGATCCCCGCTGTCTATCCTCTATTTTCAGAATCGACGAACCCCCGAGATGCAAGTCTCGGGGGTTGTCGTTTTGTCCTCGGGAAGAGTCTGTCCCGTCGGCCGCGTGAGCACGACAACGATGATCCGGGTGAGCATGTCGGTCTTGAAGGTGACCATCCGAACGAGCAAGCCCCCGCGATGATCCTCGTGTTCCCCCCTTCACGACCACTCGATTGCTGTACGAACGCCACGCCTCAATCGCCCGCGGCAATGGCCTTAATCGTCGTGGTTTTGTTCGGAATAGCGAGCAGAAGCGGCGCGTTGTACCGGTCGGCAGGGACGCTGGCGGCGCACGGAGGGAATCGAGACTCGCCTGATTGAAGCAACGCGAGCCGGGCCCCCACACGTGATGCGGGTATGAGTCGCGTCAATACTCGGGGAATCAGGTTGAGAGCACGCAATCAGCGGTACCGCCGCAATCCCACGGCGGGTTAGAAGTTCCACTGCAGCCCGATTGTCCCGATGACTTTCGTGCCGACTCCACCGTTGAACGCCTTGGTGTGGTCGCCCAAGAACAGTACCGAAACGCCTGCGTTCAGGGTCCACGCTCCGAAGCGACCCACCCCGCCTGGCTGGCTGAGGGGGATCGATGCCTTCGCTCCAACCTGCGCGAAGCCGAAGGTTTCATCGCTGCCGCCAGCGTCTTGGTAGTAGTCGGAGAGGCTGAGACCGACCGAGGCGGGGAACGTGAGCGTGATGGTCGTCTGGTCGACATCGAACGAGAAGCCGGGTGCGATGCCGAGTTCGAAGTACACACCGTTGCTCAGTTCGGGCCCGTCTGAGCCGTTGGACCCGGTCTCGGTGGCGAGCGTCACGTAGGGCTTTAGCGACCAATCTTTCATCCACTCCGAATCATCGAGCGCGAGTGTAAAGCCGAGTTCCTGAACATCTTGGAATGCGTTGCTGGGGCTGGTGAGGAATGTGTACGAGGTTGTGAGCGAGAGCTTGCCGTGCGTGAGCGTGAAGCCTGCGTACAGGTCGGACTCGTACCAATCCTCGATGAGCCCGCCGCTCCCCCCACTCTGCGTACCGGCGTTGGGGCCGAAGCTGCTCCAGGTTCCGATGAATCCGTCGAGCGTAAGCTCGGCATCGTGCACGAGGCGAGTCGTGACTCGAGCGGCGGGCTGGACGATCAGGCCCTTGTCCTGCTGGCGAATGCCGCGGTAGAAGTATGCGTTGGTGAAGTCGAGGTTGAGTTGGACGTTGATGGCGGAACCAACTGTTTCGACAAGGCCAGCGGCGGGGGCAGTGGCGAGGGTTTCCGGTGCAGGGGTGACGGCCGCGGGCGCTGCGGCGGGTGGGGAAGCGGGTGACTGGGCGATCGCGACGGCCGCGGTCATGCCTATCGCCACAATCGCGGTGCCCGCAGAGAACTGCACCGAGCGTGAGGACCGCTCCGGCAGCGTGGACCCGGCTCGCCAGCGTGCCCTACGGGCGCGTTGTTCCGCCCGACCCTCGCGCCAGTCGCGGATGAACATCCAAGCGAGGTAACCCTCTGCCGTGACGCCCGAACCTATCAAAAGCACCGCTCCCCCCCACACGCACCAAGCCGCTGTATCGCTCATGACACCATCTCCAGGCCGCGTGCCGCGCGGTGCAGCCACGAAGCATGGCCGCACCCGGGCATGACGGGATGAGTGTGGAGGGTTCAGTCGCGATGTCGCTCAAAGGCTCATCAAGGGGCGGTCTCGCTGCGTCAATGTGGTATCAATGCACGGCGGCGTCTCGGCGCCCTTCGAGCGGCGTCGGCTGTCTTTATGCCGGCTTTATGCGAATGAGCATCGCGTTTACTCCGGATTGAGTGACAAAGGGGCGGTCTGTGGCGATGCTCATGGCATGTTCGCAATGCGTCGCCGATTCCTCTCCCTTTTGAGAGCAACTCCATGAACGACCTCATTCCCATCGCGTTCTTTGTCGCCTGCCTGCTCTCCACGTTCGGTTTGGTGCGTGTGTGCGAGTGGCTGGAGCCCATCAGTCAAACGCAGCGCGGCGAACAGGCGGGCGTGCGCGAACCGGCTGCTCAACACGTGGAGAGCGGCCAATGACGCCACAGATCGTCATCTACACGCTCGCGGCGATCATCGCAGCCGCACTGCTCGTCTATCTCGTGATCGCGCTTCTTAAGCCGGAGTGGTTTCAATGAGTCTTCCCGTGACGACTGCGGAATCGATCACCACGCTCGCGGCCATCACCGGCTCGGGCTTGCTGCAACTGGTGATCTCCCTCGCGGTGCTGATCGCGCTCGTCAAGCCGCTCGGCTGGTTCATGGCCCGCGTGCTGGACGGGAGCGTCGGGGAAGCGCCGCTCGGGCTCGGGCGCGTGCTCGGCCGGGTGGAGCGCTCGATCTACGCGCTCTGCGGCGTGCGCGGCGATGCGCGGGGACGGCCCATCGAGATGGGATGGAAGCGCTACGCGATGGGCGTGCTGCTCTTCAACGCCATCGGCGTTCTCGTGGTCTACACGCTGCAACGCACGCAGCACGTGCTGCCGGTCAATCCGGCCGGGCTCGGCGCCGTCGAGGCGAAATCCGCCTTCAACACCGCGGTGTCGTTCGTGACCAACACGAACTGGCAGGGCTACGGCGGGGAAACGACCATGTCGCACCTGACGCAGATGCTCGGGCTGGGCGTGCAGAACTTCCTGAGCGCCGCGACGGGGATCGCGGTGCTGGCGGCGCTCATCCGTGGTCTCGCCCGCAACCCGTGCGCCACCATCGGCAACTGCTGGGTCGATCTCACGCGCGTGACGCTGTACATCCTGTTGCCGCTGAGCGTGATTCTGGCGGTGGCGCTCGTGAGCCAGGGCGTGGTGCAGACCTTCCGCGGGCCGCAGGAGGTCGCGCTCACCGTGCCCCTGACAACCGCCGAAGGCGCGGCCGTCACCACGCAAACCATCCCCCTCGGCCCCGCCGCGTCGCAGATCGCCATCAAGCAGCTCGGCACCAACGGCGGCGGGTTCTTCAACGTCAACTCCGCCCACCCGCTGGAGAACCCCACGGCCCTGTCGAACTTCCTGCAGATGCTGGCGATCCTGCTGATCCCCGCCGCGCTCTGCTGGACCTTCGGCGAGATGGTCCGCGACCGTCGCCAAGGCTGGGCCGTGCTCGCGGCGATGCTGGTGATCTTCGTGCCGTTGCTGGGCGCGACGTACGTCTTCGAGGCACAGGGCAACCCGCGCGTCAACGCGATCCTTCAGGCATCGACCGGCGACCCGATCGGCGCCGTTCTTTCCTCGCCGCGCAGCGGCGACGTTCCCAACATGGAAGGCAAGGAAGCCCGCTTCGGCGTCGCCAACTCCGCCCTTTGGGCCGCCGCGACCACCGCCGCGAGCAACGGCAGTGTGAACGCCATGCACGATTCGTTCACGCCCCTCGGCGGGCTGATCCCGATGTGGCTGATGCAGCTCGGCGAGGTGGTCTTCGGCGGCGTGGGCTCGGGGCTCTACGGCATGCTCATGTTCGTCATCGTGGCGGTCTTCGTCGCGGGGCTGATGGTCGGCCGCGCGCCGGAGTACCTGGGCAAGAAGATCGAGCCCTTCGAGATGAAGATGGCGATGATCTGCGTGCTGGTGCCGTGCGCCATCGTGCTCCTCGGCACCGCCGTCGCCGTGCTCATCCCCGAGGGCAACACCACCAGCAACCCCCCCACCGCCGGCGCGCACAACTTCAGCCAGATCCTCTACGCCTTCAGCAGCGCGGGGAACAACAACGGCTCGGCCTTCGCGGGCCTCTCGGCCAACACGCCGTTCTACAACATCGCCCTCGGCCTGGCGATGTGGTTCAGCCGCTTCTGGATCATCGTGCCGGTGCTCGCGGTGGCGGGCTCGCTGGCGGCCAAGCGTGTGAGCCCCACGACCGGCACGCGGGGCGGCGGCACGCTGCCGACGCACACGCCGGTCTTCGTGCTCATGCTCGTCGCCGTCATCCTCATCGTCGGCGCGCTCACCTTCGTCCCCGCGCTGGCCCTGGGGCCGGTGGTGGAGCATCTTCAGTTGCACACGGCGGCAACGCCGCCACCGTGAACGCACGCGGCGATGCTGCGGCCGATCTCCGCCGCGACCCGCGCCGACGCCGTCGCGCTCCGCGACCCCGCTGGCACGCGCCGCACGCACGCCGATCTCTTCACGCCCGCGCCCGCGTCGCCGCCCCGCGCTCAGCACCTTGTCCGCATCGACTCCCGGGCCCGCTCCTGGGCCGCCGGGCTGGCGAACCCCGCCGACTTGGCGCGTTCCCAGGCCTTCTCCAACCGCCCGATCGCCTCCGGCGTCTTGCAGGCGGTGTCGCCGTGATCGACCTCGATGGTGCCCAGCCGCTTCGCCGCCGCCGTGGCCGCCTTGCGGAGCGCCGCGCCGCGGCAGCCGATGGCGATGAGCGCGTTGTTCATCAGGTACCGGTGCCGGTTGCTCGCCGCGGCGATGCCCTTCTCGATCTCCGCCAGCCGCCGGGCGAACCACGTATCCGGCGTGGCCTCATCGATCATCGCCATCGCGGCGACGGCGCACCACCCCGCGGCCCTGGTGGCTTCGTTCTTCGCGGCGAGCCATTTCTCCGCCTTCGCCTTCCCGTGCGGCCCCTCGGCGGCGATCTGCCCGACGTACCCGCCCCACACCCAGGCGATCGGCGTCGCGGCCCACGCGTCGAGCACCTTGGAAGGGAAGTTCGCCGGGTCGCAGACCTTCGCCGCGAGGTTGCGGGCGTCGAAGTTCCCCGTCTCCCACAGCGCCTCCGCCAGTTCCTGATCGACCTTGATGGTGTTCAGGAGCTTCTTGAGGGCGGCGAAACTGACGCCGAACATCGGCTCGGCCGCGCCGTGCCGCGTGTAGGTCTTGCGGGTCTGCGCGGACCCGGCCTTCTCGAGCGCGGCCATCGCTTCCTTCAGGCTCATCCGCGGGCGCACGGCTTTCGCCCCGGCGGACGTTGGCGGCTTCTTGACCGATCGTGCGTTCGTGGTCTTGGGCATGGTCGCTCCCTTCGCGCGGCGGGCCGATGAGCATACGCCGCCGGCGCAGAACCCCCGCGCCGCGGCCGCGGCGATGCCCGCGCTCGCCCGCGTCTTCTGGCCGAGCGCCAGCGCCGCCACCGGCCCCGGCTCGATGTTTCACGCCGCCACCGTCGCGCTGGCCGTCTCGCTCCACGGCCCGATCGCCCCGCGCCCCGTGGGCGTGGATTCGTCCACCAGCCGCGGCGTGTGCGTGAGCCGGCCTCCATCGCCGACGATGACCAGCGGCTTGCTCGACGGCACTCCCCCACCCCCCACCCCCCACC
>JACVCS010000040.1 GCA_016741915.1 Phycisphaerales bacterium | reverse complement strand
CCCCCACACTCCCCGCACCGACCTCGCCCCCCTGCTCGCTCAGACCCAGCGCAAACTCCTCCACCAGGTCCAGCGTCTGCTCGATCGAATACGGCGAGACCGGCGCATCGCCCCCGTCGGCCATGCTCAACGTCGCGCACACATCCACGTTGTGCGCCAAATGAAACCGCTTGACATACTGCGAAGCCTCGCGGATCGCCCGCGGGCCGAAGCGGGCCCCACTGCGGTACGTCACGCCCAGGTCGCTCGCCACGCCGTAAATCGCCCAGTCGAGCGGGTAGTTCTCCGCCAGCACATCCTCAACCCGCGGGTATCGGCAAAAGGTGCAAATCCCCGAGTACCGAGGCGAAACCCGCGCGTCCGGAAGAACAGTCTTGCCCATATGCCCCCCAGTCTATCGCGATGAACCCTCACCCGCCCGAGGCCGGGTTCCCCGATGCCGCCGATGCACCGCTCGGCTTGCTCGCCGCGAACTTCCCTCGGTACGGATTCTCGCTCCCGCACTCCGGGCAGATCGCCTCGGCGCTCCGGCGCAGGTCGTACCCGCAGGTCGGGCAACGCCCGATGATGTCGCGCAGGCACCATTTGATGAACAGTCGCCCGTCGAACGTCAGGTACAGCCCAAGGAGCACCACGACGAAGTACGGCACAAAGCCAACGAACATCCAAACTCCTCCGCCCACAACCCCGTCATTGAAGAAGACAAAATCATCCGACCGCAGCACGCTTTCAATCACCCGCGCGATGTAGATCAGCGCCGCGGGCAGGTACAACGCCAGCAAGAGGACGCCGGTCAGTCGCAGCACGAGTTTGAACCATGAGTGATCCATCATGAGCCGATACTCCTCAGAACCACACGGTTGATCCGCCGTGCGTCGACCTTCAGCACGACCACGCACACCACAAGCACCACGCTCCAGCACACCAGCGGCTGCGCGTCTTTGAACGAAATCTTGGAGATCGCCCCCGTCAGTTGGTCGAACCACGCGAAGACATACCCCGAGATCGGTTCCCGCTCGGACAATCTGCTCGGCCAGTTCCCGATCAGCAAAGTCACCGCGACCTGCACAACAACATACCCGGCGTACACACCAACCGCCGCCGCCAGAAACCGCACCGCCAACACCCGCTGCGCGAACGAGAAACCCCTCCCACGCGGCAGGACGAACACACCCTCCGCGGGCGTTTCGTGCTTCGTCGTGTCTCGTGCTGATTCGCTCACGCCGAACCCCTTGGCTTACACTCAACAAACGCCCGCATACTCACTTCACCCACGAATCCTCGAACTTCATCCCCTCGGGGATCGCGGCGGTAGTCGCCTTCTCCAGCATACACGCCACCGGCGCGGCGCAGTAGTCCAGCGCGAACGAACCGGCCGGGCGGTGGTTGCCCGAGATGCCGAAGCCGCCGAAGGGCAGTTTGCTGCTCGCCCCCGCGGTCCCCGTGTTCACGTTGATGCACCCCGCGCGAACCTCGCTGAGGTACCGCTGGGCGTGCTGTTCATCGTTCGTGAAGATCGCCGCCGCCAGACCATACTTCGTCGCGTTGCTCTGCACAATCGCCTCGTCAAGATCCTTCACCACGCTGATGCGCAACAGCGGCCCGAAGACCTCCGTATCGCACCCCGCATCGCGCCCCGCGTCTTCCGTCTCGCGCCCGAACCGCTCCACACGGATCACCGACGGCGTCAAGAAATACCCCTTGCTCGTGCTGCCGGGCGTGTCGATGGCGCTCGAAGCCACGAGCACCTCGCCGTCGGCCTTGCTGGCGCTGGTCTGAAAATCCAGCACCGCCCGCCGCGACAGCTCGTTGTTGATCGGGCCCATAAACACCGGGTGCGTCGCCCGCGGCTGCCCCACCACGAGCGTGCTGGCCATCTTGCACACCGCGCTGATGACCTTGTCCGCGATCTTCTCGTGCAGAATCGCCCGTCGCGTGCACGTGCACCGCTGGCCCGTGGTCGTGAACGCCGATCGCGCCAGTTCGAGCGTCGCCAAACGCAGATCCGCATCGGGCATGACGACGCACGGGTTGCTGCCGCCGAGCTCGAGGGCGATGATCCGCCCGGGTCGATCGAGGTTCGCCTCAAGAATCCGCCGCCCGACGCCCCAGCTCCCCGTAAACGCCACCGCGTCGAGCCCCTCGTGCTTCACGAGCGCCGAGGCGACATCCGCCCCGCCCTGCACAAGGTTGATCACGCCGGGGATCTTCACGCCCTCGTCGTCGAGCGCCTGCTGGAACCACTCGACCAACTGCTGACCCACCGCCGGCGCTTTGTCCGACGGCTTGAAAACCACCGTGTTCCCCGTCGCCAGCGCCGGAACAATGTGCCCGTTGGGCAGGTGCGCCGGGAAGTTGAAAGGCCCGAGCACCGCCATCACCCCGTGAGGCTTGAATACACACCGCCCCGTCCGCGTGGGCGAGAGCGTCAGATCGAACCCCGTCACGCGACGCAGCCCGCCCTCCGCCGACGGGTCGAGGGTGATCTCCACCTTGTTCGCAAGGATCGAGGCCTCCTGCTTCGCCTCCCACATCACCTTGCCGATCTCGTCGCAGAGCAGGTCCGCCATCACGCTCTGGTGCTGCTTGGTGATCGAAGCGAACCGGTTGAGCACCGCGAAACGCTTCTCACGCGAAAGCGCCGACCACGCGGGCAGGGCTTTGCGCGCCGCCTTCACCGCCGGATCAACGTGATCGATCTTCGGTGAGCCGCTGTAGACCACGCGCTCCGGGAATGCGGGGTTGCGCGAGACGAGCGTTGAACCCTCGATGGGGATCCACGCGCCGCCGACGAAGTCGCACGGGCCGCGTGAAACATGCGAGGGTTGAACGGCCGGGGTCGTCGACGAAGAGTTGGTCGCGGTCGGTTGCATCGCGTCGGTGCTCACTATGGAAGTGCGTGTGCGTGTGTGTCTCGTGACGGCACAAAGAACAATACGGCCGGTTCCGCATTCACCAGCAGAAACCGCTCAGGCCCGCGCCGTGCGTTTGCCGGTTGTTTTCTTCGGAGCCTTGCCGTTCTTGCTGGCCTTCTCGCCGCTGGGCTCGGTCTTCTTCAGCGTGTCCAGCACGGTGTAGCCGCAGTCGGCGCCGGCCTTCGAGCCCAGGGCCGCGTTGACCTGCTGACCGATGATCACGCGGCCTTGCTTGTCGATATTGAAGAGCGTCTCAACTGCGCGGAACTCGCCGTCGTCGTCAATGACCGAGACGATGCCGCGGGCGGAGGCGGTGGTTGCGAGCTTCTCGTCGCTGATGGCGTCACCCAGGCGCGAGACACGGGTGTCGCGGACGATGGAGATCTGGTCGATGTCGCATTCGAGGTGGGGCCCGCCGTCGAAGGGGTCGATGCGGTTGTGGTATTTGAAGCCGAGTTTTTCGAGCATCCGCCGGGCGGGGACGGTCTCAGGCCCGACCTGCGCCACGCACGCGCGGGCCTCGGGCGGGATGAGCGTCAAGTAGATTCCCTCGCGCGGGAAGAGCGAGAGGATGAACTCCTTGCTCTCCTGACAGAACCGGTCGGCATCCTCGTAGCTCATGTTGATGAACGCGCGCGTGAAGCCGTCCCAGAAGGGCGTCTGCCCGTCGGCGTTCACCGGGCCCATCATCTCCGCCAGCACCCGGCGGGAGAAGAACTCGCGGTTCAGCCCCATGAAGTGGAACCGTACCAGCGAAAGGAATCGACCGAGCTTGGCGCGGTGCCCGCGGTACGAGGGCTGCAGGATGAGCCCGCCGATTTCGGTTGGACCTTCTTCATCGAGGTGCAGCTTCGCCATGACGTGCGAGACGCCGCTCTGGAGGACCTGACTGAACTTCTCGACCTTGCGGAGTTCGAGGGAGAGGTTGGGCTGGCCGGGCGAGCTGATCTGGGCGATGACCTGTGAGGTGCCCACCGCGCCGGTGCCGCCCTTGCCCGAGGCGTGCTCTTCCATGACGAACATGAACAAAGGCGAGCGACCGGTGATGCTCTTCAGCCCCGAGGCGATGGGCCCGGGGACGTCGCCGTGATGGCGGGCGGGGGCGTCACCCATCTTGACCGAACCGTTCCCCCCGGCGGCGGCATCGGACTTGACGCCGGCACCTTTCCGCGACTTCTTCCCCTCCGTCGGCATCGCCCGGCTCTCGGCGGCCATCAGAAAGCACTGCTGCGACCAGGAGACCTTCTGCTCGATGATCTGCCGGTCGGCCGGGAGATTGATGAAGTGCACCATCTTCGCCAGCTTGACGAGGGTCGGGACGTCTTCCGCTTTGGCTTGCCTGATCAGGAACATGGTGGCGCCTCGCGAGTTGAGTATCTGTTCGTATATCGGCCGTTTTCGGTCGCTGAAGCAGCGTAGCCCGACAGGGTCGTCGGCGTGCCGAAGTCGGGTGACCGAATCGACATGAATCGAACTTCAAAACCGCATAGTGAGTCAGAAACTGGGGTAATGAGGCACGAGATATCAGGGTTTACCCTCGATCCGGTGATGGTGTCGGTGACGACCGGGCCTTCGACCGTACTCGACCGATGAGAGGCGGGCGGTTTGGGTACCATCCGAACCGTGCGGGTCCGGGCGGTGGAAGGGCTGGGGTCACGGATCGCAGGCCGGCGGCGGCTTGCCACCAGGCGGCTTACAGACGGGTTATGCCCGTTGGCTGGAGAGCAATGACCCTTCGTTCCCGAGAACTCCAGACAGCGGCAAATGGCGAAGTGACCCCCAAGGCCGGGTCCGCATCCCGCACGGACGACGCGTCGCACGCCCATCTGGGGCACTCGGCTTCGGGGGTTGAGTCCGGCTCGGTTCATTCGACATCCTCCTCTCACCATCACCATGGGCACGGGCACGGCCGTGCGCGCACCGATGGGCCAAAGCGGTCATCCGCGCGTGATCATGTGGCGTTTCTGGTGGAGTTCATCCGCTCGCCGAGCCAACTTTCGAGTTTGTTCCCAACGCACCCGGAAATTGGGCGGTCGATGGTGCGGGGGCTCGATCTTGCGCGCGCAAAGGCGGTCGCGGAGCTTGGGCCGGGGACGGGGACGATCACCCGCGCGGTGCTGGAGGCCCTGCGTCCGGGGACGGCGTTCTTTGCCGTGGAACTCAACGCGCGTCTGGCGGGTCTGTTCCGCAGGAACTTCCCGGAGGTTCGGCTTTTCGAGGGCGATGCGGCGAACCTGCGGGCGTATTGCGACCAGCTTGATGTTCGCCAGCTCGACGCGGTTGTCAGTGCGTTGCCGTGGACGACGATCCCGCGCGTGGTTCGGGGGAAGATTGTGGATGCGGCCGCCCGATCGCTGAAGCCCGGGGGGATCATGACCTGGGTGACGTACCGCAGCCCGAAGATGAAATCGGTGCGGATGTTCAACGACGAACTGCGTTGCGCGGGGTTCCGTGTTGGCGAGGCGACGGTGGTGCGCGAGGCGCTGGTGCGGGCGCACGTGTTTCATTGTGTGCTTGAGCGGTGATGCTTCTCGCGGCGGAAGACCGGAAAAGTCTTTGCACGAAGACGTGAAGGCGCGAAGGAAGACCGGATCGGGCTTCACAAAGAGGTCGCAGAGGACGCAGAGAAGAAAGACTGAGTGATTGGGGTGGTTGCGATCAGGCGTGAAACTGGGCTGGGGTTGTTCTTTTCGCGTTCGCGTTCTGGTTCGCGTTCTGGTTCGCGTTTTGGTTCGCGTTTTCCCTTCGGGTTCTCCCGGCACTTTCGTGATATCTTCCCGTATGCGCATCGGGGCTTTCAGCGATATGGGCACAAACGCCGACTGGTTGTGGAACCAGTGCGACGGGGAGTTTGGGCGCGATTCCACCGGCGTGCGGTTTGAGCATCAGGCCCGCGATGCGGAGCGGGTTTTTTGTTTCAATCTGCCGTTCTTTCCGAAAGGGCAAGGCAAACTGCCGCGGTGGAAGCGCTTGCTGCTGAAGGCCCGCGGCTCGGCGGCGTATCGCCAGCACAAGGCGGACCTGGCCTTTGAGATGCTGGGGACGCAGCGTGCGAAGACGTCGATGCTGCTGTATGAGCCGCCGCCGATTGCGGGGAACTTTTATCAGGCGGCGGCGAAGTACTGCTCGACGATCTGGTCGCCCGATGAGCGTGCGCCGGGGCATGTCACGCCGGTGGTGCTGCCGGCGTTTTGGATGCTGATGGAGGATGTGCGGAGTTTGCGGGCGCAGCAGCCGCGTGAGAGCGCGGTGGCTCTGGCGGGTGTGATCTCAGGGAAGACGGCGCTCGCGGGGCACGGGCAAAGGCTGGAGTTCCTGAAGCTGTTGCGCAAGGCGGGCGTGGAGCTGGAACTCTTCGGCATGGGCCTGCCCAGCGAAGTCGGCGGGCGCGGCGGCATCGGCAGCAAGGGGCAGATCCTGCGAGCGGCCAAGTGCACCCTCGCGATTGAGAACTTTGATCAGGGCGAGATGTACGTGACGGAGAAACTGTGGGACCCGCTGCTGAGTTGGTCGGTGCCGTTGTACTTCGGCCCGAGGGCGGCGGAGAAACTGGTGCCGGCGGAGAGCTTTATCCGAATCCCGTCGCTGGATGCCGCGGGCGTCGAGGTGGTGCGGCGGGCGGTGAGCGACCCGGACGTACGGACCAAGCGGCTCGAAGCCATCAGCGAAGCCAGGAGGCGGTGTCTGGAGGAACTGCGGCTGCCTGTGTGGTTGTCGTCGCGGCTTGGGTGAGTTTTTTTGCACGAAGACGCGAAGGCTCGAAGGAATGCCGAAAGGCGGGGAGACTTTTCACAAAGAGGTCGCAGAGGGCACAGAGAGAAGTCACGAAGAGACTGATCGACAACTGCCCGGATCGATGCGTGGTCGTTGAAGCGGATTTCAGGTTTTGAGTTTTGAGGTTTGAGTTCTTGAGCTTTCTCAAAACGAAAACACCGATCGTCCTTGCAGACGATCGGTGGCACGGGAAGCGTTGGTTTTGATCGTGCTCAGCGGACGATCACGGTGCCGTGGGGGAGTTTGCCGACGCCGACGCGGTAGGGTGCGCGGTTGAGGGTGTCGGCTTGTTCACCGGCGGTGCCGCCGTGCTTGCTGAGGGTGTAGAAGACGAGCTCACCCTCGCCGCCGGCGTCGGCTTTGCTGACCAGCGCGACGATGACGACCGCGCCGGTGGGGTCGGTGGTGATGCTGGTGGGGACGCTGGAGTCGGGCTGACCTTGGATGGAGCCCAGGCCTGTTTCGAACCAGGCTTCGATCGCGCCGTCGGTGTTGAGGGCGAGGACGCTGAGCGAGCCGCCGGCGAGGCCTTCGCGGACGGCGCGGGTGTTGGCGATGACGGCGCGCTGACCGCTCGCGTGCAGGGCGAGGCCCACCGGGGCGATGCCGGTGCGGGCGAAGCCGGTGATGCGGTGGGCGGCTTGAACGTGCTCGGGGGTGTTTTCGGTGGCGGGGACGAGTTCGCCCATGGGATCGAAGGCGATCGACGTTACCGCGCCGGGGGTCGGTGCATCAGCGCCGGGGCCCTTGCCAGCGGAGGCGGGAGCACCGAGCGAGACGCAGAGGAAGGTGTTGCCCGACGAACCGGCGAACTGTCCGAAGACGGGGACCTGCGAGGCGTCGGCGAGGACCACCGGCGCGCCGAAGGGCGCGAGGCCGATCTGCTCGGCGTCTCGGTAGAGTTCAAAGAACGCAACCGAGCGCGACTCGGGCGCGATGAGGGCGAGGAACCTGCCGCTGGGGTGCCAGGCGACGTGCCAGGCCTTTTCGTCGGCCTTCAGCCCCAGAGCCGAGAGCGACCATGTGTTGGTCTGCGCGAACCCTGAATCGCCGATGGAAACGAGGGCCAGTTCAGCGCCCGACTTTCTGCACGCGGCGGCGAGGAGCGTGCCGTCGGGGCTCAGGGCGATGGCGCTGGGCCCGGAGCCTTCAAGGGCCGAGGCGCTGGCGCCTTCCGGGGCCTTGGGGTTCATCGGGTCGGCCATGCTGAAGGCCAGAACGCGCTGGCCCACGGCGTCGCCGTTCTTCACGCTGCCGTCGGCGCTGACGACAAAGAGCATCGAGCCGTCGGCGTTGGCGGAGATCGCGCCGGGCTGGTTGCCCATGGCGCTGGGGACGGGCACGCGCGTGAAGGATGTCTGCCATTCCTGCACGGTCGCGTCGGCGTCGAGGATCGGCAGTTTGATGACCGTGAGCTGGTCGCTGGCGGCCTTGCCCGCGGCTTTGTTCATTGCGGCGGCGGTGGTTTCGTCGTTGAGCACCGCGAGGTATGAGCCGCGGATGGTCGTGGGGTCGGGGGCAGAATCACTGAAGCCCGAGCCCGAGCCGCCCTTGCAGCCGGTCAGGCCCATCATCGCGCCGGCGAGCGTGCAGATGACGAGGGCGGAACGGAACGCGGAAGAAGACGTGTGAACCACACCACCGACACGAGCGAGCTTCATGATCAAGCCTCCGGGCTGTTTGGATGAACGGGTGAAACCGACGAGCAGGGGCTGGCGGTTGATGACCGACCAGTTTGCGTGCGCAGGATACCCCATCGGTGCCCGGCTTGCACGTTGTCACCGAGGCGGGGTTCGACCGCACGGCGGGGAAACGATCGGCAGTTCGTGCGCGTTGGGTCGGTTGTCAGTCGTCCAAGGCTGATTCAGCCCGGCGCGAGCAGGGAATCGAGCGACAGGACGGTGCCGGTGAGGGGCTGCTCGGGTTCGCGTTTGACCGGGCCGGAGCGCATGGCCGCGAGGGCTTGACGGAGGTCGGTCGGCAGCGGCGCGACGAACCGCAGCGGCTGGCTCGTGATCGGGTGACGGAACGAGAGCATCGCCGCGTGCAGGCCCACACGGTTCAGCCCGGGCCAGTTGATCGCTTCGCGAGCGGGGAGCAGAGCGCCGCCGTACAAATCGTCGGCCAGCAGCGGATGCCCCAAACTCGCCATGTGCACGCGGATCTGGTGCGTTCGCCCGGTCTTCAGTTCGATCTCCACGACGCTGACGCCCATGTGCGACGCGTCGGGGTCGATCTGCGGGTCCAGCGCGTCCTTGCGGGCGCGGTCCATGGCGCTCTCGCTGGGCACGGCGTATCGCCCCAACACTCGGTAGACCGTCAGCGCCGGTTTGCCCAGATGGTCGTGACGCACCACCTGTTTCTCGCGGTGGCCCTTCTCTCGCGATGGCGAAGGGCCCAGCGGAAGGTCGATCTGCTCGGCATCACGCTCAACGTGCCCGTGCACGAAGGCGACGTAGCGCTTGTCGGTGGTGCGGTTCTCGAACTGCTGGGCGATTTTCCAGTGGGCCTGCTCGGACTTGGCGAAGACGATGACGCCGGAGGTTTGGCGGTCGAGGCGGTGCACCACGCCGGGGCGGGCGAACACTTTGCCTACGCCGCTGAGCGAACCGCCGAGTGAGGAGCGCTCGCGGAAGTGAAAGGCGAGCGCGTTGATCATGGTGCCGCGGTTGTGCGAGCGTGCGGGGTGAACGATGATGTCGGGGGATTTGTTGATGACGATGAGGTGCTCGTCCTCGAACATGACGTTGAGCGGGATGTCCTCAGGGACGGCATCCGGCGCGGGGGGCGGGGGGATCATCACCTCGACGAGGTCGTTCTGGCGCAGCTTGGTGGAGGCCTTGCCCAGGCGCCCGTTGACTTTCACGCCGCCGTCGTCGATGAGGGCCTGCAGTTTCGCCCGGCTCATGAACGTGATTCGGTCGACGAGGTACTTGTCCAGGCGTTTGTCGAGGTCGCGTTTGAGCTTGAAGGTGACCTTCTGAGCCGAGGCGGGCGAAGAGCCGGTCGAGCCGGGCGGGAGCGGCGCGTCGCCGTCCTCGGCTTCGGGGTCTTCGTCAACCAGGATCGAATCCGCCGGCGGCGGCGCGTCGAGCAGATCTTCGTCGGTGATCGCGGCCTTTGGGTTGCTCTGCGCTTCACGCAGGGCGCGTGCCTCGGCCTCCGCTTGGGCGGCGTAGAAAATCGCCGAGCGATCGACCTTGCCGCCTTTGGTCACCAGCTTGCTGGTCTTCGGACGGTCGTAGGCGACGTCGTCTGACGTCGGCTTTGACTTCGATGATTGCTGTTGTTGAGGCGGGCCGTGCGGCTCGTCGGGCGCGGCGGGTGCGCTGATGTCACGTCGAGAAGGTTTCGACGGACGATCCTTGCCGCGGTCTGCGTGCTCGCTTGCCACGTCGGGCGGCCTCCGGTGTGTTGATCTCTTGCGAACGGGCTGATTCGAGCCTTGCCCGCGGGCTTACGGCTTCGCCGGGGCCTCGGGGGTTTTCGGCGTCAGCGGCGACGGCTCAAAGTCGTAGCCCCACTTGGTGACCACGTTCGCCTCGCTGGGCAAACCGGCGGCGGTCTTCAGCGTCTCAAGGGCCGCCAGACGTTCCTTCGCGATCTTCAGCGGCACGTTCAGGCCCGTGCGCTCCGCGATGGAGATCACGCGGTTGTAGTTCGTGCTCGCCTCGTCCCAGTTCTTGCCCGTCTCTGCGGCCGCGGCCATCCCGAAGGCCGCGGCGATGGCGAAGAGCTCTTTGCCCTTGGCGGTGTTGGTTTCCTTCCAGATGCGCTCGTAGAGGGCCTTCGCCTCGCTGAGTTTCTGCGTGATCTGCTGCTCGCTGAGGATGTCTTCCTTGTTCTTCGGGGTGCCGTCGGCTTCGACGGGCGCACCGGGGACGAGCCCCGAGTACGACGAATCGAGCAGGATGTCCGCGGCCGTCAGACGCGCCATCGTCGAGACCGAGAGTTGTCCCTCGTGCTCTTCGGCGAGGCGGAGGAGGTTCGTCGGATTGCCGGCCGTGCGTGCGGCTTCAAACTCCTGGATCGCGGTGACTTCGGCGGCTTGCTGGCGAGCGGTCCACCAGCGGTAGCCCTGAATCCCCAAGACGCCGAGTGCCACCACGAAAAGGACGGGCCCGCCCCAGTTCTTCAGCAGGTCGATGAAGTCCTGCGAGTACCGCGACTCGGTCAAACCGGCACCGACTTCGATCTGCTGCTGACGCTTTTCCATCGCCATGGTGGGTCTCAACTGCTCGATAACTCGAAAGACTCAAATCAACGAACCGGCGGGCGGGCGCGTGCCCGTGCCGACGACAAACAGACGCTGAACACCGAGTTTAGGCGAACTCAACGCGTTTCGCCCGACGCATCGGCGACTTCCCAGAATCGCCAGGGGCCGATCGTGCTCGCCCAGTGCAGATCGTCGTCGCTGACCAGCCACGCTCGGCACGCGTGCGCCAGGGCCCGCACGCCGGTAAGGTCACGCACACTGACGCTCAGGTCGTGCGCGAAGTTCGCATGACCCAAGTCGCAGCGAAGGGCAACCCGCAGCACGCGGCTGGCATCAACCCCAAGGCGCGACGGATCGGGTGGGGCAGTCGATGGAGCATGCGGGTCGCTGGACGCGCTGGCGCACGACAGCACGAGGTCCGCATGCTTTGCGGCCGAGAGGGCCATCGCCTCGGCCTGGAGTGCGAGTCGGTCCTCTGCCGCTGAGCCTTCGACGAGCCCCGGCAGATCGAGCCAGCGGACCATCAGCCCGTCGAGCACCAAGGCCGCACCGACGTGGTCGCGCGTCGTGCCCGCGACGTCGGCCACCAGGGATACCTCGCGCCCCGAAAGGGCGTTGAGCAGTGAGGATTTGCCGATGTTCGCCCAACCCGCCGCCGCGATGGTTGGTGCACGCAACAACCGAGCGAGTCTTCGGTGCCGATCTTCTTCAGCGGGGAGCGTGAGCGAGCGCTCGACTTCTTCATCGGGTCGCTCGGTCCGCCCAAGGGCCCTGCGCCAGATCGTCGGCTGATTCAGCAGCACGTCGATCGCCAGCGGCGATTCGACCTTTGACAGCGCGTAGAGCAGACGTGCTTCGAGCAGGCTCGTCGCTGCGGGATACCGCTCAGACCAGCACGCACGCGTCGGCGGTCCGTCGATTTCCGCTTCGACGCTCGGCGATTGATTCACCGCTTCGCACACCTCGCTCAGGCGTCGAAGCAATCGCTGCACGACGATGGGCGAGCCGTGGGGCATGAGCGTGGCGGCGTGCGTGCTCCACCGCGCAACCAGCCCTTCGTCCTCGTTCATCAGGTTCCGCAGCGCCACCGCGCCGACCTTGACCGGCTTGATCCCGGCACGCGACAGCATCGCATCGATATCGCCAGTAAGATCGATCAGGGCCAGAGCCCCCCCACCGCCGCCACCCCCCACACCCCCAGATCCACCCTCCGAAGGCGAACCGTCGGCTGAACGCACCTCAGCCACCACGCCGCCCTGCGCCAGGCCCGGGATCGGCGAAGACAGTCGCACCCGGCATCGCCCCTCAGGCACGCGAGCGCTCCGCACGCGTCGACCGGTCGTCGTCGGCGTCCGCGTCGGCGTCGTCATCGCTTTCCTCGGCATCATCGCCGAAGAGCGACTCCCATGCCGCGTGCATGCCCATGAGGACGAGATCGGGGACGATGTGCTCGACGAGGTCGTCGTTCTCGAAGAGCAGCACCGCGTCGCCGCCGGTGGCGATGATGCGCGGGTACGCGCCGCTCATTTCTGCGGTGCGGTCGATCTGCAATCGCGCCAGACCCTGCACCGCGCCGAGGCATCCGAGGGCGATCGCCTCGGCGGTGGTCTTCCCCAGCGGGCCCGCGGGGCGTTCGCTGGTGGTCTGCACGCTTGGCAGCGCGTCGGTCTGCTGGTTCAGCGCTCGCGCCATCATCGAAACGCCCGGCGCGATCACGCCGCCTTTGAAGACCCCGAAGGCGTCCACAAAGTCCACCGTGACGGCCGTGCCCGCGTCGATCACCACGCACGCCTCGCCCGACTTGCGATGAGCCGCCAGGGCGCACAGCACACGGTCAACGCCCACGGTGATCTCGCCGGTCAGATCGGTGCGGATCGGCACATCGAGCGTCGCGCCACCCTCAAAGCCCTGGGCCTTCGAGCCCGGCGAGCGCAGCGTGATGATCCGTGGGCAGCGCGAACCAAGCTGACGCGAAAGCACGGAGAGCACCTGATCAGAGAACGAGCGGTTCACGCTGGCGATGAGCAGCACGCCGCGGGCACTCTCCGAAGCGTCGGCCATCGCCGGCAGCAGTTCCGTCAGCGCCTGCGCAACCCCCTCGGGCGAATCGTTGTTCACCACGCGCGAAGGCTGAAGCCCCACCACGCCCGACCCGGCGCGGGGCTTGAGCAGGCACGCCGCACAGCGCGTGCGGGTGTTGCCAACGGAGACGAGCAGGAGCATGTCGGGTCGATTGTCCATGGGGAACTGTAGGTAGAAACGGGCGGAAAAGAACGGGTGCAAACGCGAACGCGAACATGAACATGAAAAGGAAAGCAGACACCGACAACCCACTTCCCACCCCGTTTCGCGTTCACGTTCACGTTCGCGTTTCTCGTGCCGATCGCATCTCGACCGCAAGGGCGATACACTCGGCTCGTGCCGCGTGCTCGTGTGGACAGTTCGATTCAGCGTCTGGTGGTGGACGGGTTTGATTTCCCGCTCGGCGTCTACCCCATCGAGCCCATGAAACCCAAAGAGGGGTACACGGTCCACTTTGAGTCTTCCGACGCGGACCAGCCGCCGCCGGGCTCCGCGGGTGACTCCGGGTCCCTCGAGGATTCGGAAGAGTTCGAGCTCTGGCCCGACCGCTACGTCTACGACATTGTGATCCGCGCCGGTCGGCTGGAGAGTCTCTGCCGCTCGCTCTTCGCGATTCTCCCCGGGCGCATCTACCCGATCCTCGACGTCCTGGGTAACGACGCGTACCGCGAGGTTGACCCGTACCTCGCCTACGAACTCGTCGGGCAAGAGCACTTCACCGAGGCGCTCCGCCGCTACAAGGGCTGGTTCTTTGAAGACGGCCTCGTCGGCTTCGGCGCCATGAGCGACGAGCCCTTCATCTATATCTTCATCGACGAGCACAAGATCGTCACCGTCCGCGTCGAGGCCTCGCTGAAGCCCAAAATCGAGGCGGTGCTGGAGGCGTTTGATCTGCCGGAGATCGAAAAGATCGCCGGCGCTGACGCGGCAATTCACGAGCACCGCTCCGTCCTGGAAGCCCCGGCCGACCGTCCGGACCTGCTCTGCGCCGAAGAAATCATCGAGGAGCTCCGCGATACGTGGGGGCTGCAACTCAACGTCGACGCACAAAGGAATCTCGACGAGTTGGGCAACGAACTGGGCGTCACCCCTTGGCGCGTGACCGTTCGGCTCATCGAACCGCCGGGGTCGATGGTCCGCTACGCCG
Organism: Phycisphaerales bacterium; assembly: GCA_016741915.1. Classification (GTDB taxonomy): domain Bacteria; phylum Planctomycetota; class Phycisphaerae; order Phycisphaerales; family UBA1924; genus JACVCS01. The sequence goes on along the minus strand of JACVCS010000040.1, from coordinate 19,793 downwards.
AGGTCTTTCTCACGGCCGACAGCCTCGACAAGGCCTCCGAGATCGCCATCATCGCCACCGAAGATCTCTACGCCTCCACTGTCGTCGCCAAACGCGCCGAAACTGCCTCGGCTTTAGACGATGACGACAGCGAGGACGACCCGCTCGAAGCCGACGTGCTCTTCGCCGACCGCATGAGCGAGTCGGACTTTGAGCAGTTGGTCCCCGAAGGCAAGGGCAAGCATCCCCGCCTGGATCAAAGCCGCCTGGTCAGCATCCGCTGGTTGGAATAAGCCCGGATTCAACACTCCGGCCCGGGATGACCGCGGAACCACCCAAGAACAGTCCGGATTTTCAGGCCAAGTTCAGGGATAAATCCTCAGATTCTGCGGGCAAGTTGGTTGCTCGCCATCGGCATCAGCAAAAACCCTCAATATTCTACTTTCAGACCCCGAACGAAAGGGGATCTTCAAGCGGTCGTGCGCGCTCCAAGTCCCTATGTGGAAAAGGTTTGCGAGAAAAGTCGTGAGAGGTGGGTTTGCGTTCCGCGAGCAAAGTCGTTAGGCTCCGCCCTCAACGTTCGGTCGGGGGCGTCCGCTCGTGGGACGCTTGCCGGCGCGGTCGTATTCATTTGGAGAGCCTGCATGTCGGTGAAGATCAACGCGGCCTTGAAGTCCATCGCCTCCAACCCTCTGCCCACGATTCTTCCGATGGGTGCTGCGGCGGTTGCCGCCCCCATGTTGCTCGCCCCCGCCGTGATGGCCGGGCAAGCGGGCTCGACCAACCCTCTGCCGACGGTCCAGACGACCGCGAAGCAGGGTCTTGATCTGAGCGTGGCCCGGTCCCTCGCGGCGGAGGGCAAACTCGTCCGCGCCCGCGCCGAGGGGCTCTCGCAGCTCAAGCAGAACGAGGCCACGCTGACCAACGATCAGCGCACCACCGCCATCGATCTGATCAAGAGCTTCGATGAGCGGATCGCGAAGCTGCCCGAGTGCGAAGTCACGTTGCAGAAGGCCGAGTTGTTCGTGCAGGAAGGCGACCTGCGGATGGCGCAGCGTCACGCCGACGCGGTGATGAACCGCGCCGACGCGAGCGAGGGTGAGCAGTCCCGCGCCAAGTCGCTGCTCAGCGAGGTTGCCTCGCAGCGCAAGGCCCTTGCACCGCAGGTGCCCGGGATGATCTCCGACGCGGCGAAGTTCTACGAGGCCGGCGACCCCAGCGCCGCCCGCCTGCTGCTCACGCAGGTCTTCCGCTCGGGCGTCGAGTTGTCGAAGGACGACCGCCTGCTTGCCGACACCTACCAGATCAAGCTCATGGAGCTCGACGCCCAGGTTCGCGGCGGGGCCATCGCCCTGGCGCAGCCCGGCACCGTCAAGCGTGACCCGGTCCCCGCTCAGCCGGCGCAGCCCGCTCAGCCCGCCCCCGCGACCGAGCCGACGACCCAGCCGGCCTCTGAGCCGCTGCCCGCGATGACCCCGGTCAACGGCGGCGAACCGGCCAAGTCCGAACCCGCGAAGGCCGAGCCGACCAAGGCTGAACCCGCCCCCGCTCCGGCGGCTGAGCCCGTGGCGCCTGCTCCGGCGGCTGAGGCCCCCAAGGCCGAGGGCATGAACCCCGCCCCGGCGCCCGCGGCTGAAAAGTCCGCCGACCTCATGCAACTCGCCATGAAGGCCGACGCACAGCGCACCCTCGCGGAAGCGGACATCGCTTTCGACGGCGGGCGTTACGCCGAGGCTTTCCGCAAGTACCAACTCGCCACGACCGCGCAGCGCGAGTATCTCTCGGGCGACGAACTCGCCCGCGCTGATCGCCGCTTGGCGGAGTGCAAAGTCCGCCTGCGTGACAACACCGGCGGCACGCTGGCCGACGATCTGCTCGACCGTCAGCGTCTGACGCGTGAACGCGCCACCGCGGAGTTCACCAACCAGATCGACGAGGCCGCCCGCAAGCTCGCCGCCGGCAACACCACCGACGCACGCAACCTTGTCGCGGGCGCCGACGTGACGATCAAGAACGCGTCTTCGTACTTCTCGCAGGCCGAGGTCGATGCCTTCGCGAAGAAGGTCGCCGACTTGAACGGCAAGATCGCCCAGGCCGAGGAAGCCGCCAAGGCCACCGCGGCCACGGAGCGTGAGGCGAAACTGAAGGCCGACGCCGACCTGGCCCAGGCCCGGCTGAAGGAAGAGAAGGAACGCCGGATCGTCGACGCGCTCAGCCGCGTCCGCGACCTGCAGAAAGAGCAGAAGTACAACGAGGCGCTGCAGATCGTCGATCAGGTCCTGTACCTCGATCCGAACAATCCCGCGGCCCACATCCTCCGCGACTCGATCAACGACGTTCGCCAGTATCAGATCTACTCGCAGTACAAGCGTCTGACCGGCCGCGGCATCCAGCAGGCCGAGATGGACACGCACGAGGCGCTGCGTCCGCCGCTGCACCTCATGGACTTCCCGACCGATTGGCCGTCGAAGACCTACCTCCGCACCGAGATGGGCGGGGCGATGGAAAGCCCCGAGAACCGCAAGGCGATCGCGGCGCTGGAAGGCAAGAAGATCCCGGTGCAGTTCAAGGGTGTGTCGCTCGACAAGGCCCTGGCCTACATCGCGCAGAACACGCAGGTGGACGTGACCGCCAACTGGGAGAGCCTCAAGTCTATCGGCGTTGAGCCCACCGCCCGCGTGAACCTCAGCCTGATCAACGACGTCAGCGCCAAGACCGCGCTGCAGCGCGTGCTAGATCAACTCAAGACCGACGGCTCTTCTCGCGTTGACTGGGCCGTGAACGACGGGATCGTCAACGTCGCCAGCGCCGAGACCATCAAGCGTCAGACGAGCACGCTGACGTACAACATCACCGACCTGCTGCTGGAAGTCCCGGATTACAAGGACGTTCCGGAGCTGGACCTCGCCCGCGTGCTGGCCCGCAAGGCCGACCTTGACACGCGTTCGGGCCCGTTCGCGAAGGCCACCCAGCGCGACGAGCGCAACGAGCGTCTCGACCGCATCCGCCGGATCACCGACCTGATCCAGCGCACCGTCGACCCCGAGAGCTGGCGCGAGATCGGCGGCGACACGGGCAGCATCAGCGAGCTCAACGGCACGCTGGTCATCACCCAGACTCCGCGCAACCACGCCGCCATCACGGGCCTGCTCAGCAAGCTGCGCGAGATCCGCTCGATGCAGATCAACATCGAGTCCCGCTTCCTGCTTGTCAGCCAGGACTACTTCGAGCAGATCGGCTTCAACCTCAGCGTGTACTTCAACGCCGGTTCGAACCAGGTAACCGCGGCTCGCAACCTCGACCCCGCGATTCTGCCCAGCGACCTCATCGACTTCCGAAGCAATAACGGCATCCGCCGCGTGCTCGACAGCAGCACCTATGGCGGTGCCGGGTCGGTCACGCCCGTGCTGATCCCGCCGGGCGCCGCCGATCGCGCTCTTCAGCAAACCGTTCCGCCGGATAAGTGGTCGCCCATCGGCGTCGGTGGCAACTCCATGGGGCTCGCCCAGACGCTCGTCCCCGCCGCCGGCTTCGCTCGCGACATTCTCTCCTCGGCCCCCGCGCTGGGGATCGCCGGTCAGTTCCTCGACGACGTTCAGGTGGACTTCCTGGTCAAAGCCACGCAGGTTGACCGCCGCACCGTGACGCTCACCGCGCCGCGTGTGACGATCACCAACGGGCAGACTTCCAACGTCTACGTCGTGACCCAGCGGGCCATCGTGACCGACCTGCAGCCGATCACCAGCGACTCGGCCGTCGGTTTCGACCCCACCACCGGCACCGTCTCCGAAGGCGTGGTCATGCTGGTCGAAGCGGTGGTCTCCAACGACCGTCGCTATGTGACGATGAACATCGACACCTCCATTAACACCATCCGCGAGATCGCCAACCAGGCCATCTCCGCCGTCGTCGGCGGCACGCTGGTGAACTCGGCCACGACGTCCTCGTTCATCCAGCTCCCCGTTGTCACCACCACCCGCGTCCAGACGACCTCGACCGTTCCGGACGAGGGCACCCTCCTGCTCGGTGGTCAGCGCGTTGTGACCGAGATCGACATCGAGACCGGCGTCCCCGTGCTCAGCAAGATCCCCATCATCAACCGCTTCTTCACCAACCGCCTGCTCTCCAAGGAAGAGTCCACCCTGATGATCCTCGTCAAGCCGACGATCATCATCCAGACCGAGGAAGAGGAAAAGAACTTCCCCGGCCTGTTGGACTCCGCCCGCACCGGCATCGGCGGCTGAGCATCGCCCCCCCACCGAAGCGATCGTCCAAACAGGTGACCCTTCCGATCTGATCCGCATTTCAACGCCCGCGGCGCACCCCGCCCCGGGCGTTTTCTTTTTCTCGCGTGTGGTGATGCCCGAGTCGACGCAGGCGCTGCGTCTCACTCGGGCGCCTGCACAGGCACCTCCGAAGCACGCACGCCCCCCACCTGCCCCACTTCCCGCTCCCAACTTCTCACTCCTGCGGCACCCACCAGTTCATTCAACGCGTGGTCCTTGGGCAGCCTCGTCGCTCCCCACCGCACACCACCCATCAATCGCCACCTCATACGCCGCATAGTGCTTCAACGCTCGATCGACAACAGGTCGAGTCATCCACCCGAACCGGCAGAACCACGTGGCGGCCCGCTCCCTCACATCCATTCTTTGTTTGGATAATGTTTGCTTGTCCAAGCAGCCGTACACTGCGGCCGATGACTTGATCTCCACCGCCACCAACGTGGTTTTGAGCCCGGAATCGAACTTTCCCCAAATGTGAAACGCCCCGGCACGGCGAGCGCGAAGTTGATACAGTTTCACCCTTCCCTCCGTCGGCTGGATAGTCGCTTCAACGCCGCGGACCACATCCCCGATTTCCCCAAGACGCCGGATCACCGAACGATCCGGCCTCTCATCAAGGAGCCCGTTCGATGCCCGCCAGTGAGTCCAGGTTAAAGGTCAAGCGTGACGGCAGCATCATCGAGGTGCAGTTCCGCGACCGCAATATTCTCGACGAAGCCAACATCCAGCAGATCGGCGAGGAAATCAAGGGCATCATCGAGGCCGAGGCGAAGCCCAAGCTGCTCATCAACTTCACCGACGTGGACCACCTCTCCTCCGCGGCGTTGGGCACGCTCATCACGATCAACAACCGCGTGCGCGCCATAGCCGGTCAGTTGCGTTTGAGCAACATCGATCCCCAGATCTATCAGGTCTTCGTCATCACGAAGCTCAACAAGATCTTCGAGATCCACGAGAACGCCGACAAAGCCCGCGCCAGCTTCAAGTAAAGCACGCCGGGGCCTTGCCACGCACCTGCAAGGGCTCCTCGTTCACGCGTAGCCACGTACCCACCTCTGACCGAGCGACCGCACGCCCGGGCCCTGTCTGCAAATCTCGTCTTACGGGGGCTCACGCACGGGCCTCGCCGAACCGGACGCACGCACACCAGACCGACGTCATGGCCAACCCTTCCCCCAGCAAAATCCCGTCGCCCGACAGTCCGGTCTCGGGCACGTTCAACCCCGCGAACAAGCGGGCGGACATCGATACGGTGGAAAAGGCCGTGCTCGACGCAGTGGCGGCCTTCGGCTACCCCGACGCCTCACGCTTCGCCATGCGGATCGCCCTCGAAGAATCGATGGTCAACGCCTTCCTGCACGGGCATCGCGGCCTGCCCGAGGACACCACCATCGAAGTGAAGTTCCAAGTGACCAAAGACGACGTCACGGTGCAGATCACCGACCAGGGACCGGGGTTCAACCCCACCAGCGTCCCCAACCCCACCGACGACGAGAATCTCGAACTGCCCAGCGGGCGCGGGCTCATGCTCATCCAGGCGTACATGTCCGAAGTCCGCCACGAGCTCGACGGCCGCCGGATCGTGATGGTCTACAAACGCCCCAGCGAGGGCGGCTGAATCCTGAACTGGCAATCGGGAATGGGGAATCGGCAATCGCGGAAAAGGCCCCGTGAGTCGCTGCGGGGTGCAGGCGGCTGACCGGGGTAGGCGGGACTGGATCAGAAAATGGGTAGGCCGGTGTGGTCGAACTGGTGGAAAGCCGGGGTTCCGGCGGCTACGGCGGATCAAACAAGCCAACGGGTGCCGGCGATCGTAGTTGAAACTGGGTCGCAGTTCGGCTAGACTGATATCGATGTTCGTCGAATGTCGGGTTGTTTAAACGTCCAAAACGTTCGGTGCTCGATGTGGGCTCCTGGCCCGTTTGGGGCGGTACGCTTGGGAAGACACAAAGCACAAGCCGGGCGTTGGTGTGCCCGGAAACGGAGTTTGCCATGACGCTGAAGTTGCCGGTGTATATGGATCATGCCGCCACGACCCCGTGCGATCCGCGCGTGGTTGAGGCGATGCTGCCCTACTTCACGGAGAAGTACGGCAACTCGGGCTCGCGCAATCACCGTTTCGGTTGGGAAGCCGAAGCCGGCGTTGACGAGGCCCGCGAGCACGCGGCCAAGCTCATCGGCGCCAGCGAGAAAGAGATCATCTTCACCAGCGGCAGCACCGAGAGCAACAACATCGCCATCAAGGGTGCCGCGTACATGTACGAGAAGGCCCCGGCGGGCAGCCGCGGGCGCGGGCACATCGTCACGTGCGAGATCGAGCACAAGGCGGTGCTCGACCCCGTGAAGCGCTTGGTGAAGGAAGGCTTCGAGGCGACGTTCCTCGAGCCGCCGCGTGACGGCATCGTGACGGCGGAGATGGTCAAGAACGCCCTGCGCCCGGACACGATTCTCGTGACGATCATGTGGGCGAACAACGAGATCGGCACCATCAACGAAGTCCGCGAGATCGGCAAGCTGTGCAAAGAGCGCGGGATCATCTTCCACACCGACGCGACGCAGTGGGCGGGCAAGATGCCCGTAAACGTCGACGCGGACAACATTGACCTGCTGAGCTGGTCGGGTCACAAGATCTACGGGCCCAAGGGCGTGGGCGCCCTGTACGTCCGTCGCCACCGCCCGCGCGTCCGCCTGCAGGCCCTGCAAGACGGCGGCGGCCAGGAACGTGGTTTCCGCTCCGGCACGCTCAACATCCCGGGCATCGTGGGCTTCGGCAAGGCCTGCCAGATCGCCCTCGCCGAGATGGAATCCGACGCGATCCGCTTGGGCCGCCTGCGCAAGAAGCTCGAGACCGAGATCAGCTCGCAGCTCGATACGTGTGCCGTGAACGGGCACGCGGAGAAGCGCCTGCCGCACATCGCGAACATCTCCTTCGGCTTTGTCGAAGGCGAAGGCCTGATGATGGCGGTGAAGAACATCGCCTGCTCCAGCGGCAGCGCCTGCACCAGCGCCAGCCTTGAGCCGAGCTATGTCCTCAAGGGCATCGGCGTCGGCGACGACCTGGCCCACAGCTCGCTGCGTCTGTCGCTGGGCAAGTGGACCACCGAAGAGCAGGTTGACTACGCGATCAAGGAGATCGTGCAGGCGGTGAAGAAGCTGCGGATGATGTCGCCGCTGTACGACATGCACAAGGAAGGGATCGACCTGAGCAAGGTCGAATGGGCGCACCACTGATCGCTTCGCGATCAGAAATGGCCAAATGGTCAAAGGATCAAATGGCCAAAGCAGTTGAAAGGCTCGCGCTTCGATCGGCATTCACACAGAATCCTCTTCATTTGGCCCTTTGGCCATTTGACAACTTGGAGATTTCTTATGGCTTACGGCCCCAAAATCATCGACCACTACGAAAACCCCCGCAACGTCGGCAACTTCGGCTCGCAGGAGCAGATGAAGACCGACAAGAAGATCGGCGTCGGCCTCGTCGGCGCCCCCGAGTGCGGCGACGTCATGCAGCTCTGCATCAAGGTCAACGAGCAGACCGGCACGATCGAGGATGCGAAGTTCAAGACCTTCGGCTGCGGCAGCGCCATTGCCTCGTCGTCCCTCGCCACCGAGTGGCTCAAGGGCCGGACGATCGAGCAGGCAGAAGAGATCCGCAACACGCAGATCGTCGAAGAGCTCAGCCTCCCTCCGGTGAAGATCCACTGCTCGGTCCTGGCCGAGGACGCGATCAAGGCCGCGATCATCGACTACAAGAAGAAGAACGGCATGCCCGTGGCCGATCACGACCACGACCACGCCGGGTCGCACTGAGTGAGGACGGGAATCGGGATTGGGCAATCGGCGTTTGCGGAATCAAGAAGTTTGAGCAACTTGCCCAAGCTTCCACCGAACCGCCTGTCGAACACCGCCCCGCCTCTCCGCGTAGTATTGAACGTCCGTAGACAGTGACAGAAGATCAACGAGATAGCACGCCGATTATCGGGCACTGATCGCCCGCTGAAGGAACCATCCATGTCGACGCACACGCACAGCCATTCGCACACCGAGACTGCTTCGGGCCTCATCCTCACCGAGACGGCCGCGAAGGAGATCCAGAAGATCATCAAGGATCAGGAGCTCGACGCGAGCAAGATCCGCCTCCGCGTGGGCGTCAAGGGCGGCGGCTGCTCGGGCTTCAGCTATCTGCTCGACCTGACCGAAGTGCAGAAGGACACCGACGAGGTCTTCGACATGCACGGCATCAAGGTCATCGTCGATCCCAAGAGCCTGCTGTATCTCAACGGCGTGACCGTCGACTTCCGTGATGAGATCATGGGCCGCGGGTTCGTCTTCAACAACCCCAACGCCACGGGCACCTGCGGCTGCGGCAGCAGCTTCTCGGCCTGATGACCCACACGCGTGCGGCACGCTCGACCGATTCGTTGGTCTTGACATAGCGCCGCGCTCGCTGATGGTCTACTCAGAAATCGAATGAAATCCATGGCCCCGGGCATTGTCCGGGGCCATTTTGATTGCGCACTCAGCCGGCACGAATGACATCGCACGAAGAGCCCGAACCTCTGATTCGAACGAAGGAACGGATTGTTTAGCCATCGCGCTCGCGTTCGTCGCATGACTGACGAAGAACAACGGTCGGCCCGACACAGCGGATCGAGAACGCGTGCGGGCGAAAGCCGAAGAACCATGGAGAATGACGATGCGCCGAATGAGTGTTGTGCCCGCAGCGGGCGTGGCGGTTGTGCTTTTGGCTGCCGGACTGATCGCCGGCCCTTTGACGCCCTCGGTGGGGCCTGTGACCTCGACGTACAAGACGCTGGACCAGGTCGAACCTCGGATTCCGCTGACATCGACCACCGCCCCGGGGAACGTGAGCGTTGTGCACGTGATCACGCAGCCGGGCTCGTACTACCTCACGGGCAATGTCACAGGCGTGGGTAAGTCGGGGATCTTCATCGAGTGTGAGAACGTCACGCTCGACCTCAACGGCTACACCGTTTCGACAAACCTCACCGACGACGGATCCGCCGGCATCTGGTTCAACGTGTCGGGCAACATCTCCAACGGCCGCGGGATCGTCATCCGCAACGGCACGGTCAAGGGCGGCGGCTACGCGAGCGTGACGCTCAACGGGGCGGTCGGCGGCAAGGTTGAGAATCTCTCCGTTTCGAACACCATCGGCACTGGGATTCAGATCTTCAACAGCGGTCACGTCAAGGACTGCACGGTGTACGGCGGGTTCTCGGGCATCGACGTTGCCGGCGGTTCGCTGGTGGAGAACTGCGTCGTTTCCAACGCGAACACACGCGGAATCGCCGCCACAAGCTCGACAATCCGCAACTGTGTCGTCAGCGGCAACGGTTCACCTTTCTCGGCGTTGTACCTGCGTGGTGATTGCCTCGCGGAGCACAACCAGATCAGCGCCGCGGGCTCGCTTGGTCTGAGCCAGGTCGGCATCGAGGCGGTGGCAAACACCACCGGCAACCGCATCATCAACAACCACATCCAGAACATCCGTTGGGCCGTCTATCTGAACACCAACAGCACGAACAACTTCGTCGCGAACAACACCGCTCGCAACTGCTTCAACCACTACGCCAGCGTCTCATCGCCCAACGCCATCGCGCCGATCATCACCAACGCCGGGGCGTCCTTCACCGCGACCAACCCGTTCACGAACTTCGCGTGGTGATCACGCCGAGTCGTTCGGCCATTGACACATGAAGCGAACGAAACAGCCTCGGAGACCCGGGGCTTTTTTCATCCACTTGCCTCAGTTGAATGGGCGATCAATCGATCGTATTCGGTCGAGGTTCTGTGCGATTCGTGCGTACAGATCGTGCCGGCTTCTTCACCAGCGTCTACCATGCGGCCCCTGTGTGTTCGTACGCACACTTTTTTGGACAAGGAAGCCCCCAAAGGAGTTGTCTCAATGAGCGGTCTGAAGATTGCACTCGCCAAAGGTGACGGAATCGGCCCCGAGATCATGGACGCCACGCTCGACCTGTTTAAGGCCGCGGGCGTGATGGACGCGGCCAGCGGTGGCGTCGAGTTCGTCCCCGTCGAAATGGGCGCGAGCGTCTTCGCCAAGGGTAACAGCAAGGGCATGACCGACGAGGCCATCGCCATCACCGAAGACTCCGGCATCCTCTTCAAGGGCCCGATGGAAACGCCCAAAGGCGGCGGCGGCAAGAGCATCAACGTCACCGCTCGCAAAATGTGGAACGCCTACGCGAACTTCCGCGTCTTCCGCACGCTCCCGGGCGTTGAGACCGTCTACTCAAAGGCCGGCATCCACCTGAACTTCAGCGTCGTCCGCGAGAACATCGAGGACACCTACGGCGGCGTCGAGCACCGCCTCTCCAACGACATGATCCAGTGCAAGCGCCTCATCAGCGCGCCGGGGTCCGACGAGGTCCACCGCTACGCCTTCCACACCGCCCAAAAGCTCGGCGTGAAAAAGGTCCACTGCGGGCACAAAGCCAACATCATGAAGATGACCGACGGGATGTTCCTCGAGCGGTTCAAAGCGACGGCAAAGGACTTCCCCGAGATCGAAACCGGCGACGTTATCGTCGATGCGCTGTGCATGAACCTCGTCGTCAAGCCGCAGCAGTACCAGATGATCGTCCTGCCCAACCTCCAGGGCGACATCGTCAGCGACCTGTGCGCCGGGCTCGTGGGCGGGCTGGGCTTCGCCCCCAGCGCCAACATCGGTAAGCACATCTCGATCTTCGAGGCCGTGCACGGGACTGCGCCCGACATCGCCGGCAAGGGCATCGCGAACCCCACCAGCCTCATCCTCTCGGGCCTGATGATGCTCCGCCACCTGCACATGGACAAGACCGCCGCCACGATCGAGAACGCACTGCTGGCGACGCTCGAATCGGGCGTGCACACGGGCGACTTCGGCAAGAAGGACAAGCCCAGCGTCGGCACCAAAGACTTCGTCAGCGCCATCAAGGATCGCCTGGGACAGAAGCCCACGACGGTCCCCGCGGTCGACGTCCCCGAAACCGGCACGAAGGCCGAGCTGAAGCGCCCCGCCAAGCCCACGGGCGTGCAGGTCATCCGCACCTTCAAGAACATCGTCACGCAGGTCGTCGGGTGCGATATCTACCTCGACAGCCCGCTGAGCCCCGGCGCCCTGGCCGAGGAAATGCAGCGCGTTTGCGAGGACACGCCCTTCCGCCTCACGCTCATCAGCAACCGCGGCACCCAAGTCTGGCCCACCGGCAGCGTCTACACCGAATGCGTCGACTACTACCGAGTCCGCTTCGAACTCAAGGAAGGCATCGCCCCGGGCAGCATCGGGCAAAGCCGAACCGTCGCCCTCATGGACAAAGTCGCCGAAAAGTTCGTTGTCTGCTCCTACGAACTCCTGCGCCTCTTCGACGGCGTGAAGGGCTATTCGCTCGCGCAAGGTCAGTAATCGCTGCATCTCGAGCAACCCTCGCCGCTTGTTGGCGCCTCGATCCTCAACCGCGACTTTCACCGGCCGACTTCCCCACGAAGTCGGCCGTTCTTGTTTCCACCCCAGAGAATCACGCCAAAACACCGCCCACACGCATCCAGCCGAACAACTGGCCTTGCGCCCATCGCTCTGAATCGTCGATCAGCGCAGCAAGCACCTCACAGCCCGAGCCGGGCCTTCTTCGCTTCCCATTCGTCGCGCTCGCGCTTGTTGTCGCTGGCAAGCAGGCCCAGCCCGCCCGCGGCTTTGTCACGAAGGGCCGCCAGTTCCAGCTTCGTCAGCCGAACCGACTCGAGCTCATAGTCGCGGAAGGCCTCCATCGTCAGCGGCACAATCGGCGCGATCAGATCGTGCATCGCCTGCGCGTACGCCCGGATCTCAAGCTGCGCGTGCGGGTCCATCCGCAGCGACAAAAACCGCAGGATGTTGTGCAGATCGCACTTCCAATACCACTCGGTGTACAAACTCACCGGCAGGCCGATCCGCGCCAACTCCCGGCTCACGCCCTGCTCGTTCAGCCGCGTGTACTCGCTGTACAGCGCCTCGCTGCGCTGTAGATACTCCAGGAACTGCTGAGCCGTCAGCAGCGCCTCGGGCGAAGCTTCGCCCGAGGCGAAAAGCTCCTCCCCCCCCTGCCGATTCGACGTGCTCTGCTTGCGCACCTGCTCGAGCGTCGGGCGATAGAATCGATCGGGCATCACGCTGTACCGCCCGGAATACTCGTTCACGTTCGCGGTGCGATGGCGGATCCACTGCCGGGCGATGAAGATCGGCATCGCCACGTGAAACTTGAACTCCACCATCTCAAACGGCGTCGTGTGCCGATGCCGCAGCAGATACCGGATCAGCCCGCGGTCCTCGTTGACCTTCTTCGTCCCCTGCCCGTACGAAACGCGCGCCGCCTGCACGATCGCCGCGTCGGCGGTCTGCCCCATCGGCGCCAGCCGCGGCATCGCATCCACCAGCGCGATAAACCCGTGGTCCAGCACCTTGATCTCATGCCGAAGGGCACCGCCCATCACGTCGTAATGCTCGCTCTCGGGCATCACGCGCTTCGCCTCAGCGCTCAGCGGCAAACCCGTCGGATGCGCATACGCACGGTCGCCGTCGCTCGCCTGACCATTCGCAAGCGCCGCCGAACTCGCGCCCCCGGCACCGGTTGAAACCGTCGCCGCCTGCGCGGGGATGTGCACCTGAACGGGCTTGACAGTCTGATCACGGGTCTCGGCGGCCATAGACGTGAATATACGGCGCGCAGCTTCAACGCGGGGAGCATCGCGCAATTCTTGGTTCATTTTCTCGCCGCGAACGTGCGCCATCCAACCCGCGACGATCGATCGGCTGGTCCCGAACACACGCCGATTTTCACACCATTGTGCACATCAAGCGACAGGATCACGACCGTTCCCAAGTAAAAGCACTCTTCCAGGCTCACCGCCCGGTCGGCACATTCCCCGAGCCCGCCGATCCCGCCGCGGCCGGCCCACCCGCTGCTCCCGCCGGTCCACTCCCAGGCCCCGCCTGCTTCGCCCCTTGCCCCCCGGAAGCCTGCTGCCGCTGCTGACGCTGCCACCACGCGTAGTACAGCAGCATCCCGCTCAGCACGCACCCGATGCCGATGCCCACCCCATACACCTTCAACCGTTCTTTCATCGACATCGACACACCGATTCTCCTACCACGCCCAAGTTCCCGCTCGCACAACCTCACTCTGCCACTACGCCACTCTGCCACTTCGCCACTCACCGCTCAGCACTCAGCACTCACGACTCACCACTCTAAAACCCAGCACCACCCTCCAACTTCCGACCCTTCTTCTTGCTCTTCTTGTTCGCCCGCACGCCCGGCATCCCGGCCTTTCGGTCCGCCGATCCGCCCGCCGACTCGCCCCCGCCACCCTTCGCCCCCTTCCCGCCGCGTTCAACCTCACTGCGCCGGATCTTCCCGCCCGGGCTCGCCGCCGCCTTCAACTTCAAACTCTTCACCGCATCCCGCAGCCGCGCCGCCGCCTCGAAGTCCAGCTTCTGCGCCGCCTCCAGCATCTCCGCCTCCAGCGACTGCACCAGCTCGTTGATCTCATACTCCGGCTCACCCGCCTTCACCGCCTCGCGCGCCGTGCGCGACGCCCGCAGTTCCAGCTCCATCCCCTGACGGATCGCCTTCTGGATCGTCTTGGGCGTGATGCCGTGCTCCGCGTTGTACGCCATCTGCTTCGCACGCCGCCGCATCGTCTCGTCGATCGCACCCTGCATCGCCGGCGTCACCGAATCCGCGTACATCACCACGTGCGCATTCTGATTCCGCGCCGCACGCCCTATCAACTGAATCAGCGACGTCGGCGAACGCAAAAACCCTTCCTTATCCGCATCCAAAATACACACCAGCGAAACCTCGGGCAGGTCCAGCCCCTCGCGCAGCAGGTTCACACCCACCAGCACATCAAACTCGCCTTTGCGCAAGTCCGTCAGAATCTCCAACCGCTGCAGCGTCTCGATATCGCTGTGCAAGTACCGCACCCGCAGCCCCTCGCCCTTCTCGTGCAGATAGAGCGTCAGGTCCTCGCACAGCTTCTTCGTCAGCGCCGTCACCAGCACCCGGTCCCCCTGCGCCACACGCTGCTTGCACCGCTGCAGCAAATCCGGCACCTGCCCGCCCGCCGGCCGAACCTCGATCGTCGGGTCCAACAGCCCCGTCGGGCGAATGATCTGCTCCGCAACCTCGCCGCCCACACGCTCCAACTCATACGCCGCCGGCGTCGCACTCACATACAGAACCTGCGGCACAATCTGCTCGAACTCCTCAAACTTCAAGGGCCGATTGTCCATCGCCGCCGGCAAACGAAACCCGTGATCCACCAGCACCCGCTTGCGGATCTGATCACCGTTGTACATCGCGTGAACCTGCGGCAGCGTCACATGGCTCTCATCAATCACCATCAGCCAATCACGATCCTGCCGCTTGCGGATCTTCAATACCCCGCCATCATCCTCGCCGTTCAACCCCGCCGCATCATCAACAAACTTCTCCGGCGCATAATCGAAGTAGTCCATGAGCGTGAAAGGCCGCTCACCCGGCAAGCGCCCGTCAAAGTACCGCGAGTAGTTCTCAACCCCGTTGCAGAACCCCACCTCTTCCAGCATCTCCAGGTCGTACTTCGTGCGCGCAAGCAGCCGCTGCGCCTCGAGCAGTTTCCCCTCACTGCGGAAATGCTCGACCTGCACATCCAGATCATGCCTGATCTGCTTCAAGATCCCGGCCATCTTCTGCTCGTCGGTCACATAGTGCACCGCCGGGAAGATAAAGACCCGCTGCTCCTCCGCAAGCTCCTCCCCGCTGACCGGGTTGATCAGCCGGATCGACGAAACTTCACTGCCGAACAGCTCCACCCGCACGGCATACTGCTCATACGCCGGGAAAATCTCGATCACATCGCCCCGCACGCGGTAGAGCCCGCGCTTGAACTCGATATCCGCGCGGTTGTACTGCATCGCGCTGAGCGCCAGCAGCAGCCCGCGCCGATCGATGATCATCCGGCGCTGAATGGTCAGCACTTTTCCGCCGTAGGCCTCGGGCGAACCGAGGCCGAAGATGCACGAAACGCTCGCCACCACGATCGTGTCGCGCCGCGCGAGGATGTTGCTCGTCGCCGCCAGGCGCAGCTTGTCCAGATCGTCGTTCCGCGAGGCATCCTTCTCGATGTAGATATCCCGCTGCGGGATGTACGCCTCGGGCTGGTAATAGTCGTAGTAGCTGACGAAGTAGTTCACACTGTTGTACGGGAAGAACTCTTTCAGCTCCTCGTACAACTGCGCCGCGAGCGTTTTGTTGTGGCTCAGGATCAGCGTCGGGCGCTGCATCCGCTCGATCACGTGCGCCATCGTGAAGGTCTTGCCCGTCCCCGTCGCACCCAGCAGCACCGCCGCCCGCTCACCACGCTTCAGCCGCGACGTGAGCGTATCGATCGCCGCGGGCTGATCACCCGTGGGCGAGAAAGGCGAAACCACTTTGAACGGGCGTGAACGCAGCAGCACAAAGCGACTTTAGCCCACGCGTGATCCATCCGCCGATACCACCTCCCGCTCGCCCTGCGCAACCACCACCGACGCCGCCGCATCGCCCGTCACGTTCACCACCGTCCGCGCCATATCCAGCAGCCGATCCACCGCGATGATGATCGCGATCCCCTGCGCCGGCACATTCACCGCCTCCAAGATAAACACCATCAGCACGAGGCTCGCCCCCGGCAAGCCGGGCGAGCCCACCGCCACCAGAATCCCCATCAGCGCGATCGTCACATAGTCCCCCGTCCCCAGCGGCACCCCGAAGATCTGCGCCAAAAACGTCACGCACAGCACCTGATACATCGCCGTGCCGTCCATGTTGATCGTCGTCCCCAGCGGACACACAAACCGCGTCACGCGCTTGGGCAAACCCATCGCGTCACAGCACGCCATCGTCGCGGGCAAAGTCGCCGTCGACGAACTGCTCGAGAACGCCAGCACCTGCGCCGGCAGCAGCGCTTTCCACACCTCCCGTGCCGTCAGCCGCGGCTCACCATTGGGCCCCCGCGCGGGCGTCAGCAACCGCATCACACTCGGATACACCGCCACCAGAATCAATCCCATCCCCAGCAGCACGGTGAGCATGAACGCCGCCGCACCCGCCAGCACCGACCAACCCATCGTCGAAGCGATCGCCGCGGTCATGAAGAAGACCGCCACCGGCGCACCCATGAGGATCAACCCAACCAGCCGCAGCCCCGCATCCGCCAGCGCCTCACACCACGTCAGCGCCGCCCGCCGCTTCTCCTGATCAATCAGCGTCAGCCCGATCCCAAACAGCACCGCCGCGATCACCACCTGCAGCACATTCCCCGTCGCCAGCGCCGCCATCGGGTTGCTCGGGAAAATATCGAGAATCTGGCTCCAGATCGTGTTGCTCTTGGCAAAGTCCGCCGCCGCCTGCTGCCGCACTTCCGCAGTCGAAGCCTGCAGCGCCATGAGCTTCTGCCGAGCCTCCTCAGTGACAAACCGCCCGGGATTCACCACCAGCGCCAGCGCCGTCGCGATCGTCACCGCCAGCACCGCCGTCACCGCGAAGATCCCCAGCGTCCTCGCCCCCAGCTTCCCCAAATCCCTCGGGTTCCCCACGCCCCCCACGGCCGCCAACAGCGAAAACAACACCACCGGAATCGCCACCAACCGCAGCAACCGAACAAACAAATCGCCCACAAACTGCCCGAACTCAATCACAAACCGCACGCCGTACGCGACAACGCCAGGATCATTCACCGACGCCGCAGTCGCCTTCACCCCGCCGCCCACACTGCCGTTCACATCCGCATGAGACAAAAACGCCTTCGAATCCTGAATCCCAATCCCCGCCCACGTCGCCTGCGTCCAGAAGAGATTCAGCCCGATCCCCACCACCGCCCCAAGCACCAGCGCACCAAGAATCCACCAGTGCAGCGCGATCCTCCCCGCACGCTTCTCACGCCCGGCCGCACCCGTCTCCAAACTCTCCAAACCACTACGCCCGTCGGCCATCGCTTACGCCCTCACGCCCGCCGCAACACGGAGAATCCGCGCCACGCCGGCCATGCAGCATACCGCCAACGCCGCCAAATCACACGCCCATTCACCCCAGCCGCCCTCAATCCAGCCAGTCCTTGTCCTTCAAGCGCTGCGGCACATACTCCTCGGTCACGTACGAAATATCTTTCGTGATCAGCGATTCGACTTCCATCTTGAAGCCGTTGTCCAGCATCGCGCTGATCTCTTTCTGCCACGCCTTGTTCGACTCAAACCACGGGTACGCCGCGATTTCCTTCGCACGCTTGATGTCGTTCTCCGTCAGGTCGATCTTCACCGCCTCGGTCAGATCGCACTCGTCGTAGTCCTTCGCGCGAATCCCCAAGAACCGCGCCTCGGGAATCGCCAGCCGCGAACTCTCAAACGCCAGCGAGATCGACCCCTGCTTGATCACGCTGTAGATGTAATGCCCCCACGGGTCACAGTCCAACAGACAGATGATCGGCAGCTTCAACTCCTGATTCAGCCGCTGCAGCAACCGCCGACACCCACGCGGCGGCTGCCCCGCCCCGTGCGTCAAAATGCAGTTGTTCTCCTCCCAGAACCGGTCCTCGTTGAACCGGTTCCACACCGTCCCCTTCTCCACATGCAGCACAAACTTCGCCTCGCACTTCTTGAACTGGATCACGTCCGGCTCGACAATGCTCGGCATCGCGTACCCGCCGCTGCCCATCCGCCGACAATCGATCTCGTCCCCCTTGTCGATCACCGTGATGTTCCCCACCATCGCCCCGCGGTTCTCCGCGAAGATGTGCAGTTCCTCACGCAGCGCCCCAAGCGTCACCTCCAGATCCTCCAAAATCGGATCGCTCTCGTCCTGCGTGTCGAAGGTGTTCTCCTTCGTCCCCGCAACCGTGTGCTTCGCTTTATAGAAAACACCACGGAGGCTGCTGGTCTTCTCCGCCGCGATCAGGTCCTTGATCGTGCTGGCGTGCAGACACGTCTGCATGAACTGCTTCGCCTGGTTCAGGTTGAACAGCTCGCGCTCCGCCGTCGCGTCACCCATCTGCAGGATCCCCTGCTTCTTGTTCCAGATCGTGTTCGACCGCGTCCGCAGCGGGATCTCCACCGTCGGCGGCTTCCCCGAAAACGCCCGCTTCGTCACATCATCCGCCAGATCCACAATCTTCGAGAGCGTCCGCGCATCCCGCGCCTTCACCGCCTTGCTGCTCCCACCCCCCGCACGCTCGCTGCCGCCCTTGCCCTTGGCCATACGAAAAGCACTCCGTTGCTGTTTGCCGGGGTCCAAATCTCAACCGCCGCGACTGTAGGGGGCAATCACTCCCCAAGCACCCAAGCCACGCTCCACGACTGCCCCCGCACCAAGCGCCCTTCACCCCCACGTCACCGCGCTCTCCCACCATTTCCCTTCCGCCCCTTCCCCCCCGGCCCAAACTCTTCCCGCGTCGCAAAGAAACTTGCGTACAACTCCTCGAACAACTCATCATCCACCCGGTGCGTTCGCGCCTTCGGGTCCGCCACATTCGTCCACCGGAAGTGCATCGTCCCCAACCCACCCGCTTCCCCCACCCCACCCATTCCCTCTTCTTCTCCCCGCGCACGCGCCTCCGCCGCCATCAGCGCCCGGTCATACGCCGCTCGCTTCCCGGCATCGCTCAAAACCTCATACGCCGCCTGCACCGCCGCAAACGCCGCCGTGGCCTCCGGGTTCGGATTCACATCCGGGTGCGTCCGCCGCGCCAGCGCATGGAACGCCCGCTTGATCTCACCCGCCGACGCCAAGCGTGAAACACCCAGCGTCTGATAGTGCGACTTCACACCACCCGCATCACCCCCACCGCCGCCACCCTTTCCCTCACGCCGCGACGCAGACGCACCGCCACCCGCCGGGCCCGCGTCCTCTTCCCGCGCACGCGCCCCCTTCGTCGAACTCCCAGGCTTCTTCGCGCTCATCACGGATTCTTCGGCTGCACAGGCTGCGCTTGTGCAGGCTGTGCCTGTGCTGGTTGCGACTGCGCAGGCTGACCCTGCCCACCCGCCGGCGTCGGTGCCGGCACAACCGCCGGTGCCGCCGGCTCGCCCACATACACCGCCTCGATCTCAAAAACCAGCGTCGCCCCACCCGGAATGTTCGCCCTCGGCCGCCCCGACTCTCCATACCCCAGCGCCGCCGGAATGATCAACCGCCGGAACTGCCCCTTCCGAATCCCCGGCAGCCCCTCATTCCACCCCTGAATCAACGTCGGCGGAATCCCCGTCACCAGCGGCTCACGCCCCTCCCGCCGCGAACTATCAAACTGATACCCATCCAACAACCACCCCGTGTACTGCACCGCAACCTGCTTCCCCGCCGACGCAACCTCCCCCGTCTCCGGCGCGTTCATATCAATCACAATCAACCCGCTATCACGCCGATCCGCCTTCACATCCGTCGCCTTCGGCCCAAACACCACGCTCTCACCCTTCCCCGGCCCCCACACCTGCACCCCCTTCGCATCAAAGCCC
>JACVCS010000131.1 GCA_016741915.1 Phycisphaerales bacterium | reverse complement strand
CCTAGCGTCCTTCACGAGGAGGGCCCAGCCGCAGGCCCCCAACCCCCAAACGCCACCCACCCACGCCCCAACCCGCTGCACCTAAACGCCCCTTCGTCCTGCCCCCCCTCCCACGCCGCCCAACCTAAGCCATCGAGACAGCCCGCCGGAACACCCGGCCACCGCCGCCGATCAAACCGAACGCCGCTCCCACCACCGTCCACAACTGCCCACCGCCCACCACATACCTATCCACCGCCCACCCCAACGCCGTGCACACCCCCAGATACACCAAAAACTCCGTGGCTAACGCATACCCAGCCGAGAGCCCAGAAAGCCCCGACCCCTTCGCCGCCTCAACCTTCTCAACCCGCTTCGGAATCTCCGGAAACACCGGCATCTCCGGCATCGCCGGCACCTCAGGCCACGCCCTCTCCTCCGCGCCCGCACCTTCCCCCTCGTTCTTTACTTCGCCGCGCGTTGGTTCCTCAGTGCCACTCACATCGGCACCTTGCTGAACGCATACTGCTTCGCCGCCTGCATCGCCTCTTTGATCTTCGTCAGATCAGTCCCCCCGCCCTGCGCCTGGTCCGGTTTCCCGCCGCCCTTCCCGCCGCACGCGCTCGCCGCCGCACGCACCCATTCCCCGGCATTCAACCCACGCTTCACCAGCGCATCGGGCACACCCGCCACAATCGTGATCTTCCCTTCAACCTCATCCGGGCTCAGCAGCAGCACGCCCGCCCGCGGCAGTCTCGCCCGCACCGCGTTCAGCGCCGCCGCGAGTGCATCGCGATCGCTCCCCGCTTCGATCGTCGTCACCACCGTGCTGGCGACCTCAAACTCCGGGCTGTTGGCAATCGACTGCGCCAGCGCCACAACCTGCTGCGCCCGCGCCGCACCCGCCTGCTTATCCGCCGCCTTCATCTTCTCCTGCAGTTCCGCCACCCCCGCGCGAATCTGCTGCTTCACACTCAGCGGGATCGTCAGACTCTCCGTCTCCGCGACGATCTGCTTCACCTCCGCCGCCAGCGCCGTCCCATCCAAACCGGCCGCCTTCTTCACGCGCGCCAGCACCGTTTCCCCGGCCTGTTCCGCCGCCTTCGCCGCAACCCCCGTCACCGCCAGCAGCCGCCTGATCCCCTTCGCAACCGCCTCTTCACCGACGACCGCGAACGCCTCGATCTGCTTCGTATCCGCAACGTGCGTCCCGCCGCAGAACTCCACGCTCGTCTTCATCGCCTTCGCTTCATCGCCTTCCGCGAGCATCTCCGCGACGCTCCGCCCGATGCTCACCACCCGCACCGGGTCCGGGTACGCCTCCCCAAACACTGCCCGCAGACCCTTGATCCCCTTCGCCTTCTCCAGCGGCACCACCTCCGCGTGCACCGTCAGCCCCGCGCGCACCTGCGCAGAGACAATCGCATCGATCTTCACGATCTCCTCGGGCGACACGGGCTTCCCCGCCGCAAAGTCAAACCGCAGCCGATCCGGCGCAACCAGCGACCCGCGCTGATCCGCCCCGGGCCCAAGCGTCTCGCGCAGCGCCAGGTTCAACAGGTGCGTCGCGGTGTGATTCGCCGCCGTCGCGTGCCGCCGCGTCTGATCAACGTGCAGGTTCACCGTCTCGCCAACGCGGATTTCATGGTGCATCACCCGCCCGACGTGCATCACATACCCGCCCATCGCCAGCACGTGCTCAACCTTGAACTCCGCCGTCCCGCCGGGCCCGCCATTCTCCCGCGCCGGCTTGCTGCACGTCATCCGCCCATGATCGCTCACCTGCCCGCCCATCTCGCTGTAAAAGTTCGTCCGATCCAAAATCAAACCCACCGCGTGCACACCCGCCACGCCCGCCTTCGCCTCGTCGTCAAAGTTCGAGCCGTTCCAGATCGCCTTCACCGTCGCGCGGATCTCCCGCCCGTGGAACTTATCGCTGTCCTCCGTGCTCTCAACACCCATCGCCTTCAGCCGCGCAATCGCGTCCGGCGGCAGCATCATCCCCTCATCCGCAGAGAACTTCCCCGCTCCGCCCTTCCGCGCCTTCTCCTTCGCCTCCTCCATCAACCGCTCGAACCCCGCCATGTCCACCTTCAGCCCGCGCTCCTCCGCCATCAGGTTCGTCAAATCCACCGGGAAGCCGTACGTGTCATACAGCTTGAACGCATCCTCCGCGCTGATCCCCCGCGCCGGGGCAAAGTGCGCATCGCTCCACTCCGCGTTGATCTCGCGGAGCTTCTTCATGTCCACCAGCTTGTGCCCGTCCTTCTCATGGATCGCAACCGTCCACCCGTCCGCGTCCTTGCTCGCGCTCGCCGTCGCACCCGCCATCTGCAAATGCGGCACCAACCGCGCACCCTTGAACGCCGCCACGCACGCATCGTCAAACAACACAATCCCCCGGCTCAGCGTCCGCCCAAAGCTCTCCTCCTCGTCCTTGATGATCTCCATCACCCGCTGAGGATTCTTCTTCAGCTCCGGGAAGAACTCACCCATCGATTCCACAACCACCGGCACCAACTGCGCAAAGAACCCGCTCCGCGCTCCCAGCGTCTGGCTGCCGTACCGCACCGCACGCCGCAGAATCCGCCGCAGCACATACCCACGCCCCTCGTTCCCAGGCACCGCCCCGTCCGTGATCGCAATCGTCAGCGTCCGAATGTGGTCCGCGATCACCCGGTACGCCGTATCCGTGTTGTCCTTGTCCGCCGCACCCAGCCGCCCCGTGTACGGCTTCTTCGCACCCGTCACCTTCTCGATCGCCAAAAACAACGGCCCGAAAACATCCGTGTCATAGTTGCTCCGCACGTTCTGCAGAACACTCACCAGCCGCTCAAACCCCATCCCGGTATCCACGTGCTTCGCCGGCAGCGCCTTCAGCCCCGCGCTCTCCCGATTGAACTGAATGAACACGTGGTTCCAGATCTCCAAAACATCCGGATCACCCGTGTTCACCAGCTTGCTCGCATCACGCCCGCCGATGCGGTCAAAGTGAATCTCCGAGCAAGGCCCGCATGGCCCCGTATCACCCATCTCCCAGAAGTTGTCCTTCATGTTCCCGGGCAGCACCCGCCCCGGCCCAAGCAACCCCTCCCAGATCGCCTTCGCCTCAAGGTCAGGCTCCAACCCGCTCGCCTTATCACCCTTGAAGTACGTCGCGTACAACCGCCCCGGGTCGATCCCGTACACCTTCGTGAGCAGTTCAAACCCCCACTCGATCGACTCCTTCTTGAAGTAGTCCCCGAACGACCACGTCCCCAGCATCTCAAAGAACGTGTGGTGGTACGTGTCCTTGCCCACGTCCTCAAGGTCGTTGTGCTTCCCGCCCGCCCGGATGCACTTCTGGCTGTTCACCGCACGCTTGAGCTTCCCCATTGGGCTCGACGCATCCGCCTGCCCCAAAAAGATCGGCTTGAACTGGTTCATCCCCGCGTTGGTAAACAGCAACGTCGGATCGTCCACCGGCACCGCCGGCGAGCTCGCCACAAACGCGTGCGCATGCTTCTTCGCGTAAAACTCGATGAACATCCGGCGGATCTCCGCCGACTTCAAGCCTTGCATCGTGACGCCTTCCTGGTGGCACAGCCCTTCCGAGCCGTGCCCATCCATTCAAAACCACCTTCTCACAACCAACCGATCAGCATCCTAGCGACCCCCACCCCGCCCCGTCTCCCCGCCCTCACCCGTTCATCTGCACCTGCACCGGGTACGCAAACTCCACCCCCTCCGCCGCCAGCTTCTTCATCACCCCCAGCAGCACCAACTGCTGCGCATCGATGTGCTTCAGAAAATCCGCCGACCGCACAAAGTACACCAGCTCAAAGTCCACCGAGTACGTGTTCAGCTTCACCAAATGGCACCGATCAAACCGCAGCCCCTCAACCCCCTCCACAACACCCTTCACCCACCCCGGCATCGCCTCCAGCTTCTCCACCGCCGTCTCATACCGCACACCCAACACATGCACCACCCGCCGCTCACTCATCCGCTTGTAGTTGTGCAGCCGCGAACCAAGCAAATCGTTGTTCGCGCACACCAGCTCCTCGCCCTGCGGCGTCCTCAGCCTCGTCGTCTTAATCCCGATCCGCTCCACCACCCCGCTCTTGTCCCCGATCGCCACCGAATCCCCCACAACAAACGGCTTGTCCAGCAGAATCGACACGCTCGCGAACAAGTCCGCCAGTATGTTCTGCGCCGCCAGCGCCACCGCAATGCCACCAATCCCCAGCCCCGCAATCAGCGGCGTCACCTGCACGCCCAAATTATCCAGCGCCAGCAAAATCACCACCGCCACCACCGCCCCAAACACCACCACCCGCAACACCCCCATGCTGCTCGCCAGCGTCTCGTCCGGCTTCCCATCCTCATGCACCGCACGCTTCAAAAGCGCCTCGAGCGCAAAGTCGATCACCCGGCGCGACGAAATCAAAAGCTGCACCGCCACCGCCACCACCGTGATCATCCGCGCGCCGTTCTCAACCTGCACAGGCAGCGACAACGCCGCCATCCCCGCAAACACCGCCACCACCAGCACCACCGGCCTGCGAATCCCCCGCAGCACATCAACCACCAAGTCATCCACCCGCGTCGTCGTCTTCGCCGCCACCTTCGCCAAACGCGAAACCACCGCCCCACGCACCATCGTCAAAACCAAGTACACCACCACCGCCACACCCACACACACCAACCAAGCCGAAACCGGATTCCCCAAAATCGGCATCTCCGTCCAATGCGTCCACCCCGCCCCCCCCGCCCCCCGCGGCGCAGGCACAGCCGACACCCCACCAACCCCAGCCCGCTCCCCCTGAGCCAAAGCCTCACCGCCCAACCCAGCCAACACCAACCCACCAGCCACCAACGCCGCACAGTTCGTCTTCACGAAAATCCCTCCATTGAAGTTCACGGGGACGATTCGTAGCACCCCTCCGCACCCCGTGCCACCGTCGCCCGGGTACCGCCACGCTCCGCGTGGCGTGCTGGACAAGCCCACGCTCCGCGTGGGCCAAGCGCACAAACACCCGTGCCACCGATCGTCCAAAGAACGATCGGTGCATCTTCCCTTCGCCACCAACCAACCAACCCGTGCCACCGATCGTCCAAAGGACGATCGGTGCATCTCCCACCACCGACCCCCGTACCACCAATCAACCGAACAAAGATCGGTCCCTCCCCTCCCGCAACCAATCTCTTCGCCCCGAAGGGGCGCAGGCCTGTAGCCACGGGTGAAGCGCAGCGCAACCCGTGGAGAACAACGCGCACACGAATCACCGAATCTTCCCCACCCTGCCCCGGAGGGGCAGAGGACGTGTCCGTGCGTCACCAATCAACAAACCCGTGCCACCGATCGTCCAAAGGACGATCGGTGCATCTCCCCGTCTCCGCTAATCAACGAACCCGTGCCACCAATCGTCCAACGAACGATCGGTGCATCCTCTACCCAAAAACAAAAAACCGGCCCCCACCGAAGAGGGCCGGCTCAATAAAACCAATCACCCAAACTTACCGCTTCTTCTCTTCACTCCCGCCACCCTCACCACCCCGAGCCCCACCCTTCTTCTCCTCCCCTTCCTTCCCACCCTCACCCTGGAACTTCTTGTGCATCTCATCGCGCATCTGCTCGATCGTCGGGATCATCGCCTTCGCATCCGCCGTCTTCCCGTCCAGCAGCTTCGCCTCGAGTTCCAGCAGCTTCGTCGCCAACTGGTTCATGCTCTTGCGATACTCCAACTGGATCTTCTGCTTCCCCGCCTCGTCGGCCTTGTCCATCCCCTTCAACTCGTTCGACTTCGCCGACTTCCCCAGAATCACCGACTGCTGCATCCGGCTCACCGCCAGCAGCGTCTGCTCCATCTTGCTCGAGTCATCGATCGTCGACTTCAACTCACGCAACCCGTTCCGCAGGCCCTGCATCGCCCGCTCGATCCCCCGCCCATCCGCCCGCCCCTCTCCACGCTCGCCACCCACACCACCACCACCACCACGCCCACCACGCTCCCCGGGCTGACCCCCCGCACCACCCCCCGCACCACCCCCCGAACCCCCCGCCCCCGGCTGCGCCATCGCCAGCGAGCCCGCCAGCGCCATCACCGCCATCGCCGACCACACCAATCCGTGTTTCCTCTTCAACTGCATAATCCTTCCGCTCCTGTTTCTCACCCACACCGCCACGTCACGTCCAATCAACGCCCACCACCCCCCCCCCATTGCCCCCGCCTACCTCCCAGCCACCCCGCCCCCCCGCCCCACCCCACGACGCTCGGTGCGTTCCC
>JACVCS010000130.1 GCA_016741915.1 Phycisphaerales bacterium | reverse complement strand
GTGTAATGGGTTGAACCAGCAAGGTGCGCGTACGAAAGCAAGGGTACTAGGCTATTGGGAGGAACGGCTGTCGGCTAAAGACGTGAGAAGGCCGATTCCCTTGATCCATCGCGCCAGTGCCAGGCCCGCGGCCTTGACATCCGTGAGTTCGTTTTCCTGATGGGCAACATACTTGTTACGGAAGTCGTAGATGGCCGTGACCTCTTCCAGGACTTTTCTGCTGCCCTCAAATCGGAACACATCACGAATGCTCTCAAAGACGCCCTTAAACCGAGCGGAATCATTGAGTGCATAGTCAAGGCAATCTCGAAGGATTCCGATCGGCATAAGGCCACTTCCGAACAACAACGCCTTTCTTGTGTTTTGGGAAACCCGTTTATAGTGGTCATGCGACTTTGATCCTGCTCCCTGCAAGTACGGCTCAAACCATGCCCGTTGATCCTGTGGAAGACCGGGCACTAGCGGCTGGAGTTTTCCGGCGACAAGCGACTTTGCGGCCGAATCGAGAACACCGAGCAGCGGCGTGAAAGCCGGTGCGAGGTTCGCGCCCTCTCGTTTTCGCAAAAACTCGAACATCATGATCGCTTCATCGGCGGCTTTTTTCGCAGCGTCCGGCAAAGCGTTCATCGTCTCCTGATCGATAAACTCCGGAAGGTTTGATTTTCGATCCTGCGCCGCCGCCATGACAAAGAGCGGTGCGGTTTCTTCCAGTTCTCTCTCTCGGACCATCGCGTCCAACGCTGTGGCGCACGCGCGGACCAGGTCGGGCCAAGAACCGCCCGACATGGCATCGATCGCGTTCTGTGGGATGAAGACGTATGACCATTGCGCACCCGTCCCCTGCCCCTTTCCGGATTGCTTGCTCGCCGCCTCGCACCACGCCACCGCCGCTCGCGCCTTTCGGGGCACATCCGCATCCTCGCGGCCCTTGGTTTCTACCAGGAACATCGCCCCCTGATCGTCGCGGAGGATGAAGTCGGGTGCATAGGTGCTCAGTTGTCCGTTGACCCGGACATAGTCGATCCGCAACGCCTGCGGGCCCGCGTTTTTGGCAAAGGCCGCTACACCGTTGTCCTTGAGATCGAGGAAGGGAACAAGCGCCGCCTCCAGCCCGCCCCTGCACGGTGCGAGGTTGAAGATCGTCTTGGATGCCGGTTTGCACGGGTTACGCTCGCTATGACTGGCTTTGTAGCTCTTCCAATCCCGGAGCGATACCGGGGGTAACTCGGCCGCTCGGGTTCGTGTTTCCACAGTCCGCTCGCGCACGAGCGGGACGAAGACGTGCAGCACGTGGGTCGCGACATCCGGGTCTCCCAGCCTGGCCGTAAGACGAGGGTCGTAGAGATCGATCTTCTCTTCGAACAGAACTTCCTCGATAAATGTCTGGATCAGACCGCCGATGGTCTTGAAAAGCCCCCCGACCTTGCACTCACCTTCAATCAGCTGAACGTAGTACGACACGGCCATGGCGTTGGTCGCCATCAATGGCAGTTCGAGCCGCAGTCGCTGAATGACTTCACCGGTCGTCAGTGCCCGTCCTTCAAAGTCGATGACGCGGTCCGATTTGTTTCCAAGCGGCAACTTCGCCATGGATCCGAATCGTTTCTGCACGTCCGCGATCGTGAGGCCTTCCACGGTCGGCTTGACGCCGTACCCCGCCGAAAGTTGGGGGATCAGCAGGTCGAGCGCGGCGGTGTCTTTCTTTGGATCGACAAAGATGTCCACCGTCGTTTTTTCGGTCTTCTCCGCGTCGGTCATTTCCGGGATCACGCCCTCCTGCTCAAGCTCCTCTCGATAGAGCTCGGCGAAGGAGGGATGATCGATCACCGTGACGGTTTCCACCACCCCGCCGGGCGTCCCCGGCCCGGTCATGCGCCGCAGACCGCGTCCGAGTGTCTGCTCCGCCAGAATCCCCGATTCGGCGCTGTACTTCCGCAGCGGCACAATCGTGGTGACGTTCTTCACGTCCCACCCTTCGCGCAACATCAGCACCGAAACGATGCACAAGTACGGCGAATCGCCCGAATCAAGTTCACGGCTGAGTTTCCGCAGCGCCTTGAGATCTTCGTCGCTGATCTCTCCCTCTTTCTCTTCGAAGACGGGCATCCGGTTCTCGCCCGTTCCGCGCATGACGACGCGGCCTTTGAGATTCGTGTGCAGGTTGATCGCCCGGCCGGTTGCGCCGTTGTTCGTCGCCGCCAGAAGCGGGAACGCGTCCTTGTCGGTGTTGAGCCGCTGGGTGATCTCGTCCGCCGCTTGCGTGCTCTCGCACATGACGAACATCAGGGCTTTCTTCCCGTTGGTCTTCCATTCCTCGTACTTGTCTTTCCAGCGCGCATAGCCCAAGCGCAGGTGCGTGTCGTACTTCCAACCCGCGTTGGTGTGTGTGCCTTCGGCCAGCTTGGTGGCTTTCCCGATGATCGGGAACTTCACAATCCCGCCGTCCACCGCTTCGCCCAGTGGTGTGTCGCAGACCACGTGGCGGAAGAGATTTCCCTGGTCGTCCTTGGGGGTGGCTGAGAAGTCCAGTTGATGGACGATGCCCGCTCCGCCGCGCGCGGCACAGCCCCGATGCAACGCTTCGATCGCCTCGTTCCACGCCGAGTCCGGGTCCCAGACGTGGTGCGCCTCATCGTTGAGCACCATGAGCGTCTTGTGGGCCGTGATCCGCTCGCGCAGGGCCTCGCCCGTGTCCAGCGCCGCCGCCGCGTTCACCGCCGGCCCCATGAAGTCGTGGTACTCCGCCGGTTTCTTGCCCCGGCGTTTGGTGGGGTCGTAGAGCCGATGAATATTGGTCAGGTAGATCACGCCGCCGGTGGCGGCACGTCCCGCGGCGTCCTGCTCAACAACCGACATGTTCCAATCTCCGCGCCATTCCGGCGGGATGATCGGGTCGGCGTCAAAGATCTTGCCCCCGGTAAAGTCATCCTTCAGCCGCTCGTACACCGTCAGGCCCGGCGCGATCAACACGAAATGCTTGGCCATCGGGGATCGGCTCTCGAAGCACGCGTGGAAGTACGACCATGCGATACACAGGGCCATCGCCTTGGTCTTGCCGCTGCCGGTGGCCATCTTGAACGCGGCCCGGGCCCACGCGTCCTCGTCGTCGCTGACCCCCAGCGCGGCGGTCCGCTCGGTCGGACTGCCGTATTCGCCGAGAATCTGGCTCACACGGTCGGTTTTTCGATACTCCTTCAAGAAGATCAGCGTTTCCACCGCCTCACGCTGGCAGAAGTAGTAGCGGAACTCGATCTCGCTGCCGTCGGGAGCCTTGACGCGGTGCGACCGGTCAAACCAGTACCCCAGCAGCAGCTGTGATGTGGCGCTCACACCGGGGTAACCCAGTTCCCGCCATTCACGGACCGCGCCGCGCAGTGTGTTCACGACGGGTTTCTTGCTGGGCCTGCGCCGGGCGACGATCGGTGCGGGCTGTCCGAGCTGGTCGGCCCGGCCGCGGTGGGCGGTTGGTTCCTCCCACGGTGCGTAGAGCGGCTGGATCGAATCAAGGTTCAACGCTGAGACTTCGTTCTTCGCGGCC
Source organism: Phycisphaerales bacterium (assembly GCA_016741915.1). GTDB lineage: Bacteria > Planctomycetota > Phycisphaerae > Phycisphaerales > UBA1924 > JACVCS01. The sequence goes on along the minus strand of JACVCS010000130.1, from coordinate 2,762 downwards.
ATGCTGCCCCCTTTACACCTTGACATTCACCGTGATGCTCGTATCGCACCCAAAGACATCCACCACCTTCACGCACGCGGTGTGCTTGCCCTTCTTGGCGTAGACGTGCCCGGCGTCGCTGACGGTCTTTAAGCTCCGGTCCTTCCGCGTGCGGTAATCCTGCCAGTGGTGATTGAACGGCTTCTCACCCGAGGGATCCCACTCAAAGTCCACCGCCCAGAAGTCGATGAAGTCGAACCCGCTCTTGACCGCACGCTCCTTGATCGACTCCAGTTCCTTCGTCGGCACTTCGGCCAGCGAGGGAAGGAACTTCGTCAGCTTGATATCCACGCCCCCGTCCTTGCGGTACACCGCCTCCGCCTCCAGCACCGCAACCTCCAGCCACGGGGGCGGGCCCTTGCGGTTCTTCTCCATGATCTCGCGGGGGATGGGGATGAGCGTCAACTTCACGCCCAGGTCGGCCTCAATCTTTTCGATCCGCTGGCGGATGTCCATCTCGAATCCCCACGCCAGGCAGTAGCACTCGGTCGCTCCCATCCCCGCCGCGGCCTTGGCCACTTCACGGGCTTCGGCGGCGGAGAAGATGCTGTCAATCCCGTCCACATGGCAGACGGCCCGGCCCTTGCGCCCGTGGATCAGCGGCGAACTGCTCTTGGCCGGGTCCAGCACCTCGGCCCGGAAGAACTCCAGCACCACGCGGCGATGCTCCGTGTCGGCCCCCTTGAGCGCGTCCTGCTGCCACCACTGCCGCTCGTAGCGGCCGAGGTTGTAGAGGTCGAAGGCGCGGTAGGGCTTGCCTTCAGCGCTGAGTGTTCGCTGAACGTCGATGAGACGCTTGCGCGTCGTGTGGACGGCGAAGCGGCCCAGGTCGGCCATGATCCAGCGGCGTCCGAGTTTCTCCGCGACGGCCCCGGTGGTGCCGGAGCCGCAGAAGAAGTCGGCGACAAGGTCGCCGGGTTCGCTTGAAATCTCAATGACGCGTTCAAGGAGTGTCTCGGGTTTTTGAGTATCGTAACCAGTGCGCTCGTGCGCGATGGGGTGGACAATTGGCAGAATCCAAACACTCCCCATTAGCTTCTCTGTTCTGGTCTCGTAGATGATGTCTCCACGCTCATCCCGTTTGGCCACGCGCTTTTTGGCGACCGGATCCCACGCAACGATTGCTTGCTGCTGCACTTCCTTTACCGGCACCATCTGGTGTTTAAAAGCATGATCTCCGTACGACTTCGCATAGACTAGAAGAATCTCCCAGTCGCGAGGCAGGACCTTTGAGAAAGAGAACTTGGGTTTGTTCTCAAAGTGCCAGATCACGTCATTCAAGTGATTGTCCGCGCCGAAAACTTCGTCCAAGACCGGCCGCAAAAACGGCATCATCCCCTGATTGCAATGCAGGTAGAGAGTTCCGCGCTCGCTCAGCAGCGATGCCATCAGTGTCACGCGTTCGGAGATCATCTGGACGTAGGAATCCCGTCCTCGGCCCCACATGTCCCGGTAAGCCACCATCTCCATCGCCGATTGGTCCTTCTCGATCTCCTCTTTGCCATCCCCAATGGGCACGTTCATGGAAAAATCCGCCCCCACGTCAAACGGCGGATCGATGTAGATCAGGTCGATCTTTCCCTTGAACTCCTTCAGCAGCGAGGCCATCACCAGCTTGTTGTCGCCCCAGATGAGCCTGTTGCGGAAGTCGTCCACGCGCGTGGACTTCTTTTCGAACATCGCCAGTTGGCCCGCGGCGGCCGCCTCGCTCCGCGGCTGGTCGATTGTCTCGATCCGCTGCATCGGCATCGCCAGCCCGGCCGCATCGACCGTGCGCCGGTTGCCCCACTCGTCGTATTTGCCTTCCCAGACCAGTTCGGTCTTCATTGTGCTGAGCGGGTGCGGGTTGTCCGGCCCCCACGGCTTGCCGGGGTCGACGTTGCCCGCGGCAACAGGTTGCACGGCCGCCGCACCGGCACCGTTCTTGGGAACCGCGGGTGAACGACGCTTTATCACTTCAGTTGACCGAGAACCGCGCTGCTCTTTCCGTTTCGACATAGGCCGCAAGCGTAACGCCTCCGCACGAACACCGCACGGGCACAAACGTGGTTGGATTCATTGAGTCGGTGAATGATCAACATTCAATCCGCCGCAGGCCGCCATCCGGACAGTTGCACGCGGATCGAACAAGCCCCATCGACCGCATCCGCTTCCCCCAACCGCCCGGCCAGCGCTCGCGAAACAAGTTCAAGCACCAGCGCATCAGGCCGAAAGCGCCGCGAAAAGGTCCCCGCGCGGAGCGGCGAGGGACCTTTTGAGAGCCAAAAGGTACCCGTGCGGAGTAAAAAGGTACCTCTGAGGAGTAAAAAGGTACCAGCGCGGAGAGAAAAGGTACCTCTGGGGAGTAAAAAGGTACCTCTGAGGAGTAAAAAGGTACCTGCGCATAGAGAAAAGGTACCTCTGCGGAGTAAAAAGGTACCCGCGCAGAGCGCTCTGGCTTGATTTTCGTTCAAAAACGAGGGTTGGGGGTTGGGGATACGAACGGAAGCCGTTCGAGGACTGGCAATCGGGAATCGGGGGTGGGGACTGTCAATCGGGAATCGGGAATCGGCAATCGCAGAGGGGCAGGGGGCATTTGGGAACGTGGGGGGAGGGGGTCTTTCTGCTGTTGCCAATTGCCCATTGCCCAATCCCGATTCTCCGGCCTTTTCCCGCTCTGCCACTGGCACCCCCTTCCTCTTTTCTATCCCCCCGACCTCCCCTGTCCCAAATCCCACATTCCA
>JACVCS010000039.1 GCA_016741915.1 Phycisphaerales bacterium | reverse complement strand
GAGCTGGAGAGGATGACCCGGCCGAAGCCTGGGACGAGCGGGCGGGCGACGATGCGGAGGTGCGGTGAGGCGATTTGCCAGGCGGGTGTGCGCACGGCGTGGGCGACGGTGCCGGTGATACTGATGAGGCGGGCGTCGGTGAGTTCGAGGAGCAGGACGTGCCAGGGGAGGGTTGGGCCGAGGGGAGTCGGGGGTGTGGGCGCGGTTGGATCGGGGGTCTCGAAGTCGTCGAGGTCGACGCTGTCGGATGGATTGAAATCGGCGCGGACGACCCAGGCGCGATTGACGGTGATGTCGAACTGTTCAACTTCAAAGTCGGGCTGGCGGCGGCGTTTGAGCACGACCATCGCGGCGTCGGAGATCGCCCAGATTGAGAGGATGAGGGTCAGGGCGAAGGGGATGGCGAGAAGGCCTGTTGCGAGGGGCAGGCCGGCGTTATAGGTTTGTGAGATGACGTACGCAAGCGGGGCGGCGATGACGAGCAGGGCGATGAGGGCCATCGAGAACTGGCAGCCGGGCGACTCGGCGCGGAAGTCGAAGGCCAGCTCGTCGCCGACGGCGGGGCGGGTGGTCTTGACGTACGGCGCGGGTGACGAACTGGGTGGGGTGTTGGTCACGCCCGTATCTTACAACGGGAACGAACGCACGTACTCGGCGGCCTTGATTGAACGACGCTCACACCCGGCGGCGGCGCGAGGTGGTCAGCGCGCCGAGGGCGAGCACCGCGGCGGCTGCGGGGGTTGGGATGGGTTGTCCGTAGACTTCGATTTCGTTAAGTCCGGCGCTGGCACCGTACCACGAGTTGGCGGTGAAGCGGACGTATCGACCGATGGTGGGGTCGATGTTGACGGCGACGGTGGGGATGGGGTTGAAGGAACTGGTGAAGAACTCGAGGGTGCCGGAGGCGACGGGGAAGAAGTTGGTGCCGTCGGTTGAGAGGCTGATGGTGTAATCGCGGGTGGCGCGGTCGTTGAAGCCACGGTTGTGGGTGTTCTGAAGGGTGAAGGAGGTCACGGAGAAGAGGTCGCCGAGATCGACGGTGAAGAAGCCGCCGGTGTTGTTGGGGGTGAGCCAGAAGGACCAGTCGCCGGGGATGCCGGTGTCGTTGTATTGGCCGTCGGTGACGTTCTGCCAGGTGAAGGTCTCGCTGCCCGAGTCGTAGAAGGTGTTGCCGGTGACCGGGCGGTTGAAGGCCAGGTTCTGGGCGTTGGCGATGTTGGTGAAAGGGAGGGCGAGGGCGATGAGACCGCCGGCGCGCACGATGATGCTCGTCTTCATGGGGACACTCCTCAGGGGAGACGATACCGCAGGCGTGGCGGAATGCCAATAAATACCCGGCTCGCGGGCTGATTTCGCCTTTGCCAGCCCCGTGTTCGGCTGATTGTCGGTGAGATGGCCGATCAGCCGGGCGAGGATGTGAGGGAATCTGTTCGCTGCTCGTCTCAGGCGGCCGTGCGGCTCACCACGTTGCCGATGTGCTCAGGGCGTTCTTGAGCAGTTTGAGGTATTTGGCGACGGGGATTTCGATGACGCCCAGGCGTTGCATGTGGGGGTTGGCGTATTGGGTATCGAGGAGCGTAAAGCCGCGGGAGCGGAGGTGGTCGACGAGGTGGACGAGGCAGACTTTGCTGGCGTCGGTGCCGCCGAGGTCGGGTCGGGAGAACATGCTTTCGCCGAAGAAGGCGGAGCCGAGGTGGAGGCCGTAGAGCCCGCCGACGAGCATGGGTTTGGGGGCTGGGTTGTCGGCGGAGATATCAGGGGTGAGCCAGGCTTCGACGGAATGGGCGTAGCCGGCGCGGTGGAGTTTGGTGAAGGCGTCGATGATCCAGGGGTTGATCCAGGTTGGGTTGTCGTCGGCGGCTGGCTCAGATTCGTCGTCGTGATCGGCAACCGCGGCGGGTTCGTGTGGGTCCTCGCCCAGCAGTTGGTTGCGTGAGCGGGTGACGGTTGCGCACTGCTGAATGACCTGCTCGAAGGCGCGGTCGAGGGTGATGGTGAAGGTGCGTTTGCGGATCTTTGCGCGGAGTGAGCGGGAAATGATCAGGCCGTCGAGGGGGAGGATGGAGCGCGGATCGACGGAGACCCAATCGACGGGTCCGTCTTCGAGCAGGGCGCCGGCGAGGCCCAGGGGCCCGGGGCGGCTGGTACCCATGGGGAAGATGCCGCGGGCGTAACAGCTCAGGATCAGCTCGATGAGCTGCTGGTCGCTCGGATCGAGCGGGGCGGCGTGGCTCTGCGGGTTTGGCGGCGGGAGGGTCATCGGGCTGAAAGTGTGAAATCGACGGAATGGCGATCCGAAAGGCTATCGTCATGGGCGAGGGGTTCGGCGGGGCGGGGGTGGGTGCCCAGCGGCGTAGAGGATCATCACCCTTTCATCAGCGAGCGGAACAGGTATGGAGCTTTTCTGGGTCGTCGTGCTGGTGTGGCTGGTGATGTGGTACATCAGCAGTATGTACCGCACGTATGAACGCGAGAAGACGCGGCGGGATATCGCGGCGTATATCGCCGAGGGTTCGATGACCCCGGAGCACGGTGAGAAACTCATGCGCGCGGGGGAGAGCCCGGAGAAGCGGTAGCCCCGCCTCGACGTGTTGAAGTGGGCTTGTGGGCGGTCGGCTGAATCGGAAAGGCACGCCGAATGGACATGCAGATCTTCACACTTCCGTTGACGCTGGGCGCGAGCGATGAGATGGGGCAGATCGCGCTGGTGGGCGGGCTGCTGATCGCGGCGCTGGGGATCACGGTGAGCTTTGTTCGGCGCGTGCTGAAACATCGCGAGACGGAGAAGACACGTCGTGAGATCGCGGCGTATGTGGCGGAGGGCTCGATCAAACCCGAGGACGCGGTGAAGCTCATGCAAGCGTCGTCAAAGAAGAAGGATGACGACGAGGACGAATGATGCGTGCGGCCTCGATCGTGCATTCGGGGGGTTTCCAGAATCGCCCAGAACCCGAACATTCACCCCTCGGGCCGTGCGTTTGGGGTTTCCGGTCAAAGTCCTGACGGAATCGCACGCGGGAACGATCTTGGTGTCTTTGTCGGTGTGAACACGGCGTGATTCGGTCGCGGCGCGGTCTGGGTTGGGCAGGTTGTTGGGTTGAACTGCGTCCGGGCTGAGGCTTGTCGGTAGCACCGATGGTGAGATCGACGAATGCTCGAGGGTGACATGAAGACATCGGACGCTCAGAACTGTGCCGGCGATACAGAATCTGTCGCGGACCACGCGAGCTTCGCGAATCATGCTCGGCGTCGGCGCGGGTTTTCGACTCGGGCGCTGGTCATCGCCGGCGGCACGCTGCTGACCGTTGCGGCCTTGGGCTCGGCGCTCGCGCTGCAGGCCTCGCCGAGCGAGAACTCCGCGAAGGTGGGAACGAAAGTATCGATCCCGGGTTCGGGGGGAAGCGGCGCGGCCATCGCGGATCAGGCGGAAGTCTCGATTCAGTCCTTCGACGTGACGACTGTCGGGACGGGGTTGCTTGAGGCGAAGGATCAGAAGGAGTTTCGCAACCCGCTGGAGAGCGAAACGACGATCATGGAGTTGGTGAAGGAAGGGACGCAGGTGAAGGCCGGCGACTTGCTGGCGCGGGTGAACACCGAGGAAATTCAGAAGCGGCTGGATCAGGAGTTGCTGCTGCTGGAGAGTTCGAAGGCGGAACTCATCAGCGCCGAGCAGGGGTACGAGATTCAGATCAACGAGAACGACTCGGCCGTGCGGAAGGCGACGCTGGCGGTTGAGCTTGCGGAGCTGGACCTGAAGAAGTTCCTCGAGGGCGAAGTGCGCAGCAAGCGGCAGACGCTGTTGCAGGGCATCGACGAGTGGCGCAGCGAGGTGAAGCGCCTGAAAGAGAAGGTCGATCAGAACAGCAAGCTGCTGGAGAAGGGGTTCCTCTCAAAGGACGAGCACCAGCGGAACCAGCTCGAACTGCACAAGGCGGAGACGGCCCTCTCGAAGGCGGAACTGGACAGCCACGTCTTTGAGAGCTTTGAGCTTCCGCGTGAGCAGCGGAGCAAGGAGTCGGCGCTCCAGGAAGCGAAGGCGGAGCTCGATCGCACGAAGCGGAAGAACGAGAGTCAGGTGGCCAGCAAGTTGGCGGATCGAGAGAACAAGCGGAAGCAGGTTTCGCTGCGTGAGGACGCGGTGAACAAACTGAAAAAGGACATCGAGAGCGCGACGATTCGGGCGACCAGTGACGGGTTGGTGGTCTATGGCACGAGCTTGCTCCCGCCCTGGCATTTCAGTGGCAACGGGCCGATGGCCGCGGGTCGCAAGATGTATCCGAACGAGTTGATCCTGGCGCTGCCCGATACGTCGTCAATGCGGGCGAGCGTGCGCGTGAGCGAGTCGATCGCGGCGAAGGTGCAGTCGGGGCAGTCGGTGGCGTTGAAGGTCGACGCGCTGCCGGGCGTGGCGGTGAACGGGACGGTCGAATCCATCGGTGTTTTGGCGGAGCGGTCGAACTGGGAAGCCCCGAACCTGCGCGAGTACACGGTGAAGATCATTCTGCAACCGCCGTACGACTCGCGGCTGAAGCCTTCGATGCGGTGCGAGGCGCAGATCCGCCTTGACCGTGCGGAGAACGCGTTGTGCGTGCCGATCCAGGCGATCTTTGCCGAGGGACCGGTGCGGTACGTGCTGAAGAGCGAGGGCGGGAAGGTCCGTCGCGTGGCGGTGAAGCTGGGGCAGCGGTCGGAGAGACTGGCGGCGGTGGCTTCGGGCTTGAGCGCCGGCGACCGCGTGCTGGTGCGGGCGCCGCTGCCGGGCGAGGTGACGAGTTCACCCTGGAGCGAGACCGAGCTGGCGGCGGTGGGGCTGATGTACGCGCCCGACGGCAGCATTATTCAGCAGCCGATCAAGATCGAGAGCAAGCCCGGCGAGGCGGCGAAGGCGGATGCAGCGAAGACGGTGCCGATCGCGGAGCCGACGGTGACGCCGGCGGCGAAGGGCGAGGCCGTGGTTGAAAAGCAGCCGGGCTGATGGCTTTTCGCAACGATCGGGCCGACAGAATCACATCTTTTCCAGCGTGGGGATGCCCAGCAGCTTCAAGCCTTCGGCGAGCACGCCCTCGGCGAGTTTGCACAGCGCCAGTCGCGAGGCACGCTCGCTGTCGCTGGCGGCACTGAGCACCGGGCAGACGTCGAAGAACGTGCTGAAGACGCCCGCGAGCTCGTAGAGGTACGCGCACAGGCGGCTGGGTTCGAGCGACTTGGCAACGTCCTGCACCACGCCCGGGTAGCGCAGCAGCGCGAGCGCGAGGGTCTTCTCCGCGGCGTGGGCGATGGTCGGCGCTGGGAGGTCGCTCGTGCTGATGCCACGCTCGGCGGCTTTGCGGAAGATCGAGCGGATGCGCACGAGGGCGTAGAGCAGGTAGGGCCCGGTGTTGCCCTCGAAGCTGACCATGCGCTGGTAGCTGAAGACGTAGTCCTTGATGCGCTCGGTGGAGAGATCGACGTAGCGGATAGCCGCCACGGCGATGGTGCGTGAGATCGACCGGCGTTCGTCCTCGCTCATGTCGGGCGAGCGCTGCGTGATGACCTCGAATGCGTACGCCTCGGCCTGATCGAGCAGTTCGCCCAGCTTGGCGCTCTCGCCCGAGCGGGTCTTGAACGGGCGGCCGTCTTCACCGAGGATGGTGCCGAAGGCGGCGTGTTCGAGCACCGCGTTCTGACCGCTGGGCAGTTTGGCGTACCCGGCCTTTGATGCGCCGGCGAAGACCTGCTTGAAGTGGAGGCTCTGACGCGCGTCGACGCAGTAGACCACGCGCTGCGCGCCGAGCTTTTGGACACGCCGCCGGATCGCGGCCATGTCGGTCGTCGCGTACAGGAACGCACCGTCGCTCTTGCGGATCAGCAGCGGCTCATTGAGACCAACGTCCTCAAGGCGGATCACCAGCGCGCCCTCGCTGATCTGCGCGACTTGGCTCTTCTCAAGCTCCGCGACCATCGGGGCGAGTTCCTCGGCGTACGAGCTCTCGCCCGCGGAATGCTCCGGGCGCACGTCGGCGTTCAGGCGTGAGGCGATCGTCAGGCAGGCGCTCATCGTCACGTCGCTGATCCGCTGCCAGACGGCCATCACGTCCTTGTCGTGCGTTTGCAGGCGGCGCAGCACGCTGCGGGCGCGCTCGGATTTCTCCGCCGCCCCGTCGGCCTGGGCTTGCAGTTCCGCGATGATCTTCGGGCCCATGTGCCAGCGCTGCGCCATCAACAGCCCGCGCTGGTCGCTTTCGCACTCGCGCTGGGCGGCTTTGTACGCCTTGTCCAGATCGTCGAGCGTGACCTTCGAAAGGTCGATCTGGCCCGCGGCGGCCTGATCGATCAATCGCGAGGTGACCATCGCGATGGGCAGACCCCAGTCGCCCACGTGGTTCTGGCGGATGACCTTCCACCCCGCGCGCTGCAGGATGTTCGCGAGCGTGTCGCCGATGACGGTTGAGCGCAGGTGACCCACGTGCATCTGCTTGGCGAGGTTGACCCCGCAGAGATCGACCACCGCGGTGCCCAGCGAGCCCGGCGCGGGGAAGCCCATCGACGCGCCCGCCATCGTCGTCAACAGCGACGAGAGCGACTGCGGCTTGAGCGTGATGTTGATGAATCCCGGGCCGGCGATGTTGGCCTCGGTGATCGGCTCGGCGATGTCGGTCAGGTCGAGGTTCTTGATGATCGCCTGGGCGATCTCGCGCGGGGGCTTGCCGAGCTTTTTGCCCAGGCCCATCGCGGCGTTGCACTGGTAATCGCCGAACTTCGCGTTGCGCGAGGCGGTGACCATCGGGTCGATGGCCTCGGGGCTTTGCGAGGCGAGGTCGGGCACCGCGCGGACCATCGCGCCGCGCACGCGCGATTCGAGAATCGCCTGCGGGTCGAAGAGCGCGGAAGAAGCGGTGGTCGTTGCGTCGGCGGTGCCCATGATGCGCCGATCGTACACCGTTGATCAGGGCGTGCGGGCGGGCTGGGCTTTGGGCTGATCGGCTTTCACTTCGGTGAATGCTTCACCGGCCAGTCGCATCGCCTCAGCAACGCGGACAAGCCCGAGCCCGGGGAGAAGGGCCGTGGGCTCGTCAATGAGCGCCACGCGGCGGTTCTTGATCGCGGGGATGTCGAGGTCTTTCAAGCCGCCGAGGCGTGCGATGGCTGCTTCACCGGTGATGACGCGGGGCGTGGCGTCGCCAATGGTGGCGTTGCGCGGTGCACGGGCCTCGCCCGCTCGGCTCGGCTGGATGAGGATGATCGCTTCGGGTGCTCGACGCAGCACGTCCTCGCGGTCGAGGGGCATGTACGCCGAGCCTTGCGTGATGGCGGGTGTGAGCCCGAGCTTGACAAGCAGGTCATGATGAAAACTGCCGGGCCCGAGAGCCGCGGGCGGTGTGGTGGAGTGCAGCAGCAGGATCGAGCCGTTGAAGCGGGATTGCGCGGCGATCGGCGCGATGTTCTTGAGCGCCGTGGCGGCGAGCATGAGTGTTTCTTCATCGGGCAATTCGACACGACCTTCGACGATCGCGGACTCTCGCAGTTTCTGCTGACGCGCACGCTCGGGGATCGCCAGCATCGTCAGCACGTCGCTCGAAGCGTCGGCGACGTCGTCGAGGGTCAGCAGCGGATAGTCGCGGAGGATCCAGCCCTGCTTGCTCGCGAGCGAGACGAGCCGCTCGGGCAGGTCGCGTTTGCCCCATTGGATGAGCACGTGCGTGGGGCGGACGAGGAGGAGCTTTTCAAAGTCGATGCCGGTCTGGTCGCCGCAGACGGGCAGGGCGGGGTCGGACCATTCGTCGAAGGCGTGGCGGCCGACGACGAGGTGGGCGAGGTTGAGGGTTCGAAGGGTCTGGGCAAGGCCCGGCGAAAGAACGACAACCCGCGCCGGGACGAGTTCCGCGGGGAGTGATTGCACGGCTTGCGTGCCCGCGCTCGCGGTCGCCCCCCCACTCGTGCCTGTCCCGGCGGTCCCCGAGGCACCGCCGCCGGCACCGGGGCGGAGGCTGAAGTTCGTAAACCACAGAACGATCAACCCGATGGCGACGACCGCCAGAAGGACCGACCGGACGAGGCCGAGCTGCTGAAAGACCGACCTCGTTCCCTCGGCGGTATGGTCTGGATCAGATTCGGGTCGATTTACGTGGGTCATGGCGGTGAATTATGAACACTTACCTTACTCACACCCGATCAAGCCCCCCCTGTCTTGACCGAACTTTTCTGGCGGTTCGAGGGTACAATGTTTGGTACTTCGGCCTGGGGCAACCTTTGGATCGGGATTCCGAATCAGGGAGCGTCAGGCCCGGGGAGGTCAATCGACGGACGATTGTGCGTGCGGAGAGGCTTCTTGGGACGATATCCCGCAGAGCCAAGCCGCGGCGAGCGTCCGGCGGTCGATCAGCGAACGGGGTTCGTATTTCACGACGGAACACAAGGAGGGTTTGCACACATGTCCAGTTTTCAGTCCAGCAATCCGACACTGACCAACAACGCCTTCACCGGCTGGCGGAACTCCCCGGGTCTTGAACTCGGGATGCGCCCGGCGAACGTCATGACCGTTCAGGGCGCGATCAACACGACGATGATCCTCACGGGCGTGATGATCTCCTCGGCCGTGGCGAGCGCGACGTTCCTCTTCGATAAGGCGGAGCACCTTCTGCCCGGCATGCTCGTCTCGATCTTCGGGACGCTCATCCTGGGTCTGATCATGTTCTTCAAGCCGCTGTCGGCCCGTTTCCTTGCCGTGCCGTACGCGGTGCTCGAGGGCGGCTTCGTCGCGCTCATCTCCATGTGGGCCGCTTCGATGATGAAGGACACCGCCCTTGGCGGCAAGATGGGCACGGGCGTGATCTACGCGGCCGCGGGCGGCACGATCGCCACGCTGGTCTCGATGCTCGGGCTGTACAAGCTGAACATCGTCCGCAATACGCCGTTCTTCAGCCGCATCATGATGGTGACTGGTCTTGGCCTTTTCATCTTCGTCATCGGCGCGATGGTTGCCCGACTCTTCGGCGTTGATACCTCGATCCTCTGGAACAAGGGCCCGCTGGCCATCGGCATCACGGGCATCTTCCTTGTCTACTCCGCCTTCTGCTTCATCCTCGACTTCGACCTGATCGAGCAGGGCGCCGAGCAGCAGGCCCCGAAGGCCTTCGAGTGGTACGCCGGCTACAGCCTCCTGGTGACCATCGTCATGGTCTACTGGTACATGCTCCGCCTGCTGGTCCAGCTCTTCGGCAAGCGCGAGTAACGCTCACCCCGGCGTGAGCCTCTTCAGCACCTTCGATTTAACCCTCGCCCCGCGGGCCTCTCGGCTTGCGGGGTTTTTCGTTTGCCCCGCAGTTTTCAGGCGTGCGGCGTGGGTTTGCGTGGTGTATGCTCTGCCCACTATGACCGCAAGCAACCGCGTGCCGATCATCGGCGGCAACTGGAAGATGAACACCGACCGCACCACGGGGATCGCGCTGGCGAAGGCTGTCGCCTCGGGCGTTGCTTCGCTGCAGGCCCAGGGCAAGAAAGTGGAAGTGGCGGTCTTCCCGCCCTTCGTCTATCTGCCGGCCATCAGCGAGACACTGTGTGCCGCGGGGTCAAACATCGCCCTCGGTGCGCAGGACGTTTACCACGCCGAGAAGGGCGCCTTCACGGGCGAGGTGAGCGTGGGGATGCTCAGGGACGTGGGCGTGAAGACGGTGCTGGTGGGGCACTCTGAACGCCGCCATGTCATCCACGAGGGCGACGACCTGATCAACCTGAAGGTCCGCGCGGTGCTGCACCACGCGATGCGTTGCGTGCTGTGCGTGGGCGAGAAGCTCGAACAGCGCGAGACCGGGCAGACCAACACAATCAACGAGCGCCAGGTCCGCTTGGGCCTGCGCGATGTTCGCCCCGACGAGCTCGACCGCTTGGTCATCGCGTACGAACCCGTCTGGGCCATCGGCACGGGCAAGACCGCGACGCCCCAGGACGCTCAGGACGCGCATCGGCATATCCGCCTGGTCCTCGCGGATCTCTTCGGCAAGGACGCCGCCGCGGGCGTGCGGATCCAATACGGCGGCAGCGTGAACGCCGCGAACGCCAAAGAGCTCATGAGCCAGCCCGACATCGACGGCGCCCTCGTCGGCGGCGCGTCGCTGAAGGACGCCGACTTCCTGCAGATCGTCAGTGCGGCCTGCGGCGGGTAAGGCCCCGACCACTTCGATCTCACGCGCAATCTCGCTTACTCGCAGGGCAGAAACAGGCTGTTGAAGAAACAGTTGAAATCGCCCTCGTTGACGCCATTGTTCGCGCCGAGCCCGCCCGAGTTGAACGGCGGCAGCGGGTTCCCCGCGTCATCGGCGATGTCGCAGTGCAGGCCGATGGCGCCCGCGCCGATCCCCGCCTGAAGAAAGAACCCGTCGGCTGCAAAGAACGCGTTGTAATCACCTTCGTTCACGCCCGTGTTCACCGGGATGCTCGAACACCCCGAAGGTGAAACCAGCGGTACACCAGCGTCGTCTGCGATGTCCGCGGGTGAGCATCCTTCGCCCGGCGCGATGAACCGCACACGCAACGTCGGGCGGTCGCTCTGCAAAGCCGCCTCGCGGCTGTGCATTCGGCGTGTGCTGCCCATCGTCTGCTCGTCGCCCTTGAGCATCCACCCGAAGTTGACCGCGGGTTGAATGAGCCAGGCTTGAACATCCGCGACAAGGGCGGGCGTGGACGACCAGACAACCCGCTCAGGCGGCAGCGGGGCGTTGGTCGATGCGCTCGCGACGGGTGCAAAGTCGCCGCCGGGCGTGGTCCAGAGGACGCCGGGGTGTGAGCGTTCGTACCAGTTGGCATCGCCCGTCTCGCTCGGCACACCTTGCCCGCCGAAGCTCGACGACGGTCCTTCACCCCACGCCGCCAGCGCGCGGTGCAGCGCGATCTGCGTCTCGGGCACGGCGCTCTGCGCGTTGGCGACGGCGATCGACAGCGTCACACCGACCACGCGCGAGCCGCAGGGGATCGACGACAGATCAAAGCGGATGAACGAGCGGTGGCGGTAATCGCCGTGGACATAGGTCTTTCCCGCGAAGATCGCCTCGCCCGAACCGCTGCTGAGCAGCAGCGCGGGCGTGAACGTGCGGTAGTAGATCGTGCAATCCGCTGCCGGATTCAGCGTCACCTCGCCCGCGTACGCGTGAACGCCCGCGACCATCGCGAGCGCAACGCCGGAGACAAAGCCGACGCGCGTGCGGGTGCGTCTGTGGCTGAGCATGGTGCAACTCCTGTTCATGCTGAGGTGGATAACTCACGGACTGACCGAACCGGCATCGCTACGCTACTGCGTGCAAGCCCACGGCACCAGCCGCCGCAGGCTTCGCGGGTAATTCTTCAAACAATCTGTGCAGAGCGAACGCTTCACACCGTTACGGGTGTGAAGTGGACGTGAAGACGGCCGGGTGAAGTGCAGGTTGCGTGACGCCGGATCAGGTCTTGGACGTTTGGCCGCATTCGGGGCAGGGCGAGCTTTGGGCAAGGCCCTTGAGTGCGTAGCCGCAGCTGACACAGCGTGCGGCACGGCGGCGACGGGTGAGCACGGCGAACATCATCGACTCAACGATCGCACCGATCGCGGCTGCGTACAGAAGCGTGTTTACGATCAGCCCGGGCCAGACGGGAGAGTAGGGAAGGACAAAGCGGGGATGGTCGTACTGATTTAACTTGATGATCCAGCCGCCGATGACGCGACTCGATACATGTGGCGTTGGCACCGAGATGAACGGGCCAATCACTCGTGTCGACAGGCTCCGCGCGGGCCAACCCCAGGTTGACGACTCATAACTCATCATGCGTCCGTCAGGAAAGGCAATGACCGGAACATGCGGAAACTCGCGTGCGATGATCCGGTTGTAAGCCGCGACTTCGCGAAGCTTGGCTCGAAACCGAATCTCGTACTTTTCTTCGGTATCTTCATCCTGCGGTAGCTGTGGAGCCTGCGGGTACTTGTGCCGCAGCGCACTGAACAGCATCTGGGTGTAGTCGCAAACAGAAATCGCCTTCATCGAGATGGTCGCATCCGACCATCCCTCCGATCCCATGCTCCACCTCTCATCCCAATCCTCGCTCGACAGGGAAGTTCCGAAAATGTTCTCAGCATGAACGGACCACGGCCTTACCAACGCCATCCACCACGTCACGAGCACGCACGAAACGAAACCGAGCGTCAAGTACACCGCCGCAAGAACGATCAGCCGCCGAGCTCTTGAAGGTTCACGCTTTGATGTGTTTGGGCTCATGGATTGACTCCCGCTGACCGCACTGCCGCTTCTGCACCGCATTCTGGGCAGGGTGAACCCGGGGCGAGGCCCTTGAGTGAGTAGCCGCATTTGACACAGCGTTCGGCACGACGGCGACGTGCACGCGCGGCGAACATCATCGACTCAACGATCGCACCGATCGCGGCCGCGTACAGAAGTGTGTTCACGATCAGCCCGGGCCAGACGGGGGAGTAGGGAAGAATGAAGCGGGGGTCGTTGAACTCAGTTCGAATGATGACCCAACCTTTTATCTTACTTTCCTGTGCTGTCGTATCAGGTCGTGTCCACCGATGAGCGACGCTGATGGAGAAACATCGCATAGGCCAACCCCAGCACGACTCGTGAAACCTGCGCAAGCGGCCATCAACTGTCATCACGACTGGAACGGCTCGTGCCGTTCGCGCCACGGCCGTGTACTCTGATGCCGCGTGCTGCAGCTTCCGGCGGAACTTCAACTCAAAGTCCTCGTGCGTCTGAGGATCAGCACCTACTCGTCGCGCCTCCTTAGTTTCATGCCAAAGCGGACCTACGCCAATCGAAACAATGTCCTGTACAGCAGTCGGTAGCACGAACACGCTCGTCTCCTTGTACTCATGCAGCGCGAGTGGTGGCCAGTAACACTCCCTCCTTTTATCGAAGGTTTGCCGACCGAAGATGTTGGGAACCATGTCACTCCAAGGTCTCACCAACGCCATCCACCATGTCACCAGCACGCACGAAACGAAGCCGAGCGTCAAGTACACCGCCGCACGACGCAACCACCGTCGCAGCGGGCTCACACGTTTCGTCTCACGAACAGATTCCGCCATCCCGCACCACCCTTGCACGCCGACTCCGGCTCTTTCGCGTTCGCGTTCACGTTCAGTTTCACGTTCAGTTCACATTCGCATTCCCGCCCCGATCTCACTCAATCCGCGGGTCGATCCAGCGGTACAGCACGTCGACGATCAGGTTCAGCGTGATCAGCATGGTTGAGAAGACCATGACCACGCCGATGATCAGGAAGAGGTCTTTGTTGATCACGCCCGAGACGAAGTGCTGGCCCATGCCGTTGATGTTGAAGACGCGTTCGATGACGAACGAGCCGGTCATCGCCATCGCCGTCGCGGGGCCGATGTAGCTCACCACGGGCAACGCGGCGTTCTTCAGCGCATGGCGCAGGATCACCCGCGACTCGCTGACGCCCTTCGCCCGCGCGGTGCGGATGTAATCGGCCCCGAGGACTTCGATCATCCCCAGGCGTGTCAGGCGCGCCACGTACGCCGCGTAGGGCAAGCTCAGCGTGAAGGCCCCGAGCAGCGCGGTCTTTGGAGAGTAAACCCCCGCGGGGACGACCCCCAGCCACACCGCGAAGATCATCAACAGCACCGTGCCGATGACGAAGCTGGGCAGGCTGATGCCCACCAGCGAGAGCAGCAGCGTGAAGAAGTCGGCCGCGGAGTTGGGCTTCACCGCCCCGATGATCCCGGCCGTCAGCCCGATCGCCAGGGCGATGAGAATCGACGCGGAGCCGAGCGCCATGCTCACGGGCAAACTGCCCAGCAGAATCTCATCCACGCGCCACGCCGCGTCGGTCAGCGATGGACCAAGATCAAAGACGCGCCGCACCGGCGCGGTTCGACCGGCCTCGATCGCCGCCTTCTCAACCGCCGCCGCCTCGCCGCTGAGCGACTCGCGAACGTACTTCACGCCGGTTGCACTGTCGAGGTACGACCAATAGAAACCCCAAAAACTCTCGAGGTTGTACTGGCGCAGCATCGCCTCCTGGACCTCCGCCGGCGGGCGACGCCCTTCGCCCTTGTCCAAGGGCGAGCCCGGGATCTTCCACGCCAGCACCAGCGTCAGCGTGTAAATCACCAGCAAGATCACCGGCATCTGGATGAGCCTTCGCACGATCAGCGCGGTCATGGCGTCCCTCCCGCGCCTTGCTTGAGCGCCGGGCGCATCCGCATGGGCACGTCGGGCCCGAGCTCATCGCCCAAAATGTTCATCTGGAACGGGTACTGCTTCTGCCGCGGATGAGGCGTGATCCCCGAGACTTTCCATGGATCGAAGAGGTACAGCAGCTTGTAGTGAAAGACCGGCGCCAGCGGCAGGTCTTCTTCCATCAGCACGCGCTCCGCCTCGCTGAGGATCCGCAGCCGCTCATTCGGGTCGCGCCGGCTGTTTGCCTCGTCGAGCAGCGCATCGAACCTCGCACTGGAGTACTTGCGGTCGTTGTTGCCGTCGTTGGTGCGGTTGAGATCAAGGAACGTCAGCGGGTCGCCGTAATCCCCGAACCAACTGCCGCGGGAGATCATGTAGTCGCCGTTCTTGAGCTTCTCGCGGAAGACCTTGATCTCGACCTGCTCAAGGCTGACCGACACGCCGAGGTTCTGCTCCCAGTCCTGCTTGATCGCCTGCGCGATCAGGTCGTGCCCGCCCTCTTTGTTGAACAAGAAGACCAGCGTGGGCAGGCCCTGTCCCCGCGGATAACCCGCCTCAACCAGCAACTGCTTCGCCTGCGCAATCGCCTGCGGATCGGGCGCGCACGCCAGCCCCTTGGGCGATTCGTACCCGCCGATCGACCGCGGCGGGATGAGCGTCGTCGCCGGCTCCTCACCCGCACGCCGAACGTTCTTCGTGATGTTCGATCGGTCCATCGCCATCACCAGCGCCCGCCGCACCCGCGCGTCGCTCAGCGGGTTCGCACGCCCGTCGGGTAAGCGAGCCAGGCAGTTGAAGTTGATGAAGTACGTCCCGAAGCTGTCCATGGGCTGAAGGAACAACGCCTCATCCCGAGGCAATCGCCGATCGATCTCCACGCGATCCAGCCCCTGGGCCTTGAGCTTCTCCACCAGGTCCTTGTGCTTCTCGAGGTACGCCTCGCGCCTCGCGACCAGATCACCCCGGAACGCCACGTTCACGTCCGTCAGCCAGTCCGCCGCACCGGTCTGAAAGGCCAAGACCGCGGCGTTGCCGTCGGGCACGCTGGGCATCGAGATCGTGTTGAAGTGGATGTTCTTCGCGTCCCAGTAGTGCTCGTTCTTGCGAAGGCGGATCTCACGCTTGTACCGCCAATCCTCCAGCACGAAGGGCCCGTTGCCGATCAGCACGCCCGGCTTCGTCCACCCAGAGTCGTACTTCACCATCCCCGTTGTCGGGTCGATGCTCTGAAACCGATCCACCAAAGGCGGGTACACCGGGCCCATCACCTCGTACGCCAGCACCTCCAGCAAATACGGCGTCGGTCTCTCCAGCTCCATCACCAGCGTCCGATCGTCCGGCGCTTTCAGCCCCACCAGCTCGTCAAACTTCGCCAGCGTCTGCTTCCAAAGCGCTTCCGCCTCCGCGGGCCTGGCACGCCCCTTCGACTCCGCCGCGAAAGCGCCCTGCGCTTTCGCACGCCAGTCGTAAAACGCCTTGCCGCCCTTGATAAGCTGGAACATCGAGATGTAATCGCCCGCCATGTCGGGCAGCATCCCCCGGCGGTACGAGTACACAAAGTCCGACGCCCGCACCGGCTGGCCATTGGACCACTTCGCCCCCGCGCGGATCGTAAACGTCCACGTCCGCCCGTCCTCGCTGACGGTCCAGCTCTCCGCGGTTGCGGGCTTCTTGCGATAGTCCGCGGTGAAGTTGTCGTACCGCACCAGCCCCTCGTAGATATTCGTCGCCATCCGCAGGTCGTGCATCCACGAGGCCTTGTGCAGGTCCAGCGTGGTCACCTCCGACCGCTCGATGTACACAAAGTCCGCACGCGGCAGCGGCCGATCGATCAGCACCGCCGCCAGAAGCACCGCCACCAGCACCGCGACCGGCACGAGCAGTTTGAACATCGAACTCGCCCCGGCGCTTCCCGCGCAGCCCGCACGATTGATCCGATCCGCGTCCGTTACAGCTTGAAGCGATCACCCGCGAAGTTGAACGCCTTCACCACCACTCCGCCGCTGCCCAGCACGCCCTCGGCCGCCTTCTTCACACCTTCGCAGTTACCCGAGCGCAGCGGCTCAGAAAGCTTCGCCCCCGGCGCGGGCTTGCCCGATGCGTCCATCGCCAGCACCAGCACCGCCTCCGCCGCCGCGGTCATCTGCTCCAGCGTGCCGCGATCATCACCCGTGACGGCGGGGCTGTCGCACAGCTTCGCCGACAGCGAGAGCAGATCGCCCGCCAGTTCGACCATCGCCTTGCCACCCTGACCCGTGATCGCCTGACCGCCGGCGCTGCTATCCGTAAAGACCGACCGCGCAACCGACGCCGCCCGCAAGAGCCCCGCGAGCATCGGCGCCGGCGCCTCGTTCGTCCCCAGGCGCTTGACCTGCTTGTTCACCACGCCCGAGAGCGCGGTGAGCGACTGCACCCGCGCCCCGGCGATCGTCGCTTCCGGGATCGACGCGCCCGATTCCATCGCCAGCACCACACCCTCCAGCACGCGCGGGTCGGTCGTCGCCGAGCCGACCTCCCCCAGCTTGCCCAGCAGAACGATCATGTCGCGGGCGCTGATGGCGGGGTTGACCTTCGCCGCGTCCAGTGTCGTTCGGGCGGCATAACACGCCGCATACTTCACGCCCGGACGCGCATCATCCAGCGCCTTCGAAACGAGCTTCAGCGTGTTCGCGTGGGCCGTCTCTCCCGCCAGGCGCACGGCATTCACCGCCACCAGCTCGCGCTTGTCGGCGATGTTCGCCTCAAGGATCGGGTACAACTGCTTCTGCAGTTCGGTGCGGAACGAAACCGACACGCCACCGCCCGCGGCGGCACTCCGCAGCGGTTGCAGGATCGCATCGCGCGAGGTCTTCACGACCTTCGGATCGTCGCTGGATAAACCGCCCGCCTGCGAGTCAAGCCAAGCCTTGACCGCGCTCCGATCGGTCTCGGTCAGTTCGCTCTTGCTCACCACGCCCGAGGGCAGGCTCTGCGCACGCACAACGCCGCCCGCCAGCGTCAGCAGCATCACCGAAGCCAGAACCGATCGCAGCAACACTCGCGCTTTCGTCGTCATCATGTGTCCCTGTCGAACGCACTTGAGGTGCGTCATAGCTTCAATCACACCGAACAGACCACTCGATCAACATTTCGCCGAAAACTGTCACTGAGCTGGGCACATCAACACGCCCCCAAACCGTTGGTTCGCCGCAGCGTAAACACTCACTTGATGCCACCGCCAAGCTTTCTAAAAATTGGACCAAGTCTGGTCATCAACACTTGCTGCAACATTTCTTTCGTTGAGATTTTTCCAGCAGTAACATCCTTCGCTATCTCATCAACCGCACCGCTCAATTCTGTTCCGAAGGCAGACATCTGTTCAATCATACCTAAAGGAAGATCACCCGGAGGATTCATCAGCCATTGCGAACCCTTTTTGATGAACCGCTGAGTCTCCCCTTTGCGATTCGTAACTTCAACTTGACCCGGCAAGACTGATTTAAAAGTCATGTCGCTCAACTCGTCTACCAACTCGCCCTCGAACGACTTGACGCCGGACATTTTCGTAAGTGCGCCCCCCAAAGGTCCAGCCGCTTCCTCCAGCCCTGCATTCAACTTCGCACTACAGACTTGATCCAAAGCTTTGATCGAGTTGGACACCCCGACCATCGTCGACATCGCTTTCTGCGTCTTTTCGTCGAAGTTGATGTGCGAAAGGAACGCGCCGATGTCTTGCGCCTTCGCAGATTCTTGCATCTGCGCAACGACCCGCTTGACTTCAGCAATATCACCGCTTTCCGCCGCTCCCACCGTTGCAGCAGACGCGCCGACACTCGACGCCGTCACCGTCGGCGCGGGCGTGGCCACCGCGCGGTTCTCCGCGAGCGCCGCCAAGCGAAGGCTCAACGCTTCCAGGCGGGCCTTGACCGACTCGCTGACTTTGGAGATCCCGTCGAGGGAGTTCTTCGCGTTCTCGAAGGCCTCGCGCGCCGCCGCACCCGCCGCGAGGGCTTCCTGGTCGGCCTTCTCCGCCGCGTCCTTCAGCGCCGCGCCGTCGGGCAGCGCCGGGTTGGCGTTCGCCGCACTGCTCAGCACGCGGGCCAGCCGGGCGGCATCGCGCGCCCGCGCCGAGGCGATCTCCGCCAGTTGGATCGAATACGTCGCCACCGCGAGCTTTTGCGAGCCCGCGTCGCTGTCGGTGGCGGGGACCTTCTTCGCCGCAGCGAGGGCGTCGCCGGTCTTCTTCGCCGCGCCGTCGAGCGCCGCCAGAAGCGCCTGCCGCGTGGTGTTCAACTCCGCGATGCTCTTGCTCACGTCCGAGGCGATCTTCGAGGCCGATTCCGACCGCTCACGCGAAACCTCGCCCGCCTGCGCCTGCACCGCCTTCAACGCGTTGCCCGAGTCGTCGATCAGTTTCAGCGTCTTCTCCAGCGATTCCTTCGCACGCGTCAGGTCCGTCACGGTGCTCTGGAACTCACCCGCCTTGGCGCTGATCTCGCCCGCCTTGCGCTCGAGCGCGTCCGCCTCGCGAGAGACTTCCGCCGCCTTCTTGACGATCTCAAGTCCTTCCGTGGCGCTCTTGCCCTCGGCGCTGCCGCGGAGTTCCAGCGCCGTGCGACGCTTGGCCTTCGCCTCGTCCATCACGCGCTTGGCTTCGGCGTTCAGACGATCGAGCTGCCCCTGGTTCTTCGTCAGTTCGCCGCTGACTTTGCTCAACTCCGCGGTCTTCTCCGCACGCTGGTTGCTCAGGGCCTGCTGCTCTTTCGAGACGTCCACCTTCCCCGCGGCTTTCGCGTTGGAAAGCTCGCTGACGTACATCGACACGTACCGCAGCGCGTCCGCCGCCGACATCGACGCCTTCGCGTCGTGCTGACCGGCGACTTCAATCTCCAGTTCGCCCAGACCCGCCGTAGCGCTCGCCCACATCAACCCCGCCGCCGGAGCGATGCCCGTTTCCGTGCTGTCGCGGAACGAAGCGAGCGTCCTCTGGATCTCCTCGTAGCGCTTCTTGCGAAACTCAGGATTGGAACTGACCCCCCCACCGTTCGCCGTCAGCACCGCCATCTCTTCCGTCGCCTTCTTCAGGGCCTTCTGCCCCTCAGTTGTGCGGTCACACCCGCCCAGGGAGACCAGGCCCCCCGAAGCCATCATCAGGCCCAAGGCCAACACGATCCCCCGGACATTCACGCGAGCTGGCTTGCGGACGCTGCTGTGCATATTCAACCGTTCCTTCTTCTTCTTCGACCAAACGACCACCAACACCACGCCGCCCCACCGGCCCCACGATCCCCGCGCCCCACCCCGATCCGCGAGCCCCATCGAGGGCAACGCCATCAGGCCAACCGCCCAACGACGCGCAAGCCCCTGAAGGGTCAAGACTTTAGCAGATTCCGCCCGACCCCGCGAGGCCCTCCGGTCAGCCTCGGACCTCCGCCTTCACCAGTCCGCCGGACGCCCGTTCTGTCCACAAACACGACGGCTGACGAACATCCTGACAAAATCCAATACGAGCGATCGCTCGCTCCGGGTTCACTTACCCGGGGGATTTCCCGCAGGATTGCCCGCGCCCATCCCCGCCTGTGGCATCTGCGGCTCAAAGGGCCTCACAGGCTTGTAACCAACGTCGTACTGAGGCCTGGGCAGGTACAACGCGTTCACCCAGTCGGTTACGTTCTGCACCTTCCGGTCCGCGCTCGACTTGATCGTGGGTTTCCACAAATCCGCGCCCGTGACGGCATCGATGACCGCCGGGTGCGGGCGGAGGCTGCGATCGCGGGGCATGCCGAGCTGGATCAAGGCCGACCGCTCGGGGTTCTCGGTATCAATCAGCCCCTTGCCGTCGCTGGTGCGGAAGCGGTTGAGGATGTAAAAGTTCGTCACGCTGGTCCGCTCGCTGGCGGGCTTATTGGTGCTGAAGACCAGCCGCCCCCCGGTTGTGGCGCTGTTGTGACAGCCGCTGGTGGCGCACCCGCCGATGATGATGGTTTGCTGAACTTCGTCGCGGAAACGCCGGATGGATTCGGGGGTCTGCACGACCTTGACCTGCGGGTAAAACTCGCGGGCCCGAAGGCGGAACATCAGGTCCAGGATCTTCCCGGGCCCCTCGCGGATGAGCGCTTCGCGACCCTCCTTCGTCGTGGGCACCAGCGGGCTCTCGGCATACTTCTGCAACACCGCCTCAGCCACGTTCCGAGGGATCACCACCGACTGATCCTTTTCCAGATCAACCTCGTAGACCTTCACCAGCGCCACCTGCTCAGGGGTCATCAGCGGCGCGTGACCGGTCTGCTCAGCCGGAGTGCCCGCGGGATCGGTCCCGGCGGCGTTCGCATCAGGTTCGTCGGCGTTCGACCTCAAATCGACGAGATTCTGCACACGTTCAAGCGCCCGCCGCGCGTCCGGGTTCGCCGGTTGACGCTGGCGAAGGGCCTGGGCTTCCTTCAGCGCTTCTTCGAGTTTCTCCCGCGAGATCAGGAAATCGATCAGTTCCACCAACTGCGGCACATCGTTCTCGTCGATCTGCGCCCGCATGCGTGCGTACCGCTCCAGCACCGGTTCGAGCAGGCGGTACCGCTCCACCTTCGCAGCGTCGAAGGTCGTGTCGATCCCGGCGATCCGCAGGACAAACTTCTCGTCGTCCTTGGTGACCAAAATGCCGGTGAACGAGCGCCCGTCGCGCAGCAGCAAGACGGCTTCGGAAGGCTCCGCCGTTTTCGCGGGCTTTTCAGCCTGTGGTAACAGTGTCGGCGTCGAGGCGGGCGCGGGCTGAGGCTGTTCGGTCGACGGCACCTGAGCGGGGGGCGTTGGCTCGGGCTTCGCAGGCTGGGCGTGAGCCAGCGTGACGCACGCGGAAACGATCGAGGCCGCCAGCGTGCGCGCAAGTGCTTGGCGGAGAACGACTTGGGACGATTTCACCTTCGACATTGGAGAGGCGCATTGTCAACGAAACCGCCCCTCCGTGTCCAGCGGGGGGAAGAGAAATTTCCCGTTTGTCCGCGCTTTTGCGCGCATTCTGACCCACCGCCGATCGACCTTCGACGAGGTGGAATTGCAAACATCCACCAAACACACGATGGTGTGTCGGCGGATGGTGTGGTCGGTTGAGGAGTTCGGCGGAACCGGGTCGGTTCAGGCCGCACGCTTGGCGAGCGTCTCGGTGATGCGTTGGCTGAGCAGGTCGGGGGTGAAGGGCTTGATGACGTAGTTGTTGACCCCGGCCTTGATGGCCTCGATCACCCGGGCCTTCTCGCTTTCGGTGGTGACCATGATCAGGGGGGTGTTCTTGTTGGTCTGGCGGAAGTTCTTGACGAACGTCAGCCCGTCCATGTTGGGCATGTTCCAGTCCACGAGGATGAGCTCGGGCTGGAACGCGCCGACCTTGTTCAGGGCGTCCTGCCCGTCGCAGGCCTCTTCCACAGTGGTGTGCCCGAGCTGGGCGAGCACCGACTTCTGGATGTTCCGCATCGTCTTCGAGTCGTCAATGAGCAGGATTCGCATAGAAACCTCGCGTGAGTTCGATCTGCGTGTGTGTGCGTGATGATTCGTGGGTGGACAGGGTGAACTGATCAGGCGTTGGCTTCGGCCGTTGCGTCGGCGCTCTGGGCTTGCGTGTTCTCGCGCTGCGCAACCGCGATCTCGATCACGAACTGCCCGCAGTCGGTGGACGCGGGGATCACGATGCACGGCACGTCCTTCGGGCGCGCCACGGTGTGGTTGCTGCCGATGACCACCGAGGGGCAACTGATCTGCACGCGCTTCTTGCCCGCGAACATGCCCTTGGCGTTGCCCGAGATCATGTTCGCCAGCTCGCCGATGGCGTCGGCGAAGTCGGGGTTGTCGGCCTTCATCTCGGTGCCGGTGAAGAGCGCAACCAGTCGCAGCGCCGTGGGCATGGGCAGTGAGATGACCACGTTGCCCACCACGTCGCCCGACATGCCGATGATCCCCGACACGTCGTAGGAGACCGCGGGGGTCATCTTGACGCTCGGGTCACCCAACTGCACGGGCAACTGCATCATCGTCGAGAAGACGTTCTGCACCGAGGCGATAAAGGGCGTGATGAAGGCTGGGTCCATGGTGGGGTTCCTCTGGTTGGGTGAGCAGTACTTCGGCCGGAACGGGGCTGGGCTTCAGGGGTTCTGTGTGAATGCAGGCCGCCGGACGGTTTCAAACACGCGTTCAAGCCGCGGGGGAGTTCCCGGCGCTTCGGTCGGCGGCGATATTGAACAGCCGCTGAACATCGACGATGAGGGAGACGCCTCCGTCGTCACGGACGGTGGCGCCGCTGACCGGACCGCCCTTATCAAGGAAGCGGTCCAGGGGCTTAATGACGACTTCCTGCTGGCCGATCAGGCGGGTGACCTGCAGGCCCACGCGCTTGTCGCCGCTGACGAGGACCACCGCGAAGGGCTGCGGGTTCTCGGGCGTCGCCTCGCCTTCGGGGACGGGGATCGACTTGCCGTCGGCACCTTTGAACTCGGTGGTGTCCGTGGCTTTCGTGCTCGCGGCGCGGGCCAGGGCCTGGGCCTTCAACTCGGCGCCGAAGAGCTCGGCCGCGGACAGAAGCGGGAGCACGCTGTTGCGCAGACGCATCACCGGGAAGCGGTTGATGCTCGCGAGCTGCGCGGGCTCGGGCTTGACGATCTCGGTGATGCTCGTCAGCGGAACGGCGTAGATCTCATCACCCACGCCCACCATCATCGCGCTGAGGATCGCCACCGTCAGCGGGATCTTCACACGCATCGTGGTGCCCTTGCCCACTTCGCTGTCGATCTCGATGGTGCCCTTGAGCTTCTCGATGTTGGTCTTCACCACGTCCATACCGACGCCGCGGCCTGAGACGTCGGAGATCTGCTCCGCGGTTGAGAACCCCGGCGCGAAGATCAGGCCCATCTTCTCACGATCGGTCATCGCGGCGATCTGCTGCTGGGTGACGATCCCCTTCTCCATCGCCTTGCGTGAGATGAACTCCGGATCGATCCCCTTGCCGTCGTCGATGATGAGGATCTGCACGTGCCCGCCGGCGTTGCTGGCGACGAGGCGGATGGTGCCGGCCTCGCTCTTACCCTTGCTCCTGCGCACGTCGGGCGGCTCGATGCCGTGGTCGGCGCTATTGCGCATGAGGTGGACGAGCGGGTCGCCCAGCTCTTCGATGACCGACTTGTCGACCTCGGTGTTGGCGCCCTCGATCTCAAGGTTGATCTGCTTGTTGAGCTTGCGGGCCAGGTCGCGGATGAGGCGTGGGTACTTGCCGAAGAGCTTCTCCAGCGGCTGCATGCGCGTCTTCATCACCGCCACCTGAAGATCGCTGGTCACGCGGTCGAGCGAACTGGAAACTTCCGAGGCCTGCTCGCGGAGGTTCTGCGCCAGGCCCGCGTTCGCGGCGACCTGTCGAGCGACGGCCGAGACGCGGTTCTTCTGCAGCACCAACTCGCCGACGAGGTTCAGCAACGCTTCAAGGCGGCTGACTTCAACGCGGATGGTCTGATCCGAGCCGGCGGTCTGCGCCACGCCCGCGGCCTGGCTGCTGTTCGCGGCTTGATTGCCCGCGGCGTTCTGCGCGTTCTGCAAGCCGGACGAACCTTGGTTCACGCTCGCGTTTGTCGCGGCATCACGCGGTTCGTTCGTTGTAGCGCTCGTCGCGCTCCCGGCGTTCGTCGTCGATGAGGTCGGCGACGTTGGCGCGTTCGCCTGAGCCGCGGGGAAATCCTCCAGATGGCTGAACTTACCGACCAGATCATCGATCGGGCGCGAGACGAGTTTCTTCTGCGCCAGCCCGCCCTTCTGCTCACGCAGAAGCGAGACGACGCGCTGCGCATCGGGCACCGCGCCGGCGATCTGGCTCTGCTGCAGCGTTCCGGCCTGTTCGCCCAACTGCACCAGACACTTCGCCAGGCGCTGCATGGGCTCGAAGTCGAAGAACTCCGCGGACTTGGTCAGCGATTCGCCGAGCTCGGCGATCGCGCTGCCCGCGGCGGGTCGGTCCGGGTCGCTCGTCAGGCGCGCAATTTGCGACTCGATCTGCGCCAAGGTCTGCTCAACGTCTTCGACCAGGAACTCCAGCAGATCGGCCTTGCTTGAAGAAAGCTCCAGCGGCTTCTCGGTCAGGCCGCCCGCACTGTCGGCGGGCTGTGCCGGGGGCATGGGCATCCCCGGCGCGGGGGCGTTGTCGCCCGAATCGCCCGAACGAACGGCCGCGGCCGACTTCGCGGGCGCATCGTGCCCGGCATGCGAAGCGCCGGCACCCTTGCCCTCACCGAGGGCCGTCAAACGCGCGACGAGATTCGCATCGGGAAGAACCAGTTCCTGCCCCGCGCGGATGTTGGCGAACTGGGCCTTGATCACGTCCACCGCGCTGAGCAGATAGTCCATCGCGGCGCGATCGACGACGAAGACGCGGTTGCGGGCGGCGTTGAGCGCTCCCTCCGCCGCGTGGGCGATGCTCACCAGGTTTGTCAGCGCCAGAAAGCTCGCCGAACCCTTGATGGTGTGCAGCGCGCGGAAGATGCGGTTGAGCAGTTCCAGATCCTCGGGCGTGCTCTCCAGCAGCACGAGGTCCTGGTCGAGCTGATCGAGCAGCTCACCCGACTCGGTCAGGAAGTCCTGCATCAGTTCTGGGTCAAAGTTCAGCTCGGCCACGTGTTCCACCCTTCTTTGCTGCTGCCCGTTCTTGAGTTTGCGTGCGGAGAGAATCGGCCGCGTCGTCGCCTCACATCACCGGCTTGCTCGCGACCTTCTGATAGCAGAACGCCTGGGGCACGGGGATCTGCGCGAACGGCGTGTCGAGGCCGCGGAGCGTTTCGGAGTGCCCGATGAACAGCGAACCGTCGTCGGCGAGCTGATCCGCGAACATGTTGACCACTTGCCCGCGCATCGCGTCGTCGAAGTAGATCATCACGTTCCGGCAGAAGATCACGTCGAACTTCCCGAAGCGCTTGGCGCCAAGCCTGTCTTTGAGGTTTAGCAGCTCGAAATGCACCATCGAGCGGATGACCGGGTCGATGGTGAAGTAGAGCCCCTGCTGAGAGAAGTAGCGCTGCTTGATGAGCTGGTTGGTGGTGCGGAGCGAATAGTCGGTGTACTTGCCGCTGGTGGCGACCTCGAGGGCTTTCTCGCTGATGTCGGTGCCGAGGATCTCGATCTTCCAGTCCTGCAGGCGGATGCCCAGCGAGCGGTGGATCTGCATCGCCAGGGTGAAGGGCTCTTCACCCGACGAGCACGCGGCGGACCAGAACCGCAGGCGCTTGACCGCGCTGCGCGACTCGATGAGTTTGGGCAGAATCGTCCGCTCGAAGACGTCGAGCTGCGGCTCGTTGCGGAAGAAGCTCGTCTCGTTGATGGTGATCTTGTTGAACATCTCCTGGAACTCGTCGTCCTTGTACGGGCCGATGGTCAGGAAGGAGACATACTGGTCGTAGTCTTCGATGTCGAGCTCAACAAGGCGGCGTCCGAGGCGCGATTCGAGCACGTATTTCTTGTTGTCGGGGTAATGGATACCCGAGCGGTCGTAGATGATTTTGCGCAGGCGGTCAAACTGGGCCGCGCTCATCACGGGGTCTTTCACGGATTGAACGGTGGTGCTGATCGCGTCGGGCATGTTGGCTCGTCCTTGCCTCTGATCTTCAAGAGCGTGGTGCGTGAAGGGTCGGTGCTGGGTGGGTGCGGGTTGAGTGTTTGCGATGAATCACGCCGCCTGCGACATCGCGCCGATGCGTTCCTGATCGAAGAGCTTGTACAGGTCGAGCAGGATGAGCAGGCGGTCCTGCAGCTTGCCCACGCCGGCGATGAAGTCCGAATCCACCGAGCAGACCATGCTGGGCGCGGGCTCGACGATCTTGCTGCTGATGCGGAGCACCTCGCTGACGCGGTCGACGATGAAGCCGATCACCCGGCTGTGCACCTCGACGACGACGATCCGGCTCTGCTCGCTGTGGGCTTTCTGCTCGAGCCCGAAACGCTTGCGCAGATCGACCACGGGGATGATCTTGCCGCGGAGGTTGATCACGCCCTCGACCTCGGGCGGGCTGCTGGGCACGCGTGTGAGGGACATCATGCGGTTGATCTCCTGCACCGCGAGGATGTCCACCGCGAACTCTTCGCTGCCGAGGCCGAAGGTCACGAGCTGCAACTGCTCGCCGCCCTCACCGTCGGAGAGGTTGCCGTTGAGCTTCATCGAGGTCTCGCCGGTGTTCTGCGGAGAGTTGCCGGGGCCGGTGGGCTTGGTGTTCGACATCGCTGCCTCCTTGCTTGACGTGCCGCCTGAGTGCGCCGAGCCCCGAGGCCCTCGCTTCCGCGGCATCGCTCGCCGTGCATCGAAAGGACTATCGACCCGCCCAAGGCACGCCTTCAGGTGTGGGCACGAAAAGGCTCAGGGTTTCCTTGGTGGTCCGATCTGCCGATCCGACCTCGCGTCAGATAATCCGAGCCCCGGCTCATCCCGCGGCATCACCGCGCACAACGTGCGCAGTTGTCAAGAACCGAGCGTGCGATGCTCGCCGGGTGCAGGTTGTTGGTTGATGAACGCTTGAATCCCCGCCGCTCACGCCGCCGCACGGGCGCCGCCGGAACGCAGAGTCGCGAGGACCTGCGCGATCTCGTCGGGGTTCATGCTCGCGTCGGCGTATCCGCCCTGCGCAACCGCCTTCGGCATGCCGTAGACCACGCAGCTCGGCATGTCCTGTGCAATCACAACGCCCTTGGCGGCTTTCACGTCCTTGCTGCCGAGCATGCCGTCGTCGCCCATGCCCGTGCAGACCACGCCCAGCACGCCCTTGCCCCGCACCGCCGCCGCCGAACTGAAGAGTTCGTTCACCGAAGGCCTGTACAGCGCGCTCTTGGGCTCGGGTGAGACTTCCAGTTGCAGCGTCGATCCGATCTGCTTCACGCGCGTGTGCAACGCACCGGGGGCGATGTACACTTTCCCCGGCTCGATCTTCATGCCGTGCTCGCCGTGCAGAACGCGGACTTTCGATTCGCGGTCCAGCCGCTCCGCCAGGCTCTTGGTGAACATCAGCGGCATGTGCTGCGCGATCACCACCGGCACGTGCAGATCGCCCGACAGCGCCGTCACCAGCGTCTCAAGCACCGGGGGTCCGCCGGTGGAACTGCCGATGACCAGCAGCGACACGCTCGCGGGATCGACCTTGAACGTCCGCCCGCCGTGCACCGAGTTCTGCACCGGCTGCATCCCCGCGCACGCGGCCCGGTTCGCCGCGATGGCCTTGATCTTCGCGATCAGGTCCGCCCGCATCGCGTCAACGTTCAGCGAGAAGTTGCTGCCTTCCTTGGCGATCACGTCCGCCGCGCCCAGTCGCATCGCCTGCAGCGCCTCGTGACTCCCGGCGCTGGTCAGGCTCGAGCACATCAACACCGCCGGCATCGGCTTCACTTCGCTCTTCAGTTTCTTCAGCGCCGACAGACCGTCGAGCACCGGCATCTCGACATCCATCGTCACCACGTCGGGCCTGAGCTGCTTGCAGAGCGCAATCGCCTCCGCCCCGTCCTTGCCCACGCCGACAATCTTCAACTGCGGGTCGCTCTCCAGCATCCGGCGCAGGGCCGTGCGCATAAACGTCGAATCGTCAACGATGACAATCCGCACCGTGCCGTTGAACGCTTCGCCTTTGATCGTGCCGGTCACGGGTGTGCTCATATGCGTCTGCCTTGATCGAAAATCCAACGACCAACACGCATCGCCCGGCACTCCGCGCCGAGCAACCGTGGGAACGCCCACGCCCGGTGCTTTCATCGGTCGAACCCACCCCCGGGTTTACCGAGGGACCACGACCGGTTCTCACGTCCGAGAACCACTGAATCCATGAGTTATCTGCTCCCGGGAACCCCTCAAATCGTTCAAATGGGGCCTCGAAAAAACCCTAGCCCCAGCATGTACCCCTGTGTGTGGGTCGATATTCTGAAATATGCCCAAGGCAACCGTTCCAGTTTGGATTGTCGACGATTGCACTCTTTCAGCCAAGTTGCTGTCACGGATGATGATCACCGCGGGCGGGGAGCCTTCGATCTTTGCTCAGGCGAGCCAGACCGATCATCTCGCGAGCGCCGGGCGTTGGCCTCGGCTGATCCTTATCGACCAACAACTCCCCGATCTTCCGGGGACCGTTCTGTGCAAACGCCTGCGGGAATCCGGATACACCGGAGAACTGGCGCTGATGTCCGCGTCTCCGGAAATGATCGACGCCAACGCCGTTACGGGGCTTCGCGTTGATTGCCTGTTGCGCAAGCCCATCGCCCAGTTGGTGCTCGGGATTCTCGTTCGCCGGGCAGGTCGGTTGAACAGGACCTCCTCAGCGGCCTGACCGAAAATGACCCGAGAGACCGTTCTCGCGGGTTTCGTCGCATGTTTCCTGATTTGCAGGGGGGGCAGTTCGACCGAACAGGCCGAACAATCACGCGGACGGAACCGTCCGCGGAAGCCGAGAATGCCCAGGAGAGGATTTGAACCTCCATGCCCTTGCGGGCGCTACCACCTCAAGGTAGTGCGTCTGCCAATTTCGCCACCTGGGCGGCGGTTGGGAGGGGAGCATATGCCCCCACCCGGACCGGAACAAGCCAGCCTCACCCGCACGGGCGCTCCATGTCCCGACCGAATCGCCCGAACCGGCAAGCGCGGATGAGAGGATTCAGTTGGGCAGGTTCAGGATCGTCGCCGTCAGGCTGTCCTGGGTGTCGACATTGAACGAGACATTGCCCGAAGTCCGCTGAATCTCCAGCGAGAAGTTCTGTGTTCCCGCGGGAACAACGAGCACGGCCGTACCGCTGATGGTCATGTGCTGCCCGCTGGGATTGAAGAAGAACGTCGTCCATGGGCCGACGACACTCCCAATCCGCGGGCGGATCTGCCAAGAGCTGTTCGGGCTTGAAGTAAACCCCGTCACCGACCAGTTCACCAGCGCACGCCCGGCGTTCATGTTCACCGAGACCGAAGAACCGGGGAACGTTACCGGCGTGACCGAACTGACGCTCGCGACGGTCTGGCTCGTGACCGAAACCTGGAACGTTCCCGGCGCAACGCTCACGGCCGTCGGCACGCCCGTTACCCCGCTCCACGGCACACTCTCCGCACTGTTCGCAACCAGCGCCCGCCCCGCCTGCGGCGAGATGGTGATCTGCTGTCTCGGCGTGACTTCCACATAGCTGCCGCCCGACGGAGCCGCGACTTCGATCTTCAGCCACAGCCCGCTCTTCTGGGTGATGACGTTGCCAAAGTCCACCGAGGTGGTGATCCGCCCGTCGACAATCCCCGTCAGCGACTTGGTCACCGTGCCCAGCGCGGATTCGCCCGGCGTCGGGACGCCATAGTTCATCAGCGAGAAGCGGACGTTGGCGCTGCCGCTGATCGGGCCCGAAGCGTTGCGCAGGATGCCCTGGTAGGTGAAGGCGGTTTCGATGTCACCGACGAAGGTGATGGTCCAGCCGCCGAGGATCGTTCCGCCGCTGAAGCCGGGGAAGGCGTCGCAGACGTAGAGCGTCCAGGTGCCGTTGGCGTTGGTGCCGTACAAGTCGGCGAGGTTGGTTGAGTATGGGGTGCTCGGCGCGGGGGCGGGGAAGGCGGCGGTGTTGGTGACGGTGGGGCGATAGGTCCCCGAGACCGAGGGCACGCCGAAGGTTGTCGGCAGCGTCTGCGTGGCTTCCTGATTGAAGATCCAGGTCTGCGCCACCAGATTCGTATTGCTCGCGGCCTGAGACACCAGCAAAATCTTCTGCCCCCCCGGACTGACCAGCAACGCCTGGAGATCGGACGCGTACGAGTGGTTGATGTTCTGGATCGCCACCGACAACGTCTTGATCCGCGTGGGCGCGTTGGTGACGCTGATCGTCGTGCCGTACGGCGACGACGGGACCACCGAAACCGTCGTCGAAGTTCCGATGTTGAGCTGGGTGATGTTCGAGTACGTCTGCGCCAAGCTGGGCAGCGCCGAAGCCAAGACCGCCGCAACCGTCACCACCGCTGCACGAAGAGATTTCAGCATGACCAGCCCTCGCGAGAACACACTCCGGCGCTCGTCCCGGCGACGACGCGTCGTGAATGAATATACCCTCAGACGTGAACTGAGCAATCCGTCGAGGTCCTGATTCGAGCTAGGATTTCACCGAATCTCCATCTCAACCGGATCTGTCCCGAACTCACGCCATTCTCTGTTCAGCCGGTGAACCATTCCGTTCCGAATGTCCACAACCCACACGCACCTTCACGCTCCTGCGAGCTTTCATCCATGACCAGTCCCACGTCCAGCGTCCAACCTGTCCTCTCCGCCGACCAACGCCGGATCTTCGACTTCGTGCGTGATCAGGCTCAACGCAGCGAGCTCTTCGGCGCGATCACTTTGATCAATGGGCCGACGTTGTCGCTCGAAACCCCCGACGCCGCCGCCCCGGCGTTTTACCGGGTGGGGTTTGAACAGGGCAAACTCTTCGTCTCGCTGGTGACCCCTGATCGTTACCTGAGTCAGAGTATCGAACAGGACCTTGTCCACACCGGCGACAAGCTCAGCGACCTGCTGCACGACGAACTCATCGACGTGGACCACCCCGCGCCGTACACGCCGACGGTTGAGCACTTCCGCGATCGCGACAAGCTCTTCACCTTTCGCACGCCGGTGCCCGCGGCTGAGCTTTCCCTCGCCGGCGACGAACCCGCGCGGCGCGTGTGGTTGCTGTTGAAGGCGTACCAGGCGTGCTTTGTGAACCTGGGCGACATCGACGCGGGCGAAGACGACGACGCGCCGAACCCGGATCTCATCGACGAGAACCGCGTGGAGAACTGAAACAACGCTCCGACGCCGCCCGCACTAACAACGAATCGCCCGCGCAAAATCCCGCTCAACCTCGGGCATCTTGCCTATATTCCCGCGATTCCGCCCGCGCGTGTCGTTCGGGAACGAGTCGGTGCTCAAATGCACCGGCGGGCGGTCCGTGTTGATCCGCCTTGCCGCCTTTCGCCTCGGAGCAGCCCATGCGCATCGTCATGCTCGGTTGGGAGTTCCCACCCTTCATCTCAGGCGGGCTCGGTACCGCCTGCTACGGCCTGACCAAAGCCCTCGACAGCCGCGGGCATCAGGTCATGTTCGTCCTCCCGCGCCCCGTCGATCGCTCCAAAGCCTCGCACATCCGCCTCCTCTCGCCCGAGGGCATCCCCGTCAGCACACGCCAGACAACAGGCACCACCGCCAACGGGACCGTGCAGGTCGGCACCGAAGACCTCGTCGAACATCAAACCACCCTGACCACCGGCACGCACCAGTTCCGCTCCGCGAAGTTCGTCGGTCTGCCGGCACACTTTTCCTCGCCCTATGGCGACGGCTCGGGCGTCGGCGGGCGAACCACCGGCAAGTTCCGCACCGTCCGCACCACCCAGCCCGACGGCTCCATCATCGAAACCGTCGAAGAAATCTCCTGGCAGGAACTCCACGAAGAAGACGTCCACCACGCCAAGGCGATCTTCGCCGCCGGCGGCTCGGGCGCCGGTGCGCACTACAAGGGCGACCTGATCGCGGAGAGCGAGCGGTATGCGCGGCTGGTTGTCGCGCTGGCGCGGAACGAAGAGTTCGACGTGGTCCACGCGCACGACTGGCTGACCTTCCCCGCGGGCCAGGCCCTTTCACGAGTCACCGGAAAGCCCCTGGTTGTGCACGTGCACAGCACCGAGTTTGACCGCAGCGGCGACAACGTCAACCAGCGCGTCTACGACATCGAGCGCCGCGGCATGATGGCCGCCATGCGCATCATCGCCGTCAGCGAGCTGACCAAGAGCATCTGCACGCGGCGCTTCGGCATCCCGAGCGAGCGGATCGACGTGGTCTACAACGGGATCGACGCCGACCACCAGGCCCCCGTCGGCGCGAGCATCCAGAGCAAGGACAAGATCGTGCTGTTCTTGGGTCGCATCACGATGCAGAAGGGCCCGGAGTACTTCATCGGTGCCGCGAGGCGCGTGCTGGAAAAGGTTCCCAACGCCAAGTTCATCATGGCCGGTTCGGGGGACATGGAACTGCGGATGATCGAACTCGCCGCCCACTACGGCATCGGGCACCGTGTGCTCTTCACCGGGTTCCTGCGTGGCGGCGACGTGGACCGCATCTACCAGATGGCCGACTGCTACGTCATGCCCAGCGTCAGCGAGCCCTTCGGCATCGCCCCGCTGGAGGCGATGCGTAACGACGTGCCCGTGATCATCAGCAAACAGAGTGGCGTCAGCGAGGTGCTGACGCACGCGCTGAAGGTCGACTTCTGGGACATCGACGAGATGGCCAACAAGATCGTCGCGGTCCTGCGCCACCCGCCGCTGAGCCAGACCCTCCGCGAGCACGGCAACCTCGAGATCAAGAAACTCACCTGGGAAGGCGCCGCCAAGGCGTGCGAGAGCACGTACGAGATGGCGATGGCCGGTCAGGCAGAGTTGATGATCGGGTAAGAATCGCACGCAAGGCACCCTCGACTGATATCGAGGACTCGGAAGCGAAGGAAAACGCTTGATCAAAACGACAAGCCCCGCCCGAATCGTCGGGCGGGGCTTGGTTGTTTCTCGTGTTCAACCGATCAGGCGATCAATCCGAACCGACCTTGATGGGGCGCTGGCTCGGGGGCAGTTTCTGCCATTCCTTTTCTTCGTCCTCCATGATCTTCTTGGCCTTGTCGGCCTGCTTCTGAAACTCCTGTTCCTTCACCGGGTCGCGCTTCGGTGCCGCGGCACCGCCGCCGAAGTCCAGCACGCCGTACTGCCACAGCAGCATGACGCCCGCGACGACGAAGCAAATCACCACGACGACGAGTTTCACGCGATTCGCCGGGTCGGTCAGGCTCTCGGCCTTGTCTCCTTTTCCGGAGCCGCCTTTGCCTTTGCCCTTGCCCGGACCGGGTTTATCAAAGTTCAGACCTTCGGTCAGACTGCCCATGGGCATCTCCTTACGTCGATTGGTTCGCCGATAGTGTACACCCGAACCGGTCAGGTGGGGAAAACCCGCGCCCGCTCACCCGACATCACGCTTCTGGAAGAGCAGCACCGCCAGCGACAGCATCGCGGTGATCCAGATCAGCGTATAAAAGCCGAGCAGGGCCATGTGACCGATGGGGATGGGCTGGTTCTGCGCCACCGCGTCCAGCAGCCAGGAGAACTGGAAGTTCGGAATCAACCCCCAGATCACCAGAGCCGGGGCGTTGAGTTTGGTGGGCTGATCGAAGAGGTAGTCGTTCTCTTTGGGCGGGGCCTTGACGGGCAGACCGGTGTCGCCGATGTTGCGGATGGTCACCTTGAGTGCCGAGGCGTCGTAGTTGGTGACGATCAGCGCGGGCCTGGTCCCCACGCGGACCATCTCATCCGACCCGAGCGGGCCGGCGTACGGCTCATAGTTCGGGACGTTGTTTGCCGAGCCGTTGGCGGCCGGTCCGTACCAGATCGCCTGCCCCGGATTGATCGACCGCTTGGGGCCCGAGCGCAGCGTCAGTTCGTAGATATCCCCCGACCCGGTGAACGACTCGAAACGATCACGCTCGGGCTTCGCCACCGCGATCCGCGCCACCGGGTCGTTGACGTACGCACGATCACCCAGCAGGAAGTTGCTCATCAGCCCCAGCAGGAAAAGCCCGAAGCAGACCACGATGGTCATCACCTGCCCGAGGCGCGTCGACGCCGCGATCGCCGCGGCACCCAGCACCAGCACCGCCATCACCACCCCGATGCATGCCAGCAGCGACTGCGGCTTGAAGTCCTTCAGCAGCGGCTGAATCTCCCACTTTGGGCTG
Organism: Phycisphaerales bacterium; assembly: GCA_016741915.1. GTDB lineage: Bacteria > Planctomycetota > Phycisphaerae > Phycisphaerales > UBA1924 > JACVCS01. Next base: position 767 of record JACVCS010000039.1, on the reverse strand, counting down.
ATGATCAGCACCAGCACGTACGCCAGGACCATCAGCGGGAGCATCAGCAACGCCGAGGTTTGCGCGAAGTGCCAGCCGTAGAGAAAGTTGCCGACCATCGCGACAAAGACAGCGATGCCCAGCGCGGAGAAGGAGAAGACCACCACGGGCATGTCGACTTCCTGCGAGGCGTTGGTCATGACGCCGTGACGCAGGGCCAGCAGAAGGAAGATGACCATCTGCACGATGGCGATGATGAGCGCGCCGGAGACGCCGAAGTACTTGCCGATGACCAGCACCGGGCGGGGCACGGGTTTGCTCACCACCGTCAGGACGGTCTTATTCTCGATCTCCCGGCTGATGGCGCTGGTGGCGATGAAGGCCGCGATGAGTGTGCCGGCGAGGAAGACCGTCGCGAGGCAGACGTCGAGCAGGAGTTTGTTGTCGCCCGAGATTTCGCCCGCCTCGGAGTAGCCCAGCGAGAACCCGGTGGACCAGGTCGTCAGCAGCATCGCCAGCCCCGCGATGATGATCAGCAGGAAGTAGACGGGCTGACGGATCGACTCGATGAACGTCGTCCGCGCGATGGTGAGTATTTGCGACAACATAGAGGGGTCTGCTTCAAACCAGGGCGGTGCAAGATCAGAACGACGCACCACGAGCCACGCCGACGCGAACCGTCACCGACGACGCCGACGAGGGATTGAGGGCACAAGCATACCCACCCGCCGCCGTCGGTCGGCACCGTCTTCAAACCACCCCCTCGCCTTCCCCACCCTCCCCTCCCC
>JACVCS010000129.1 GCA_016741915.1 Phycisphaerales bacterium | reverse complement strand
CCCACCCACTCCCCCCGTCCCCGCGCCCACCCCACGCTGCCGCGCCTGCCGTGCCCCCCCGGCCGTCCCCCCAGCGCCGGGCCCGGCACACCACGGGCCCCCGTCACCAGCTCCACGATCGCGTCGTTCGCCTTCCCCTTCTCGGGCGGCGCGCTCACCCGCACCTTCAACCGATCCCCCAACACCCCCGCGATCTCCTCGCGCCGACTCCCCGGCACCGCCTTCACCCGCACCACCGCGCTCCCCGCCTCCCGCTCATCCAACGTGTACCAGCCCGCACTCTTCATCATGAACCTCTTCTCCCCCGCGCCCCCTTCAGCATACTCCACCCTACGCTGAGCCCATGCCCCCCAAATACGACCTCATCGCCGTCGATCTCGACGGCACCCTCCTCGACCATTCAGGCCGCGTCAGTGACCGCAACCTCGACGCCCTCGCCCGCGCCCGAAAGGCCGGCATCATCGTCACCGTCTGCACCGGCCGCGCCCTGATCGAAAGCACACCCATCCTCAAAGCCATCGCCCAGAGCGACCCCGTCGTCGTCTCGGGCGGCGCCATGGTCGCCTGCCCCAACACAGGCGAAACCCTCGAACGCTTCACCCTCGACACCGACCTCGTCCACGAGGCCGTGCACTTCCTCCGCGAACGCAACCACCCCGCCCTCATCCTCAAAGACCCGCACCCAACCCGCTACGACTACCTCGCCATCACCCCCGACCATCCAACCCAAGGCCCGGGCGAGCACGCCCTCGACGCCGCCTCGCGCTGGTGGTTCAGAAAAATGGGTGTCCGCGTCCGCTACGCAACCAGCGTCCACCACGACGAAGATCACCAGCACTCCGTCCGCGTCGGCGCATACAAAGCCAACGACAGCATCGACGACCTCGCTTCCCAGCTCGCCCAGCGCTTCCAAGGCCGCGCCAGCATGCAGCACTTCCAGGGCGCCCTGCTCCCCAAAGACCGCGTCGACGACGGCATCCACAGCGTCCACATCGTCGAGCTCTTCCACACCAAGGCCGACAAGTGGCAAGCCATCGAACGCCTCTCCAAACGCCTGAACATCAACCCCGCCCGCACCGCCGCGATCGGCGACCAGCTCAACGACCTCTCCATGATCACCCACGCCGGCCTGGGCATCGCCATGGGCAACGCCCGCCCAGAAATCAAAGCCGTCAGCAAACGCCAAACCGCCACCTGCGACAACTCGGGCGTCGCCGACGCAATCGACAAAATCCTCGCGGGAGAGTGGTGAACAAAAAAGCAAACGCAAACGCGAACATGAACGCGAAACAAACCTGACCTTCCCACACCGCCCAATCATCCAATCACCGATTCCGTTTCGCGTTCCCGTTCCCGTTCACGTTTCTCCTCATGCAATCCCTCCAACAAATCCGCGCCATGCTCGAGGCCCGCGGCCTCTCGCCCCGCCACGCCCTGGGCCAGAACTTCCTCATCGACCAAAACCTCGTCACCAAACTCGTCGACGCCGCCGCCGTTGAGCCCAACCAAACCATCCTCGAAGTCGGCCCAGGCACCGGCACCCTCACCGACGCCCTCCTCCACCGCAACTGCCGCGTCGTCGCCTGCGAGATGGACACAGGCCTCGCCCAGCTCCTCCGCGATCGCCTCCTCACCCCAAACACACCCACCGCCTCACGCTTCACCCTCATCGAGGGCGACTGTCTCGCCACCGGCAAGCACCTCAACCCCGCCGCCGTCGCCGCGCTGAACGCCTCCCCCTTCAAGCTCGTCGCCAACCTCCCCTATCAAGCCGCCACCCCGCTGATGCTCTCCCTGCTCATCGATCATCCCCTCTGCTCTCTCCAAGCCGTCACCATCCAACGCGAAGTCGCCGACCGTCTCCTCGCCCCGCCCGGCTCCAAGGACTTCGGCCTTCTCGGCATCGTCGCCCAAGCCATGGGCGAAGTTTCCCTCATCGCCAAGCTCCCCCCCGAGTGCTTCTGGCCCCGCCCAAAGGTCCACAGCGCCATGGTCCTCATCCGCCGCCGAGAGAAACCCCTGACCGACCAACCCGCGAATCTCGCCCGCTTCTGTCAAACCCTCTTCAGCAAACGCCGCAAGCAACTCGGCGCGATCCTCGGGCGCTCCCTCCCCTTCCCGCCCTCCATCAACCCAACCCAACGCCCCGAAGAACTCTCCCCTCCGCAAATCATCGAGCTCATGCACACCGCCCAGCTTCACGCCCCGATAAGCCCCACCGATACCGATCCGTCCTGATCCCACCACACCCCGCTCGACAACCACGCCCCCGCGCGGTACGGTGTCTTCAGGTGGCACGGCTCCTGGTGGCACGGCTCTCCAGAGCCGTGCGCCTTCCACCTCCAAGCTCCCTCGCCCTCACAACCAAACGCACCGCCCCTCATCATGCCCGACCAACCGGAGCACCACGCACAGCCCGCTCCCCCCCTCGGCGCCTCCCTCGGGCCCATGCTCGAGCCCGTCCTCGCTCAATCCATCAAAGACCAAGGCCACGCCCTCTCACCCATCCAGTGGTTCCGCTCCGACCATCAACGCGGCGGCGGCTCCACCGGCATGGCCCTCATCACCACCGCGCAAGGCCACGAACTCCCCGCCGTCGTCAAACTCCCCGTCGGCCCAGTCGAATACCGCTGGACCTGCGCCCTGGGCTGCGACCCCCTCTCCCCAACACCCCGCCTCATCGCCAGCGGCTCTTCCCTCGCCGGTTACGACCTCGCATGGCTCATCATCGAAAAAATCCCCGGCTCAACCGTCGGCAAAAACCTCGACCGCCCAACCATCAACGACCTCCTCCGCGCCTGCGCACACATGCAGGCCCGCTGCGAACACATCGCACCGCTCAACGCCCCCGCCGACCAACCTCTCCCAGCCCCCAAACCCCTCCCCTTCGAAAAGCTCATCGAAAAATCCCGCGACGTCGCCCGCCGAGGCTCCATCGCAGACGCACCCAAATGGGCCCACGAACTCCGCGAAGTCAGCCGCGCACTCCCCTCACTCATCCACCGCTGGGACCGCCGTCAGATCAACTCCTGGTGCCACGGCGATCTCCACGGCGGCAACGCCATCCGCACCCCCGATAACCGCCTCGTCCTCATCGACCTCGCCCTCGTTCACACCGGTCACTGGCTCGAAGACGCCCTCTACCTCGAACGCGTCTGCTGGGCTCGCACCCACCTCGAAGCCGCCTCCGCCGACAAACCCGCCAAAAAAACCGCCGCCACCGACGGCGCCTGGCACGGCCAGCACTTCGGTGATCGCCACGCCTTCTCTCACACCCTCGATCACCCCGCCACCAACGACCACCACCAACGCCCCGACAAAAAAGCCAAAACCCCCGCCACCAAAGACAACCCCAGCCTCCTCTCACAACTCGCAACCTTCCGCCGCGATCTGGGACTCGTCTGCGACGACGACTACGGCACCCTCGCCAACATCCGCCGCGTCCTCATGGCCGCCTGCGCACCCGCCTGGATCGAACGCGAAGGAAGCCCCGCCCACCTCGCCCACGCCCTGACGCTCCTGCAAAAACTCCTCCCCCAAGTCGGCCGCGCCTGATCCCCCGTCTCCAGGTGGCACGGCTCTCCAGAGCCCCGCCTCACGCCGCCGCCGAGCGCCGCTCCACACCATCCCACATCTCACCCATCACCGCCACAGGCGTCTTCCCCACCTCAACACTCGGCACAATCACCCGCGCCCCACGCCGCGTCCTCATCAACAGATCCCGCGCAAACAACATCGGCCCGGGCGACATCGTCCCCACCACAAGCGCGTCAACCTCCCCAGCCTCCCGCTCATCCTCCACAATCTTCACCCCCGCCTCATGCAGCGCCCGGCGCACCAGCCCCGCGTTCTTCCCCTCTATCACCACGCACGCGCTCGCGATCGCTCTGATCTTCATCTCCGCCGCGATCGCCTCCCGCGCCGCGCTCAAACCCGTGAACCGATCCCACACCGCCGCGCTCATCTCCCGCCTCGGCTGCACCATCAGCGTCGCCAGCGCCTCCGCCGCGCCGTGCACATACCCGCGAACCGCCCGCTCCTTCTTCGCGATCCGCCAGTACCGCTCAAAGACCCCGCGCACCTCCGCCCCGCGCACCGCGCCGGGCGCGTACCGCTGCATCACCCACGCGTTGTTCCGCACCAGCCGCCGCGCGATGCGTCCGAAGTTCCGGTTCGCCGCCGACTTGCAATGCATCACCGTGAAGCGGTGGTCATAGCTCACGCGCAAACCCGCCAGCAGCAGCCGGGCGCACAGGTCATACTCCTCCGCGTAATAGTCAAACCGCGCGTCGTACCCGCCGCTGCTCTCAAAGACCTCGCGCCGGATCGCCGCCCCGCACCCGATAAACACCTCGGGCAACCCGCCCGCCTCGCGCGCCGCGATCCCCGCGCTCACCGCCTCCGCCCCGCGATGTTCCTCAGGCAGAAAAATCTGCCCGCCCACCGCCCCCACATCCTCGCCCGCATCACGCAGCGCGCTGACCAACCCCTCGCCGCTGATCGGGTACGAATCATCGTCCAGCATCACCACCCACTCACCCCGGCTGTGCGCCGCGCCAAGGTTCCGTGCCGCCGCCGATCGGTTCTTCTCCAGCCGAATCGCTCGCACGTCCATCGCCCCGCGCAGCCCCGCCCGCAACGCCGCGCTGCTGACCTTCCGCGACGACGCGTTGTCCACCACGATCAACTCCGCCTCAACTCCACGAGGCAGCGCCAGCTCCGACAATCGCGACAGCGTCTGCGCAAGCACCGCCTCACGGTTCCGCGTCGGCATCACAAACGAGATCTTCACGCGCCCGCTCCTCGTCCAACCAAACCCGCCGTCGAAGCCTGCTCCACCGGCGCCGCCGCGCTCGCCTCACCGCGCAGCAAGCCCTCCAGCCCGCCCGCTCCTCCGCCGATCCCACCGGTCCCCACCGCCAGCTTCGCCGACATCACCCGCACCAGCGCCGCGCGCAGATCACCCGCCGACACCGCGATGTTCCCCAGCCGCTGCGCCTGCACCGCCGCACTCAACGACCCGAGCATCGCCGCCGCCAGCACACTCCCCCCGCAGCACATCGTCAGCGTCGCCGCCGCGAGCAACGCATCCCCGCACCCCAGCGGATCAACCGGATACCCGCTGAGCGCTGGCACATGCTGTCCGCGCACCCGCGAGCGATACTCCTCGCCCACCTGCCGCGCATCGGGCAACTCCTCGAACGCAATCAACCCGTCCCCGCCCATCGTCAGCATCGTGTTCCTGCACCCCGTCTCCTGCATCAACCGCCACGCAACCGCCGGCACACTCTCCTCAAAGCACCGCAGCGCATCCCGCGCCTCCCGCTCGCTCGGGCACAAAAGATCCACACCCTTGAAGCTCAGCAGCGCACTCTTCCGCCCACTCACATCCCCCGACAGCGTCCGCACATTCCCCCGCACCGCCCCGCACAACCGCTCCACCACCGTGGGCGAGAGCAACCCGTTCCCAAAGTCCGCGATCACGCACGCGTCCATCCCGCGCGAAAGCTCCTCCGCCCGCGCAACCAACTCGTCCTGACGCAGCGCATCCAGAACAATCGGCTCCAACATGTTCAGCTTCATCACCTTCTGCGGCCCGACCAAAAACCTCTGCTTCTGCGCCAGCGCCACATCCGTCCGCACACTCTCAACCCGCACACCCTCCTGCATCAATCTCTTCCGCAGCGCCTCCGCCTCCGGACTCTGCGGCAACCCCGTCAGCAGAACAGGCCTCGCCCCCAGCGCCGCCGCATGCCGCGCAATGATCGCCGCCCCCCCGTCATACTGCACCCGCCGCAAAGGCCGCAGCGTCATCACAGGCGACTCGCTCGCAACCTCCGGCTGGTCACAATGCACATACACATCCACGATGCTCTCACCCACCACGAGCATCTGCTTCCCGCGAAACTGACTGATCAGCGCATTGAGCTGCGACCCGTCCAGCGAAGGCTCACTGACAAGCTGCTTCAGCCGCGCGTGATACGGGTCCGCCGACCGCTCCAGCGTCCCGATCAACGCCGTCGACGAAAAGATCACATCCCCCGACGAAAAGACCACCCGCCCGCCCGCCTCCTCAACCGCCTTCCGTTCCGCCAGAAACCGCGGGTCCTCGTTGTGCTCATACTCCTTCCCCTTGATGTACACATCCGGCTCAACCTGCTTCAGCACCTCCTCCGCCGTGCCGTGCTGATCGATGTACACCCAGTCCACGCAATCCAGCTCCGCCAGGTTCTCCGCGCGCAGATCCTCCGGGATCAGCGGCGCCCCGCCCCGCTTGGCATAGCACGAATCCCCCGTGATGCTCACCAGCAGAATGTCCCCGTGGCTCTTCGCCTGCCGAAGATGCCGGATATGCCCCGGGTGCACAATGTCAAAGCACCCGTGACACTGCACCACGTTCAACCCCATCGACCGCGCCCCACGCCGCCGCTCCAGCAGCTCATGCAACGTGACAACCTTGCTCCGCCCCCGCACACCCCCGCCAC
>JACVCS010000128.1 GCA_016741915.1 Phycisphaerales bacterium | reverse complement strand
CCCCCTAACTTCCTCCGCCCCTTAAGTTTTCAATAAGCCCCAGGCCTCCACCCCCCAAACCCCCGTTCTTTCCAAAACGTCCAACTTGTCCACCCGTTCAACCCACGGTGCTATCGTCCACCGTGCCGCCGGCCCCTAGGGGTGCCTTCAACACCCCCTTCGTCCCCCGGCACCACACCCTCGACCCGCTTCCCGCGCCGTCGAGCCGCTGTGCTTCCCCCGTTTGGTTTTCCTGAAATCGTCCTGAACACCACCTCGGAGTCGCGCATGTCCACCCTCGCCGCACCGCTCGCCAAACTCGACCTCTCCCCCACCCGCGTCTACGCAAACCTCGCCCCCGCTCGACTCATCGAAATGGCCCTCGCCCGCGGCGAAGGCGTTCTCGCTTCCAACGGCGGCTTCGTCGCCCTCACCGGCGACCGCACCGGCCGCAGCCCCAAGGACAAGTACCTCGAAGACACCGCCGCCATCTCCTCCAAAATCGGCTGGGGCGGCTTCAACTCCCCCATCACCCCCGACAAGTTCGACATCGCCCTGAACATCGCCGTCGATCACCTCAACAGCCGCAAAGACCTCTTCACCTTCGAGGGCTTCGTCGGCGCCGACCCGAAAAACCGCCTCTGCGCCCGCGTCGTCACCGAGCAGGCCTGGCACTCCCTCTTCATCCGCACCCTCTTCATCCCCCAGGGTTCCAAAGCCGCCGGGCCCAACGCCCAGTGGAAGCACGAGGGCGGCTGGACCATCCTCAATGCCGGTAAACGCCGCCTCACCACCGAAGAACAAGCCCAGCTCGGCGTCAAGAGCCCCGTCATCATCGTCCAATCCCTCACCCGCAAGCTCGTGGTCATCATCGGGACCGAGTACGCCGGCGAAATGAAGAAGTCCCTCTTCTACGCCATGAACTTCGACATGCCCGAAGTCGGCGTCTTCCCCATGCACTGCTCCGCCAACGTCGACAAGAAAGACCCCACCAACGTCGCCCTCTTCTTCGGGCTCTCCGGCACCGGCAAAACCACCCTCTCCGCCGATCCCAACCGCGCCCTCATCGGTGACGACGAGCACGGCTGGTCCGACCACGGCGTCTTCAACTTCGAGGGCGGCTGCTACGCCAAGTGCATCAAGCTCTCCCGCGAAACCGAACCCCAGATCTTCGACGCCATCAAGTTCGGCTCCGTGCTCGAAAACCTCGAGATCGACCCCGTCTCACGCGTCCCCAACTTCGACAGCCAGAAGTACACCGAAAACACCCGCGCCACCTACCCCCTCGACTACATCCCCGACGCCGTCATCCCCTCCGTCGGCGCTCACCCCAAAAACGTCATCTTCCTCACCGCCGACGCCTTCGGCGTCATGCCCCCCGTCTCCAAACTCACCCGCGAACAGGCGATGTACTACTTCATCAACGGCTACACCTCCAAGCTCGCCGGCACCGAACTGGGCGTCACCGAGCCCCAGCCCAACTTCTCCACCTGCTTCGGCGCCCCCTTCATGCCCCGCCCCGCCAAGGTCTACGCCGAAATGCTCGCCGACAAGGTCGCCAAACACAACGCCGACGTCTGGCTCCTCAACACAGGCTGGACCGGCGGTCCCTACGGCACCGGCACCCGCTTCTCCCTCAAATACACCCGCGCCTTCGTCTCCGCCATCCTCAACGGCACCCTCCGCAACGCCAAGTTCTCCCCCGACCCCATCTTCGGCCTCCCCCTCCCCGACCAGGTCGCCGGCGTCCCCAGTGAAGTCCTCAACCCCCGCAACACCTGGAAAGACGGCAACGCCTACGACGCCAAAGCCAAAGAACTCGCCCAACGCTTCCGCGACAACGACAAAAAGTTCGACATGCCCCAGCCCGTCCGCAGCGCCGGGCCCAAGGGCTGATCCGCCCCGCTTCGCCCACAACCCAAGCCCCAAGCAAAGCCCCGCCCTCGCGGGGCTTTTTCTCCCCACCCCCCGCCCACTCTCGCCGAAACCACCCTTCCAAATCCATCGCCCTCCCTCACCCCGCCTCTCTCGAAACCTATACTCCCCCCGCTTCGTTTCTCATTCCAAACCTGACAAAGACCAGCCAAGGACCCGCCATGCGCATCGACGTCGTCGGCAAGCACCTCGAGATCACCGCCCCCATCAAGCAGTACGCCGAGGGCAAGGCCGCCCGCCTCGTCAAGCATTACGACGGCCTCCAACTCGTCACCATCCGCTGCGAGCAGGAACCCCACAACAAGGGCTTCCACGTCGAAGTCGTCGCCGACGCGGAGAAGCACGCCGACTTCGTCGCCCACGACAAGGGCGAAGACCTCTACGCCTGCATCGACAAGGCCGTCGACAAGGCCGCCCGCCAGCTCACCGACTTCAAAGAGAAGCTCAAGCAGTCCAAGCGCGGCTCCACCCCCGCCAGCGGCAACTGATCCGATCCCCGGTGGCACGGCTCTCCAGAGCCGTGCTCTTGTTTTCCTTTTCCCCCCTGCCTCCCTCCGTTCCCTCCCTCAGCAAGGACCCGGCCCCCGATGAAGCTCTCCGAACTCATCGCCAACGGTGCCATCGTCACCCAGCTCAAGAGCCAGGACCGCACCGGCGCCGTCCACGAGCTCATCGACGCGCTCGTCGCCTCCGGCGCCGCCGCCGCTGAGCACCGCGATGAACTCATCACCCGCGTCCTCGACCGCGAACGCCTCGGGTCCACCGGCTTCGGCCGCGGCGTCGCCGTCCCCCACGTCAAACACAAGTCCGTCAAAAAAATGGGTGCCGCAATAGGCCTCTCCACCGCCGGCATCGAGTTCAACTCCCTCGATAAACAGCCCGTCTACTCCGTCTTCCTCCTCCTCAGCCCCGAAGACCGACCCGACGAGCACCTCCTGGCTATGGAAGTCATCTTCAAAAACCTCTCCAAAGACACCTTCCGCCGATTCCTCCGCCAAGCCACCACCGACGCCGAGGTCCGCTCTCTGCTCGAAGACGCCGACACCCAGCAGATTGCCGGCTGAGCCCCACCCCTCCCCTCATCATCTCTCAACCACCACCACGCTGCCCACCGGGCAAGCCCACTCTTCAACTTCCCTTCCGATCCCTCTTCCCCCTCTCCCCCCCGCCCCTCTTCTCCGTGCCCTCCGTGACTCCGTGGTGAATCCCGCCTCCCCGAACCGCACACAATGAGCTCCGTCTCCGCCAACGTGAAGATCATCAACCGGCTCGGGCTCCACGCCCGCCCGGCGATGTGCTTCGTCGATCTGGCGATGCAGTACCCCTGCGAAGTCCAGGTCAAACGCGGCGACCAGGTCGTCGACGGCAAGTCCATCATGATGATGATGCTCCTCGCCGCCACACAAGGCACCGAGCTCGTCATCGTCTGCGAAGGCGAACAAGCCGAGGAAGCACTCGCCGCCCTGAAGAAACTCGTCGACACCGGCTTCGACGAAGAGTAACCCGCGCTCCCCCTTCCCCCGCCGGTGCCACCATGCGCATCGACATCCTCTCAACCTTCCCCGATCTCTTCTCCACCGCGCTGCAGGGCTCGGTCCTCGCCACGTCCATCCCCGCCCGCGCCGCCTCCATGGGCAAAGTCTCCTACCACCCAACCGACATCCGCGCCCACACACTCGACAAGCACCGCAAGACCGACGACCGTCCCTTCGGCGGCGGCCCGGGCATGGTCATGACCTGCCAGCCCCTCTTCGACGCCGTCACCGCCGTCGAAGCCGCCGACCCGCGCCCCGCACGCCGCATCCTCCTCACCCCGCAGGGCACGCCGCTGACACAGCCCCTGGTCGAATCGCTCGCGAAGGAACCCCGCCTGCTACTCATCGCGGGGCACTACGAAGGCATAGACGAACGCGTCATCGATGTCCTCGCCCCGCTCGAAATCAGCATTGGCGATTACGTCCTCTCCTCGGGCGAACTCGCCGCCCTCGTGCTCATAGACGCCGTCGTGCGCCTGCTGCCCGACGTCCTGGGCGACCAGCTCTCGGCCGTCGAAGACTCCTTCTCCATCGCCAAGCCACACCTGGGCACAAGCCAAACCCCGCGCCGCGAGCGCATCAACCTCCCGCCGGGGCAACGCCTGCTCGACTGCCCACACTACACCAAGCCCCGCGAATGGATGGGCAAGACCGTCCCCGACGTCTTGCTCTCAGGCGACCACGAAGCCGTCGCCCGCTGGCGCCTGCTGCAACGACTCAAACGCACACGCGCCCGCCGCCCGGACCTGCTGCCCCCGGAGCTGCGCGCAGAACCCAACCAAGACAACCAATAACCGCCACGCACTCCAGCGCAGCACTCAGCACTCAGCACTCAGCACTCAGCACTGACCCTCGCGACTCGCGACTTTCCTTTACTTCCTCGCCACGCTCGTCCGGCCACCGGTCGACGCCGCCGGCGTCGGCTTGAACTCCGGGCGATCCAGATCGACCTTCACACCCTGGACCCGATCGAGCCCGCCGCGACCAACGAGGTTCTTGTCCTCACCCTTGAAGCGCCGCTCGCCGCGCGTCAGCCGGCCGTCCGTGCCCGCATCCGCCGGCTTCACAGGCGAAGCTGCCGCGAACTGCGTCGCCGGCGAGTTGCCGATCCCCGGGGTGATCTTCCCCGGCGTTTCATTGATCAACGGCCCGCCCGCGAACGCCGTCCCCGACCCGTCGACAATCCGCACCCGCGGATCGCCCGCGCTGTTCGTCGCGTCGGGGTTGTAATACACCGTCACGTTCTGGTTGTAGATCGTCTTGCCGCTGAGCACCAGCGTCCCGTCAACCCACGCCATACCCGTGATCACGCTCATCAACCCGAAGTTGAACCCGGGCGTGGACAGCGTCCCCGCTTGGTTCGAGAAGTCCGTCGAGCCGTTGGCGCTCGTCCGCGTCTGAACCACCGTCGCCGAGATCGGGTTCACCTCGTACAGCGTCCAATCACGCCCGCCCGGTGCCGCCTGGTTCGGCGTGCTGCCGATCACAAACAGCGTCCCGCGCCCCGGCGCCGCCGCCATCGCGTTCTCAAGCTGCGTGTTCAGGCCCATCACCGTGCTGATCGGCTGCTGCTGAGGCGTCCCGAAGGGGCTGTTGAAGTTTCCGAAATCACCGACAAACAACTCAAAGATCTGACCCTGCTGCAAACCCGGGCCCGTGCCCGAGCTGAACAACCGGTTCTCGATCACGCCCAGCCCGTACAGCGTGTACTGATCAAACCCGCCGAAGTTCGGCGTCGGCTCGATCTGCCCCACCGTCTGATACCCGCCGCCCGGGTTGCTCAGGTTCAACGAGCGGATGTACGCCGTGTTCCCGTTGACGCCGAAGACATTGTCCACCACCAAGAGCGTGCGATGACTGCTCGATGCGAGCTGATACGTCGTGCCGCCCTGGAAGACGCCGGTGATCCCGCTGAGCGAAGTCAGTTCAGGCCGGACATTGCCGTAGAGGTCGCGCCGGACCATCGTGGCCCCGTTCCCCGTCAACTCAAGGAACGTCTCACCAAAGAGCGTCCCGTCGGGTTTGAAGATCCCCTGCTCGTTGCCCAGCACGCGGTTATTCGGCGTATTCAAAAGCAGGTTCGACGCCACGCCCTGATCCTGCAGCGCCTGCGACTCCTGCTCATCACGCCCGTTGCTGTCACCCGGGTCGACAAACTGCTGCGTCTTGACCAGTTCCGCCGGCGACGGCGCGTTCCCGGTCGACGACTCGCTCCCGCTGATCGACGCGGTGATCTTGTTCTCGTACGTCACGTCGAACAACCCGCGGTTCAGCGTCCCGCCGAAGGCCAGCGGCTCAAACCCCGGGCGCGAGCTCAGCCCGCCCGAGGTCCCCTTCACCGCCAGCGTCGCGTCCGGCGCCGTGATCTTCACGTCGTTGCTCACCTGCGTGCTCGTCACGTCAAAGGTGATCCGCCCATACGGCATATCGATCGACGTCTTCTCCGTCCCTTTCAGGTTCACCACCTCGCGCAGAATGATCCGCGAGTTCGCATCAACTGTGAAGACCTGCCCCGCGCCGATCTGGATCTGCACGATCGACTTCAGCCCCGTCAAAACCTCGCCGCCCTCGGGCAGCACCGTGCCGATCTCGACCTTCTTCAGCGCCCCGCCCGCACGCTCGCGGAAGTGCACCTTCCCCTCCACCGCCCGCACAAAGATCGGCACCGAGTTCGGCGTCGGCGTCGAAGCCGGGGCCGTCGAACCCGCCGCCGATTCCACCGGCTGCACCGTCCCCGCCGCCAGGCTCACGCCCGACGCTGAGAGCATGAACACACCAACGCTCGCCGCCATCTTCGCGGACGAGGTCAACCGATAGCCATTCTTTTTCATAGTCCAATCCCTCCGGCGGGCTTGCCTCTGCGAAAAGTCTACCACACCCACGCCCCTCAACCCATCCCCTCACACCCCCAAACCGCAACATCGACCCACCCCGCACACCCCTCCCACGTTCTCAGACCCACGTTTGTACACACAAAGACCGAACACACTCACACAACTGTCCCCGCCTACGACCCTACGAGGCAACAGATCCTATGTACGAACG
>JACVCS010000038.1 GCA_016741915.1 Phycisphaerales bacterium | reverse complement strand
CCCTCACCCCCGCCCTCCCCTTCCGCATAGGCCACGGCTACGACCTCCACCGCCTCGAACCCCTCTCCCCCGAGGGCAAGGGCCGCCCCTTCGTCCTCGGCGGCATCCTCCTCCGAGATCCCACCTTCACCCGAGGCCCGGTCGCCCATTCCGACGGCGACGTCCTCCTCCACGCCGTCACCGACGCCCTCCTGGGCGCCCTCGCCCTTCCCGACATAGGCCAACTCTTCCCCGATACCGCCAAAGCCCACGAAGGACAAGACTCCGCCGACTTCCTGCTCGCCGCCAAGGCCGCCGTACTGAAGGCCGGTTACCGAATCGGCAACCTCGACTGCACCGTGATCCTGCAGCGCCCAAAGCTCAGCCCGGTGAAGGGGCTCATCCGCGAAAAGATCTCGAAACTGCTCGATATCCCGATGGACTGGGTCAATCTCAAGGGCAAAACGCACGAACAGGTCGACGCGGTGGGCGAAAGCCGGGCCGTGGAAGCCCACGTCGTGGTCGTCCTCTTCCGCGACGAACGCGGGCAGAAGTAACCCGTAACCAGCCCCCAACACGCGATTTTTCAATCATCCAGCACGGAAATCGCGCCGATGAACCCTTTGTCGGTTTGTGGTCGCTAACATCAACCGCGGTATGTCCCCTTTGCTCATCACCATCCTGGTGCTGGTCTGGGCGCTCTTTGCGCTCTGGGCCCGGCGTGTCTCCCTCAATCCGAGGGGGGACATCGTCAGCGGCATGGCCTGGGACTTGGTGATCGTCTACACCCGCCTCTTCCACGGCCTGCGCGTCGTCGGACGCGACAACATCCCCGCCAAGCCCGTGGTCGACGGTCGCCCGGTGATCATCATCGCCAACCACAGCGCCGGGGTCGATCCGGTGCTGATCCAGTCGGTGGTGCCCTTTTACATCCGTTGGATGATGGCCGCGGACATGCGCACCCCCGCGCTCGAAGGCCTGTGGACATTCCTGGAAGTCATCTGCGTCGACCGCAGCGGCAAGGCCGACGTCGCCGCGTTGCGCACCGCGATGCGCGTCGCGGGCACGCACGAAGCGCTGGGCGTCTTCCCCGAAGGCCGACTGCGCCGCACGCCGAGGCAGCTCAACCCCTTTCAGCCCGGCGTCGCCCTGCTCGCCTCGCGCACCAACGCGCTGCTCCTGCCCGTGGTCATCACCGGTACGCCCATGTGCACCGAAAGCTGGACAAGCCTGGTCATCCCCAGCCGATCACGTCTGCGCTTCATGCCCCTGCTGGACCCGAAGACCCTGGGCAAGACCTCGGAAATCCCCGCCGCCCTCGAAGCGCTCTTCACCCGCTGGCTGACCGAAGCCGGCAGCGAGCCCGACGGCACCCACGCCGACGCACACGCACTCACGCCGTCGTGAAAACGTGGCAATCGGGAATAGGCAATCGGCAATCGCAGAAGAATGCCCGCGCGTCTTTCCACTCAGCACTCACGACTCAGCACTTCTTCACGACTCCGCCACCGAGTCCTGCGGCGTGGACACCTGCGCGCTCACCAGCAGGTTCACCTTCACCACCCGCGTGGGTTTCGCTTCCACGATCGTGAAGGTCATGTTCTCGTGAGAGAACTTTTCGCCCCGCGCGGGGATCCGCCCAAGGTGCGTGGTGATGAACCCGCCCACCGTGTCGTACGCCTCACTGACGGGCAGTTGCACGCCCAGGGCGTCGAGCTGGTCGTTCACGTCGTCGATGCGGGCCGAGGCGTCGAGGTCGGCCTCGCGCCGGTCGAGCTTCAGCACCACGTCGGGGATCTCGGGGTTGTTCGGCTCGTACTCATCGCGGATCTCGCCGAAGACTTGTTCGACGATGTCCTCGATGGTGACCAAGCCGCTGGTGCCGCCGTATTCGTCCGCGACGAGCGCGATGTGCACCTTCTTGTCCATCAGTTCTTTGAGCAACTGGCTGACGGTCTTGGTCTCGGGGACGAAGATGGCTGGGCGGAGGATGGAGCGCAGGTCAAAGGCCTTGCCCGCGCGCGGGCCGTCGCCCAGCCAGTGCATGAGGTCCTTGACGTAGAAAATGCCCAGGATGTTGTCGAGCGATTCGTCGTAGACGGGTATGCGTGAGTGCCCCAGTTCACGGATCGTGCGGATCACCGCGCCCAGGTCGTTGGTCAGTTGGATCGCTTCGACCTCCGTGCGCGGGGTCATGATCTGCTGCACCGTCAGATCGCGGAACTGCACCACCGCCTCGAGCATGTCGCGGGCCTTCTCGTCCAGCGCGCCCGTCGCCTCGCCCTCTTCGATCACGCTCAGAAGCTCGGCTTCGACGCGGTCCTCCGCCTGCACACGCTCCACCCCCGCCAAGCGGCGGACCACTTCGTCCACAAACCGCCCAATAGGCCCGAAGGGCGCAACCAAGCGTTCGGCCAAGCGGATCAGCAGACCCATGCTCACCACCACGCGTTCGCCGGCGTGGCGAGCGATGGACATCGGCACCAGCACGGTGAGGGGCCATAGCACGACGCCGCAGACCAGCAGGGCCAACCCCGCGTCGAGCGCGGTGACCGTCACGGGTCCCCAGCCGGTCCAGGGTTGAATCACCGGTTGAGCGGCATTCGGCAGCGTTCCGGCCGCCTGAGCGACCTCGGGCCCGGTGTTGCGAGCACCGGCGATCAAGGCCGTCATGGTGATGGCGGCCGCCAGATCGAGGGCGAGCTTGATCAGCGCCAGCGCCCGCGCGTGCGCGGGGATGTCGTTGAGGATTCGGGTGATGCGCGGGTCTTCTTTGCCGTTGAGTCGTGAAGCGGCAAGATCCTCAACACTGGCGCGCGGCGCGCCGGTGAGGGCGTGGCGCATCGTGCCCACCAGCGCGGAGGCGAAGGTCAACAGGCCGAAGACCAGCAGGGGGAGCCCGGTCATGATGAGCGGACCTCCGCGTTGCCTTGGGCGTTGCGGGCCGAGGGGGCGTCAGCGAGCGGGGCGGCGAAGGCCATGGGCAGCCCCAGCGCGAGCATGAGTTGGTCTTCGAGTTGATGCATACGGGTGAACGCGGCGTCGTCGTGGTCGTCGTGCCCGAGGCAGTGCAATATGCCGTGGACGATGTAGAGCAGCAGCTCGTGCCGAACCGCCAGCCCGCGGGGTCGCGCCTGCCGGCGGGCTTCATCGAGGCAGATCAACAGGTCGGTTTCCAGCAGCGTGGGGCGATCGGAAGAGAAGCCCGGGCCATGGTCAAAGGTCAGCACGTCGGTGGTCCCGGCGATGCCGCTGTACCGCTCGTGAACCTGCGACATCTCCGCGTCGCCAATGACCCGGACCGCAACAACCGAACCACTCGCGATGGGGTACCCCAAGGCGGGCAGTTGCCGAAGCGTGGCGTGGGTTTGCTCGACGATCCAGCGTTGATCGGCGCTGGAAAGCTCCCCCGTGGCGTCGATCAGGTCGACCTCAACCGGGGGTTCACCGGCGGCGGCATGGGCGGGCGCGAGATGACCCGCGCCAGATCGACCGGCATCGGGAATCCCACGAGACAAGGTTGGCCGAGGACTGTCCACCAATCCAAAGTGTAGTGGGTGTCGAGGCCCCGGACCAAGGAAACGGGGGGGAAATACACAATCAAATACCAAACATTGATCCAACCCGAGGTGGTCTTCGGGCGTGCACCCACGAGCACTCAGCGTTTACGGCTAAGCAAATATACCTACTTTAGGTATTTCCCCTGCGTGTCAGGACGCGGACGTTCTGTCGCAGGCCGGCGTCGGCCCCGCCGCCACCGCCACCGCCTCGGCCTGACCGTAGCGGCATGAACCCGCGGATCCACGCGCGGATCAGCACGAAGAGCAGGATCGGCACCGCCAGGATGATGATCAGCGCCACCGCCAGCAGGGCAAGGATGATCGAGAGCACCAGCGCCACGAAGGCGACGGGCCAGAACCACCAGGGTTTTTTGCGCGGGACTGAGAACCGCGCGAATCGGGCGGCGAAGCCCGGGCCGATCGACGCGGTGGCGGCGGACCACGAAGCGGGGTCGGGTTGATCGGCCGAGGGATTGTCTTGGGCTTGGCCTGGTTGGGCGGTGGTGTACGGGTTGAAGGGTTCGTCCGCGGGGCCGGCGGCATCGGGTTGGCGGTCTTCGATTCGCGGGCGCGGAGCGTCGGCGGGGATCGGACTCACAACAATGTGGAACTGCGTATCCGGGTCCGGATCGTTCGGGCCTGTTGAGTTGGAAGGGTTCGTCGAGGACATGGTGGATTGCGGTCAGATTCGCCGGCGGACGCTTGGTGAATCGTAGAACTGTCGCGGGGGTTTCAGGGACGTGGGGCGGACGAAGGGGGCGATGGGCGTAGGCTTGCGGACTATGGGCAGTTCTGATGTACATCCCGCACAAGGCAACGGGCAGGGCGGCGATGAGAGCGGCAAGACGGGCTTGGGCGTGATCTTCTACAACGGCGAGTTCTTTACCCCCGGCTCGGCACGGGTCTCGGCGATGGACGCGGGGATTCAGCACGGCGTCGGGCTCTTCGAGACCCTGCTGGGCGGGTATGCCGGGGCGTCGGAATCGGGCGGCGCGAAGAGCGTTGCCGAGATGGCGATGCGCGACGAACTCGAGGGGACGTGGGCGTGCATGCTCGACGAACATCTGACACGCATGCAGAGCAGCGCCAAGGCGCTGGGGCTCTCGGCGGGTCTGAACATCGAAGCCCTGCGTGAAGCGACGCTCATCACCATCGCCCGGAGCGGGCTGAAGAGATGCCGGGTGCGCATCACCGTCACCGGGGGTGATCTGAACCTGCTCGCGCAGGCGCGCTCGACCAAGGCCGGCGGCGGAGAACAAGCGCCGCGCACGGGCACCGTGCTCATCAGCGCCACACCCGCGACGGTCTATCCCAGGGCGATGCTTCAAACCGGGCTGGCGGCGGGGATCAGCCAGAGCCGGGCGAACCCCTTCAGCATGGACGAGGGGCACAAGACGCTGAACTACTGGTGGAGGTTGCGGGAGTTGGGACTGGCCGCGGGAAGGGACGAGGGCGAGTCGCTGGTCTTCAGCGTGACGAACCACCTCGTCGGCGGTTGTGTGAGCAACGCGATCCTGATCAAAGACGGCGAGGCCTTCACGCCCAGCGCCCGCGGCGAAGAGGCGCTCGGCAAGGGGACGGTGCTTGAAGCGGTCCCGGGTGCGGCCTTGCCCGGCATCACGCGGCAGTGGGCGATTGATGAGCTGGCGGGTGAGGGGATTCTCACCCACAAACGACCCGTGACGATCGAGGATGTACTCAAGGCCGACGAGGTGCTGCTGACGAACAGCAGTTGGGGCGTGGTGTCGGTGGTGCGGGTGCAGGGGCGGAGCATCGCCGACGGCTCGGTCGGTGAGGTCGGCTTGCTGCTGCGCTCGCGGTGGGATCGGTTGCTGTCGATGCTGTCGGGCGAAAAGCCCGGCGGCACCGGCGAGGGCGCGGCGGGCTGAGAAGTTCTTTTCTTCAACGCCGTGCTGCGTTGTGACGACTCAGATCGCCGGGGCGGCGGGGAAGTCCGAAACAGTTTCGTTGACGTGGTTGAAGTAGTTCGTGTAGATCGCCAGGGCGTAGCACGCAACCGCCTCGGCGATGTGCGCGTCGGTGTAGCCGGCCTTCTTGAAGGCCTGCACGTCGCTGTCGGAGACGTGGCCACGCTTCTCGTGGATGGCGAGTGCGAACTTCGCCACAGCGTTGAGTTTCGCATCGTTCAGCGTGCCGCGGCGGGCTTCGACGGTCTGGGCTTCGGAAAGGCCGACCATTTTGCCGATGGCGGTGTGGGCGTTGGCGCAGTACTCGCAGTTGTTGGCCTCGCCCACGACGAGCTGGATGACCTCGCGTTCCTTGGCGTTCAGGGCGGCCTTGTCGAGCGCGTGACTCAGGCCCAAGTAGGCGTTCAGCGCGGCGGGCGAGTTGCCCATCGACTTGAAGATGTTGAAGCGGAGGGTTTTCATCGGGCCGTCGAAGATCTCCTTCGTAGGGCCCGAGACGGTGGCGGGATCAACGGGGGTCAGGCGTGGCATGATTGAACTCCATGGGTGTTGTGAGCGGGACGAAACGGCGATCAAAGCCCTGCTCGGAGTGACGGTCGAACGGGTCCGCGGCATCGATCGGGACTTCGCGACGACCGAGCCGCCTCTACAGTATCCGATGCCGGTGGATAGTCGTGGTTTCAAGTATATTGATGGTTTTCGATATATTCTTCCGACCCGTCAGGAGTGCAGGGCCAGCAGAAGGGTGAATCTCGATGCGTGAGGACGTGATCATCGTCGGCGGCGGGCTTGCGGGGTTGTGCTGTGCGCGTGTGCTGCACAAGGCCGGGGTTCCGTGGCGAGTTCTTGAAGCGAGCGACCGCGTGGGTGGGCGCGTGAGCAGCGATATCGTCGACGGGTTCACGCTCGACCGAGGGTTTCAGGTTTTTCAGACCGCGTACCCCGAGGCGGCGAAGGTTCTGGATTATCCGGCGCTGGACCTGAAGAACTTCGAGCCCGGCGCGTCGGTCTTCTACAAGGACGCGTTCCACACGTTGATGGACCCGTGGCGTCGGCCCAGCTCGCTGCTGGAAGGGGCGCTGGCGGGTGTTGGCAGCCTCAGCGACAAGCTCCGCGTGGGAACTTGGCGGAGCGAGGCGCAGCGGCTGTCGCACGAGCAACTCATGGAACGTGCCGCCGTGCACGCTGGCGACGGCGGTCGCGGTGAGACGATCCGTGAGATGCTGATTCGACGCGGGTTTTCTGAGGGGATGATCGAGCGTTTTTTCAGGCCGTTCTTTGGGGGCATCACGCTGGATGAATCGCTGGGCAGCGCCGCGACGCTTGCGGAGGTGGTCTTCCGCTGCTTTTCCATCGGCGATTCGTGCGTGCCGGCGCGGGGGATGGGGCAGATCCCGGCGCAGATCGCACGGTCGCTGCCAAGCGGGCAGATCACGCTGAACACGCGCGTGGCGTCGCTTGATGAACTGACGAGCGCTCGCGCGGTGGTGGTGGCGACGGAGTATTCGGTCGCTCGCAAACTGCTGAATCTGCCGACGGGGCGCACGCCGCGGGGCGTGACGAACATGTACTTCGCCGCGAAGTCACCCGGCGAGGACCACCCGGCGCTCCGGCGTGCGCTGCTGCTACTCAACGGGCTGCGCACGGGCCCGGCGATCAACGTCGCGGTCATGTCGCGCGTAAGTCAGGCGTACGCCCCCAGCGGCTATGAACTCATCTCCGTCAGTGTGCTGGGCGTTGATCACGACGAGCGGGCGCTGCTGCCGATGGTCACCGAACAGATGGTGCAGTGGTTCGGGCCCTGGGCTTCGAGTTGGAGTTTGCTCAAGACGTACACCATCCGTGAAGCGCTGCCCGATCAGAGCCCGCCGTGGTACACCAGCCCTTCGTGGCCTGTGATCAGCGCGAAGCGGCCCGGGGTCTTTCTCGCGGGTGATTGGCGGGACGTTGCCTCGATCGACGGGGCGATGCGGGCCGGTCGATTGGCGGGCGAGGCGGTGTTGAAGCACCTGGGCCTGCTCAGCGCGGGGCGCGCGTCGTGAGCCTCACGTTGTTCGCCGCGTGGGCGTGTCTGGTATCCACGCTGCTGATGACCGGCGTGGTCTTCTTTGTCGCGGTGGTGCATTACCCGCTCTTCGCGAAGGTCGGCACGGCGAGTTTCGGTGCGTATCACGCGGGGCACACCGTGCGGACGACGGTGGTGGTGATGCCGCTGATGCTCATCGAGGCGATCAGCGGTGTGTACCTCGCGGCCTGGCCGCCGACGGAGGCCGTGCGATGGCTGTGCTTCGCGGGTTTGGCGGCGGTGGTGGTCTGCTGGCTGATCACCTTCGCCATCAGCGTGCCGCAGCACAATCGGCTTGCCACGTCGGGGTTTGATGAACGCACGCACCGGGGGCTGTGCCTGTTTCACTGGGTGCGTACGGGCGTGTGGGCGGTGCACGGCGTGATGGCGGGGTACATTCTGCACGCGGCGAGGTAGCCGATCACGCACGAGCAACACCACCCGACCGCGACCCCAACCAGCCCGGGTTTCCGAGCGCAAGGTCGGGTGATTTGCGGGATTGATGGGCCGAGAACGGGTGTCGGGGCGTGTTCTTTTTTCTGCGTGGTGTAAACTGAAATCAGCGAGGCGGGCTTGTGCTGCGCGCCGATCATCTTGGTTGGTCTTGTGCACGAGAAGACGGGTTGAACTCGATGACGATGAACCGTTCGACAGATCCAACGCGCCGAACGACGGACGCCGAGCACCGGCCCGTCATCGCCGCCCGCGCGGGCGCGTTCTTCGCCGGGGCGATGGTCGCAGGTGTGCTGGGGATCAGCACCTCGGCCTCGGCGCAGCTCCGCCCTGAGCAGGTGCTGGTGGTTTACGATTCGCGCGTCTTCAGCAGCACCGACACCACGAGCCCCACCGGGTTCGTTTCGCGCGATGTGGCGGAGTATTACGCCGGGAGCGCCAAAGTGCCCGGCGGCGCGGGGAATCAGCCCGGCGTTCGTCCGGGCGTGCGGACGGTCAACCTCGCCAGCATCAACGCGCCGCAGTCGACCTTTCCCGATCTGAGCGTCACGCAATGGGTCAACAACATCCGCAACCCGCTGCGGACGTGGCTGAGCACCAACGACCCGAACGGCGAGATCCGCTGCATCGTGCTGACCAAGGGCATCCCGTCGCGGATCTTTCAGACCAGCCCGATGTACGCGGGAGATCTGCCGAACTCGGCCGCCAACTCCTTCACCGCCGGGACATACACCACCAGTTCCATCGACTCCGAACTCGCGCTGCTCTGGCAAGACCTCGGCGGCGAGACCAACACCGCCGGCGGCACGTTCGCGACGGGCATCATCGCCAACCCCTACTGGCGCTCGACCCTGCCCATATCCGCCTGGCCCACGCTCAACCGGCGCACCGCGAAGAACTTCACCCGCCTCTTCACTTCGCCCGCGTCCTCCGTCGGCATGTTCTGGACCGCAAGCCAGATCAACACCAACAACCCGCCGCTGACCACGGAACTCACACCCGGGGATATGTACCTCGTCAGCCGGCTCGACGGGGCGACCGTCGGCGATGTCCGCGGCATGATCGACCGCGCGCAGAATCTCGTCGTTGATGTCGACACCGCCTCGTTCATCTTCGACGAAGCGAACGCCGACCCGCTGACCAACGCAACCGCCAACTCCGAGTTCGACAACTTCGGCTACTCGCCGCTCTTCGGCGGCGACGACTACGAACAGACCCGCGATGCGATCCTCGCCGACGGACGCTACGTCGCTTCGCGCGTTCGGTCGGATTTTTTGTCCGGCGTGAACAACTTCCTCGTCGGTCCGCGCGTGAACTACAACGGGCAGGGCGGGCTCGTCACCACGCCCGTGCTGCTCGTCTCGGGCTACGGCTCCAACGCGCCCGGCACACTCCCCGGCGACGGCACCACGCCCACGCCGCCCGAGGTCCGTTCGACCTACGCCGCCAGTTTCAACCTCGCGCCGGGGGCGATCTTCAACTCCACCGAGAGTTTCAACGGGCGCGACTTCGGCGGGCTCGGACAACCGCCCGCCTTCGTGCAGATGCAGGCCTCGGCCTTCATCGCCGCGGGGGGCACCTTCGCCGCGGTCAACGCCTGGGAACCCTTCACCATCTCCATCCCCGACGACCTGCAGATCGCGCGGAACTTCATCCTGGGCAATCTCTCATGGGGTGAGGCGGCCTTCACCGCCCTGCCCGCGCTGAGCTTCCAGCAGATCATCATCGGCGACCCGCTGGCACGAATGGTCCGCACCTGCGACGACCTGACGGGCGACGCCCGCATCAGCGTGGAAGATCTCTACGCCTGGTTCGCCGCCAGCGCTTCGCGCAAAGATCTCAACCGCTCCGGGACGGTCACGGACACCGATCGGCGGTTTGTGGAAGACGCCGTGCGCTCGGCACGCGATACCGACATGGTCGGCTCGCAGCGCTGAACCTCCACATCGATCAGGCGATCGCGTCGTCCGTCGGCTTGTTCACGCGCGTGCGCTTCTTGGCCTTCTCACTGGCGCTGCGGGCCTTGGCGATGGCGCTGCTCTGACCCAGGGCCTTGCCGGGCGAAACCATCCCCAGGTTGGTCATGCGTTCCCAGGCGCTGCGCGCGTTCGCCAGCGAGTATTCGCACCCGACAAACCGCCGCTTGTATTGCAGCGCCACCGTGCCCGTCGTGCCCGAGCCCACGAACGGATCGAGAACCACGTCGCCCTCGTTGCTGCACGAGAGGATCACGCGTTCGAGGTACGCCTCGGGGAGTTGGTTGTCGTGCCCGGGCCGGCGTTCTTTGTTGTTCCCCTGCACGCGACCGAAGTAAGGCCCGTACCACACGTCCATCGGCACGCGGAAACCCGCGGGCATGCCGTCGCGCTTGCTCATCGTGCGCGGATCAAAGTACGTCGTGGCGCGGTCCGAGGGTTCAAGGATCGGACGCGCGTTCCAGGTGATCTGCCCGCCCGGCTTGACGAACCGCAGCGCATGCACCTTGCTGTTGATGAACCCCCCGGTGCGGTTCTGTCCGAATCGATAGTGCCACACGCACCAGTTGAGCATGGGCAGTTTCAACTCGTTCTTGCAGTAGACAACGATCTCAGCCGCGGTGTCGTCGGGGATGTTCACCCAGAACTGCCCGCCCGGCCGCAGCCCGTCGGCGCACGCCTTCAGCCACGCGTACGTGAAATCGAGGTAATCCTCACGCGGCAAGCCATCATCCCACGTGTCATAGTTCTTCGCGGCCTTCTTCACAACCGCCGCGTCGTGCTGCTTCTCCGCCGTGCTGTTCCAGCGGTCGTACGCGCGGTTCCAGTTGAAGGGCGGATCGGCAAAGACCAGATCGACCGTCCCCGCCTGAACCTCCGGCACGCGCTTGAGCGCCGCGCGACAATCCCCCACGAACACCCGCGCCCGCCCCTGCTCAAAGTCAAAGTCCGCACCGCCGGTTGCTCCACCGCTCCCCGACTTGCGACCCTTGCCCGCCTTGACCTCCGCAACCATCGGCTCTCGCGAAGCCCGCGGCGATCTGCCGCGAGCGGCCTCTCCCGAAGCCGAACCCACGGCGATCGAACCATCCCCCTGAACCGTGCGAGCGGGCTTCACATTGGCGACGGGGCTGTTCATAACAGGGTTCAGCGTAGGGACTTTCATGCCTTCGCGCCACAACACAAACAAACGCCGTTGGGTACGATCTGCGTCCCGCATGGCCCGCAAAGCCGCCCAACCCGCCCGCGCTTCCGCCGCCAAATCCGCCGGCGGCGTCACGGTCAGCGCCGACCGCTTTCGGCGCACGCGCGCCCAGCACCGTGATGAGTCGGCCGAGGACTACGTCGAAGCCATCGCGCAGCTCGAAGCCCGCGTCGGCTCGGCCCGCGTCGTCGCGCTCGCACAGGAAATGGGCGTCTCCCACGTCACCGTCATGCGCACGCTCGCACGCCTCAGCGCCCGCGGCCTGGTCATCACCCAGCGCCACAAACCCGTCCGCCTCACCCCCGAAGGTCAACGCCTCGCACAGATCTCCAGCGAACGCCACGAAGTCGTGCTGGCCTTCCTGCTCTGGCTGGGCGTCAGCAAGCGCCAAGCCATCACCGACGCGGAGGGCATCGAGCACCACGTCTCGAAGCAGACCATCGCCGCGATGCGCCGCCGGCTGAACAACCGGGGCTGATGCCCAACCCACGCCAACGCCCGACCAAACCCCGTTCATTTTGTCTCAATCCTGACCTTCTGCACGGTGCGATGCGAGAACAACGCACACGCCCGCCGCGTGCGTCGGCGCTAAACTCTGCCCCTTCGCACCGCTTCCGATCTCTTCCAACTCAACCCCGCACGTTCTCACCACACACCGTTCCCCGTACGCAGCCTCGCGGCCGCCACCACCCTTCCCCATCGCACGCGGAGTCTCACCATGGAAGCCGGCATCGTCGGTCTCCCCAACGTCGGCAAGTCCACCCTCTTCAACGCCCTGACCAACGCGGGGGTTCTCGCGGCGAACTACCCCTTCGCCACCCTCGAGCCCAACGTGGGCATCGTCCCCATCCCCGACCCGCGCCTGAACATCATCCAGAGCTTCATCAAGACGCAGAAGGTCATCCCCGCCGCCTTGCGCCTGGTCGATATCGCCGGCATCGTCAAGGGCGCCAGCGAGGGGGAGGGCCTGGGCAACAAGTTCCTCTCGCACATCCGCGAAGTCGACGCCATCCTCCACGTCGTCCGCTGCTTCCAGAACGCCCCGGGCGGCGAAGAGATCACCCACGTCTCGGGCACCGTCGATCCGATCCGCGATATCGAGACCATCGAGACCGAACTCATCCTCGCCGACCTGCAGACCATCGAGGGCTCACTGGGCAAGTCCGAACGTGCCGCAAAGAGCGGCAAGCCCGAGGACATCGCCCGTTACAGCGTGCTGAAGAAGCTCCAACCCGTGCTGAACCAGGGCAAGCCGGCCCGCGGGATCATCAGCGAGATCATCGACGCCGAGGAACGGAAGATCGTCAAGAGCCTGGGCATGCTCAGCGCCAAGCGCGTGCTCTATGTCGCCAACGTCGACGAATCCGACGTCCACGGCGAAGGCCCTCTGGCACAGAAAGTCCGCCAGCGCGCCAAGGAAGAAGGCATGCAGGTCGTGCCCGTCTGCGCCAAGATCGAGAGCGAACTCTCGGGCCTCGATGACGCCGAGAAGACCGAAATGCTCGCGGCCTACGGCATGAAAGAGCCCGCACTCGCCTCGCTCGCCCGCGCCGCGTACAACCTCCTGGGCCTGCAGAGCTACTACACCGCGGGTGAAAAAGAAGTCCGCGCCTGGACCGTCCCCATCGGCGCCACCGCCCCGCAGGCCGCGGGCGTCATCCACACCGACTTCGAACGCGGCTTCATCCGCGCCGAGATCTACTCGGTTGCGGACCTTCAGAAGTACCACAACGAAAAGGCCATCAAAGAAGCGGGCAAAATGCGCGTCGAGGGCAAGGGCTACATCATGCAGGACGGCGACGTCTGCCACTTCCTCTTCAACGTCTAATCGGGTCTTCCGGGTGGCACGACTTCCGGGTGGCACGGCTCTCCAGAGCCGTGCGCCTTCTTCATGAATCTCATCCACGCGCTCGTGCCCGCTCGATCTCCCTCAGCACCCGCTCCGCCTCATCGTCCAGCGCCACCTCGCTGACGCCGTCGCCATTGGCGATCACGTACCCGCACCGCTTCCGCTTCTCATCCAACGGCATCTGCGCCGCTTCACGCCGCGCAAGCTCTTCTTCGTTCCAGCCGCGCGTGGCGCTCACACGCCGCAGTCGCACCTCCCGCGGCGTATCCACAAACACCACCGCGTCACATTCCTTCTCAAGCCCCGCCTCGAACAACAGCGGCGCATCGATCACCACGCCCCGCGCACCGTCACGCTCTGCGCGGGCGATCAGTTCCGCGCGTTGCCTGTGCAAGATCGGATGAATCAACCCTTCAAGGCGTGCCCGCTGCGCCGCGTCGGCAAAGATCACCCGCGCAACCGAAGCCCGATCAACCTCACCCGCCAGATCGAACACGCCATCACCCCACCACGCCCGCAGCGTCTGCTTGACCTCCGCGAGCTTCAGCGCCGCCTTCGCGCCGGCATCAGAATCGCTCAGCACGCACCCGCGCCGAACAAACGCCCGCGCCACCGCGCTCTTGCCCGCGCCGATCCCACCCGCCACACCGACGCGCACAAACCCCCGCGCGGTCGCACCCGCACCACGCGGCTCATCACGCCCGGATGCACCGCCGACCGTCACGCCCCGCCTCCCACACCCGTGCCGTCTCCGCCGCCACTGCCGCTGTACTTGCGAATCGTCTCGCGCAAAAGGGCCGAGGATTGCTCCGGTCGATCGATGAAGTACCAGCTCAGCGCTCCACCTACGCTCGAATCCGCCGCCGAACTCACCACGATCGTCCCACACCCGCACAACCGCTCGCGGATGCCCTTGTGCAGCGTGACGCTCTGCACGCGGTTCAGCGGCGCCTCATAGACCACGCGCCGAAGAATCCCGCTCACCCGCACCACACGCCGATCCGTCAGCACATACGCCCGGCACAGCCAATCCACACAGTTCACACCCAGCAGCGCCGCCAGCCCAACCCCCGCCGCCAGCCCGCACGCCACGGGCCTGATCTGCAACCACTCCAACTCCGCCATCAGCAGCCCCAGCCCGCACACCCCCAGAATCCCCGCCGCAACATCAAGCCGAACCATGAACAGGAACCACACGCTGGGCCTGATGCTCGCGATGATCACCTCATCGCCGGGCAGCGACCGCTCCAGCACCGCGGGGATCACCAGCCCGCGCACCTCCGCCGCCCCGTCCGCGGCCAGCTTCATCGACACCGCCCCCGACGACACGCCGCACGCCGCGGTCGTCGTCGAACCCGTACTCACCGGCTTGCCAACACCAGCAGGGCCCACACGCGTCTCCTCGATAACCACCGATTACGACACGTCCTTCAGCGTCACAATGTCCGGCTGATTGCGGAACAACCCGTCAAAGTCCAGCCCATACCCGACCACAAACTCGTCGTCGATCTCAAACCCCGCGTACTCAACACGCACCTCTTCGTGCCGCCCTTCACGCTTGCGCTTGTTCAGCAGTACCGCGATCCGCACGCTCTGGGGTGACTGCGCTTCCACAAGCCGCCGCAGCAGCCCGAGCGTCCGCCCGCTGTCGAGGATGTCATCAACGATCACCACCCGCGCACCCTTCAGATCCATCGGTACACCCGACTGCACCGTCACGCCCTGCGACGTCGTCGCCTTCCCCGGATAGCTCGACAGCGTCACGGGCTTGATGCTCATCGCCACCGGCATCGCGCGGATCAGGTCCGCCGTAAAGACCAGCGCACCGGTCAATACCGGGATCATCACCACCGGGCCAACGGCGCTGTCGGGCGCCGGGTTCCCCGCCGCCTGCGCCGCGGCACGCACCCGCCGGGCTTCGCCCTCCAACTCACCGGCGAGCTGCGCGCCCATCTCCTGCACGCGCTGGGCGATCCGCTCGCGCCCGATCAAGACCCGTTCGATCGTCTTCATCCCCACACCGTATCCGACCGCGACAAACCCCGCAACGCCCAAGGCGTTCTCCACCACCCGCAGGAGCACTCTCCCCAGAACAAAAAGAACAGGGCCCCCGATCGCTCAGGGGCCCTGATGCTGCACTGGTTTCAATCCACCCGCGCCGTTCAGCGCCCGATCAGCGTGAACAGGCGGTTCTGGTTCAACACCGGGATCGCCGTCGCCGAAGCCTGCTTGAAGATCTCGTCGTACTGCCGAGCCTCCCGGCTCTTCCGCAGATACTCCGTCACGACCTCCACCGGCGCATCCGGCGGCGGCGCCGGAGGGATCACCGGGCGGCTGCCCAGCACCACAAAGTCCACATCGCCCTTGAAGTCGTCAACCGTCTTCCCGCCCCACGCACCGACCAACGCCTTGATGTCCTGCGCACCCTCGGGGGTCGCGCTGCCAAAGCCCTGTGTATCAAAGTTGCCCACCACAAGGAACGAGTAGACCTTCTTCGGGTCGTACACCGCGTTGACGATCACGTCGCCCTTGCCCACAACCGTGCGGTTCCGCGGGCGAACCACCCGCGCCACCGACTGCTCGGGCTCGATCTTGATGATCTCCAGCGCCGCCTTGCCCGAGCGGTACTCGCCCGTCTCCGGGTCCGCCACCACATCCCGCGCGTCCGTATACACCTCGAAGGTCATCCCCAGCGTCACGCGGTGCTTCGACCCGCGATCAATAAACACCAGCTTGCTGTCCGAGGGGTCCAGCGCGATCACGCGCCCGTCCACCAGCGCGAACTCGTCCGTAGGCCGCAACTGATCCCGGCCCTTCGCCTGCAAATCCTTCAGCTTCGCCTGCAGGATCTGGTTCTCCTGCTCCAGCGTCCCAAGCCGCGTGTTCAGTTCGACCTTCTCCGCGTTGTTCTCTCGGCGGATGGTCTCAACATCGCCCCGCATCGAATCGATCGTCGAGTTGACGTTCGTGCGGTACCCCTCGGTCTGCGTCTTGATCCCGTTGACCTCCGCCCCCACGCCCGCCAAGGCCTTCTTCACCGACTCTTCCATCGCCTTGACGCGCGCGTCGCTTTCCGCGAGCTTCGCCTCGGCGCTCGTCCGCGCCGCGTCCGCCGTCGCCGCCGTCTTCTGCGCCGTGGCAAGCTCCGCCTGCGTCGCCGACAGCTTCGTCAAAAGCGCGCCGCCGTCCTTGCCCAGGGCGTTCTCGATGGCCTTGCTCATCCGGTCGGGCGTGTCACCGGCGTTGCCCGTGATCATCCCCGCCAGCTTCCCGTTCTGCTCACGCAGATACCCCGCCAGCGACTTCTGAGCCTTGCCCGCCTCAGCGATCAACGCCCGCACGTCCGCCGAGTTCCGCTCAGACTCACGCACGATCTCGCGCGTCTCGTCCGAGAGCTTCTTCAGGTTCTGCTCCGCGGTCTGCTTCCCACCGATGAGCACCAGCGTGTACACGAACAAGCCCAGCGACGTGGCCCCCAAAAGGCCCACCGTCACGCCCATGCCCGTGCCTACTCCACCTCGACCGGCCATATCCACCTCGCTGTTGCCCTCGGGGTCTTCCGCGACGACAAAGCCGCGGCCGCCCGAAAGCGGTTCTTCGATATCCACCACCCCCAACCACACCTACCCAACCGCCCATCACGCCGCACCGGCCTGACCGACAGTCGGGCCGCAAGTGTCTCCAAAATAAAGACTTCCGTCAACCCCCCAGCCCCCACCCACCCCCTCCCCCTCACCGCCTCCCACTGTGGGCCGGGTGTGTGCAACTTCCACCTGATCACCAAACATTCACCAATCATCACACAACTTCATTCGGGCTTCCGCTTATCGCCCCCGCCGTGCGTGTCCGATGATTCCAACCTCGGCACACCTCCGCCCCCACGGTTTCCATTCGTTCATCCCCGAACCACCGGTTCCCACGCCCCGTCTTTCCTTCTTCTATGTCCAATCAGCAACCCCATCTCAGGCCCGCCGGTCCCGGTTCCATCGCCGATCCGGGGCTCGCTCATCAGCGCCAGCCCAAGCAGCACCACGCGCCGATGGCCCTCGTGCTCCTCGGCGGCGGCGGACACGCCGTCGTCGTTGCCGAGGCCGCCCAACTCTCCGGCCAGCGCCTCGCCGGGTTTCTCGACGACAACCCCGCCGCCCCGCTCGCGGCCGTGCTCATCGACCTCCCCCACCCCTTCGCCACCCCGCCCCACCTCGGCCCGCTCTCCGATTCCGCCAGCACCCACGCCTCCGCCGGCCTGGGGATCGACCGCGTCGGCGAGCACGATTGGATCATCGCCCTGGGTGACGTCAGCGCCCGCCGACGTGTTCTCACCCGCATCGCCCAGCGCCTCAGCGCCCCCGGCCCGCGCGTCATCACCGGCGCCGCTCGTTCGGTCATCCATCCCTCCGCCAACATCTCACCCTCCGCCGTCATCTCCCACGGCTGCTACATCGCCCCCGGCGCGATCATCCACAGCCGCGCCCGCATCGCCCCGCACGCCATCATCAACTCCGGCGCGATCATCGAGCACGACTGCGCCATCGGCGAGAACGTCCACATCGCCCCGGGCGTCGCCCTCGCCGGCGCGGTGCACGTGCAGCGTGACAGCCTCATCGGCATCGGCGCTCGCGTGCTGCCGGGGGTTCAGATCGGCGCGGGCGCAACCGTCGGCGCCGGCGCGGTGGTCACCTGCGACGTGCCCGACGGGCTGACCGTCGTGGGCGTCCCCGCGCGCCCCCTGCCCAGGCGATAATCCATTCCACCGACCCCCACGAGCACCAACCCTTGGCGAAAAAACCCTCCTCATCCTCCAAGCCCCTGGTCATCCAGACCGAGCACCTCGACGACGAGCCCGCCGCGTGGCTCTCCGAGCGTTGCCAGCTTGAAATATGCCCCGCGGAGAACCCCAAGTTCCCCGAACTGCTCAGCAAAGCCCAGGGCCTGGTCATCCGCACCTACACCCGCATCACCCCTGCGCTCTTGAAGAACGCGCCAAAACTCAAGGTCGTCGGGCGCGCGGGCGTCGGGCTCGACAACGTCGATCTGCCCGCGTGCAAAGCCGCGGGCGTGCGCGTGGTCTCCACCCCCGACGCCAACACCCGCGCCGTCATCGAGTACGTCCTCGCCCTGCTCCTCGACGCCACACGACCGCGCCTGTTCCTCTCGCAGGTCATCGAGCCCGAACGCTGGAAGGAAGTCCGCAGCGAACTCCGTGCCTCGCGCCAACTCTGCGAGATGACCCTGGGCATCCTGGGCTTCGGCCGCATCGGCTCCTCGCTCGCCGCGGTTGCCGAGAAACTCCACATGCGCGTGATCTACCACGACCTGCTGGAGATCCCCGCCAAGCAGCGCTCCGGCGCTACGCCCGTCTCACGCGACGAACTGCTCTCCACCTGCGACGTGCTCTCCATCCACGTCGACGGCCGCCCCGAAAACCGCAAACTCCTCACCGCGCGCGACTTCGCACTGCTGAAAGACAACCCGATCATCATCAACACCAGCCGCGGCTTCGTCATCGACAACCACGCCCTCGCCGACTTCATGATCGCCCACCCCGGCGCACTGGCCATGCTCGACGTCCACGAGCCGGAACCCTTCGACGCCACCTACCCCCTGCTCGATATCCCCAACGTCCACCTCTCCCCCCACATCGCCTCCAGCACCGACCTCGCCCAGAAAAACATGTCCTGGGTCGTCAAAGACGTCTGGCGCGTTCTCGAAGGGCAAGAGCCGAACTTCCCCGCCTGATCGGCCCATTTTTTATCCATACGTAAAGCCTTTACACATACATCGCGTCAATACGCGATCTGTATCTGTTCGCATTTTTCACCCCACCTCATTGGGGTATTTACTGAGAATCTTCCCATTCCGCGGCCATTCTCATTACTCTGGTTGATGCCTTGACGTCCGTCGAGCGTTTCGACTCACGCCATCGCATCAACCACCTTTGAGGAGTGAGACATGAACCGTTTCTTCCGTCGCGTGGCCCAGTGCTCGGCGTCCCCCGCACGCATCCTCTTCAGCGCGCTGGCCCTCGCGCTGACAACCGTGCTCGTCCCCGTCAGCAACGCCGGCGCGGGCGTCGTCCCCCCGCCGTGGGCCACCAGCGATCCCAACTCACCTCAGACCCAGCAGCTCTGGACCTTCAACAACCCCGCCGCACCCACCGTCCCCGACTTCGTGCAGAATCCCAACGGCAATCCGACGTTCAACCCCACCAACGCGCAGTACCTCCCCACCGGTCCCTTCGGCAACTCCTCCGGCGGCTGGGGACTCCCCGGCACCACGCCCCTGAGCTTCGTCATCCCCAACTACAACCAGCAGTTCCGCAAAGAGATCTGGGTCGTCATCAAGTTCTTCCTCCCACCCACCGGCGGCGGCGTGCCGGTGGTCAACATCCTCGGGCTCGACGGCTCCCCCGGCGTGCAGATCAACACCCCCACGCCCTCCCCCGTCCCCGGCGGGCCCCCCGGTCTGCTCGAGATCGGCTACCTCTTCACCATGCCCACCTGCTGGACCTTCGAGATGAACATCACCGCGCCGGGCCAGCCCGGGGCCATCGGCTTCATCGATCAGGTCTACGTCGCCACACGCTGCATCATCCCCTCCCCCGGCACCGGCGCCATGCTCGCCCTCTCGGGGCTGACGCTCGCGTCGCGCCGTCGTCGTTCAACAACTCACTGATCGCGCCCGTTCACGTGCCGAGCGTTGATCACTGGTGATCTCAAAGGGCCGCGAGCGCTACCGCGCTCACGGCCCTTTTCTTCGCACACACTTTCCGCACGCCTCCCGACGATTCTCCGCAAAGCCCACGCCAATGATCGCCGATGGAAAGGGCGAACATGAGCAGCACCAGCCACACCCAAACCGCCTCCCCCGCGCCGCTCTGCCTTGAGCCGCTCTTCTACGAAAAAGTCTGGGGCGGCGACCGCCTCGCCCGCTTCTCGGACCGCGTCAAACCCAACGACAAGATCGGCGAAGCCTGGCTCCTCGCCGACATGTCCGCCACCAGCGCCAGCGGCGCGGGCGGCGGCTCGGCCCGAACCGCCATCACCCAAGGCCCGCTGAAAGGCAAAACCCTCCGCGACGCCATCACCCTCTGGGGCCACGCCCTCCTCGGGCATCAACGCCCGCACTCCCACGGCGGGGTCGGCGAGTTCCCCCTCCTCGTGAAACTCCTCGACGCATCCGAAAACCTCTCCGTCCAAGTTCACCCCAGCCCCGCCTACGCCCTGCACAACCCCGGCGCGCACCTGAAGACCGAGTGCTGGTACATCCTCGACGCGCAGCCCAACAGCGTCATCTACAAAGGCCTCCGCCCGGGCGTCACCCGAGGCCAACTCGAAGCCGCCCTGCGCACGGGCGATGCCCGCGGCGTCGTCGAACTCATGGGCCAAGTCCCCGCCCGCGCGGGCGATTGTCACAACCTCCCCTCCGGCACTCTCCACGCCCTCGGCGCCGGTGTGCTGGTAGCCGAGGTGCAAACCCCCAGCGATACGACCTTCCGTGTCTATGACTGGGGCAGGCAGGGCCGGGCGCTGCACATCGATCAGGCCCTGCAGTGCATCGACCTGCTCCCCGCGCCCGCCGCGACGCGCCTTGAACCCCACGCACGCGCCGCCCGATTGGTGACCACCGAGTTCTTCACGCTTGACGAATACCACCTGCCGGGGGATCAGTCCGTGAGCCTGGGCGACGCGCACCGCTGCTGCGTGATCATCCCGCTGAGCCCCGGGGCGACACTCGCGCCGAGCACGGGGCAGTTCGACGCGGTGGAACTGACGCCGGGCGCCGCGGTGCTGATCCCCGCGAGCATCAGCGCCGGCGCAATTGTCGCCGCGGCGGGCGAGGCCCGCTTCCTGCTGGCAAGCCTGCCTGGGTGATGACTCTCGAAAAAGACGGGTTCACCACGGAGTCACGGAGAGCGCAGAGAGGGGCAGAGCTCAAAGCTCAAAGCAGCAAAGCTCAAATCGATCCAGCCCCGCCGAGATTTCTCTGCGATTGCCGATTGCCCATTCCCGATTCCCCTGTCTTTCTCCGTGCCCTCCGTGACTCCGTGGTGAAATCTCTTCCACTTCACTTCGCCGCGAAGCACGACCACGCTTCTTCTTCGCTGATGGCCTGCTTGGGCGCGATCGACTCGAAGATGCTCATGTCTTCACGCCGGCGTTGCGTCGCCGCCCGGATCGAGTCTTCGGGCTCTGCGCGAACGATCGGCACGTCACTGCCGAAGACCAGGCCGCAGGATGTTTCGCCCGGCGCAGGGATCAGCCCGGGCGTCAGGCCCGAATCCAGCAGCTCGCGCAGCGGCAGCACCCGGTCCAAGCGATGCGGCACAAACCGATTCAGCGCTTCCACATCCGAAAGCAAGTGACACGGCTGCACCGAGCACGTCACCCCGAGTTCCATAAACCGCCCCACATCCAACTTATCCACAATTTCCGCGTGCTCAAGGCGAACACGGTTCCGCACCGGCTTCACCCGCGCCACGCAGTCCAGCACCGTCCGCACGGCGCCGTCGCCGATGGCGTG
The DNA here is from genome assembly GCA_016741915.1 of Phycisphaerales bacterium. Lineage (GTDB taxonomy): Bacteria > Planctomycetota > Phycisphaerae > Phycisphaerales > UBA1924 > JACVCS01. Next base: position 13,599 of record JACVCS010000038.1, on the reverse strand, counting down.
CACCGCGAGCTGCACGCCCAGTTCCTCGGCCCGACGGATCGCCGCGTCCATGTGCAGCGGCGCGATCATGCACTGCCCACGCGGAAAGCCCGAGATAGGCTCGGCGTAGCGGTGGATCATCAAGGCCGTGCGCGAGTTCAGCGTGCCGTCGGCAAAGACCTTCGCCCCGAGCAATCGCACCCTGGGCGATTCGAACGACGCGCGGGCCTCCAGAGCCTGTTCGATCTCCGCCATCGCGGCGTAGAGGCCCACCTTGATCGGCAGTTCCCCCGCGCGTTCCAGTTCTGCCAGCGTGCCGCCGAGCCACGTCGGGCTGTGCAGGTCGTGCACCTCGACGAACCCGAGCCCCGCGAGCATCGCCGCCGCGGCCTTGATCATCTCGCGCTGCTGGGCCGGTCCCGGTGCCGGTCGATCCGCCGGCGTGCACCGCCACACCGAATACGCGGCATCCTCCAGCAGCAGCCCCGTAAACGCCCCGTGCTTCTCGTGCGCCTCAACCAAGCCGCGCTCGCCGACTTTCTGCCCGACCGTCAGCCCCGCCAGCGACAAGGCCGAGGCGTTACATACCGCGGAGTGATGATCAAAGCTCATGATGACCACGGGCAAACCGCCCGAGGCCAGGTCCAACTCTTCGGGCGTGGGCCAGCGCGCTTCGGGCCAGCCCTGCACGCGCGCGCCGATGAACCGCGCAAAGACACCCGCACCACCCACACCCCCCCCACCGGCTTGCTGCGTCAGGACTTCCTGCCGAACCCGCGCCAGACATTCATCCAGCGACCCCACCGCGTCCATCCGCGGGGTGATCAGCCACTCGCCCAGCGCCGGCAGGTGCGCGTGCGCCTCACGGATCGCAAACCCCGGGCGGATCGGGCCTTGCGCCGTCGCCGCGGTTGAGTGTGCGTGGTTGTTCGGGCTGCCGCTGACCATTGGTGATTCTTTACCGCCCACCAGCGCCGGGGCTACCGGAAACCCCGAGGATTCCCCGCAGGTGTTCCACCGCCCGTTCGGGCAAGATCGGCTCATCAAACTCCACCCGCACCACGCCGAAGCCCGTCCGCACGTCGATCCCCAGTTCGTCGATCCCCACCGCCAGCGTGTCGAGGGCTTCAACGCCCAGCTTTGCGCGCACAAACATGGCCAAGCGCTCACGATCGCTGTTGAGGATCTTCCGCAGATCGCCCTCAACCCCCAGCAGTTGGCTGCGCATGTCCACCTGTTCGCAGGTGTAGACCGAATCCGAGCGCTTTACCGAGCGGACTGTTCCCCGCGCCCAGCGCGTCTTCGACGTCTTGCCGTGGTACCCCGCCCACCGGTCGGCCGCGTGCCCGATCTCATCCTCCCCGCACGCCGACCACTCCAGGGTCATCTGCGTCGCGTCCGGCCGCTCCGCCGGCACGCACAGAACCCCGTGCCCGACCTTTGCCGGCTCGACATCCATGGGCAGAACGATCTCGCCCGTCTTCGGATCGAAGATGTACGCCACCTCGCAGGCGGGGAAGTACCCCGCCGCCGGGTGGCGATCGGCGATCAAAACCCCCCGCAGCCCGGCACGAAGGACGCGTTTGCAAGCCAGGATCCCCGCCTCCACGTGCTGATTCGCCATGCTTGAGTGTACGCCGGGGGGTGGAGAGGTTCGATCACAACGCGGCGGGCGGTCCTTCGGGGGTGATGATGCGAACCGCGAATAACGGGCCTTTTCTGCGGCTTTTTGAACGTCGTTGGGATCGGGCGAGGATCAAAAACGACACAGGGCCGGCGCTTTGGCCGGCCCTGGTCTTCGTCCGTGGTCACCCGCGCGCCGTCGTGAACGAGGTCGCGGGTGGTCGCGGGGGCATCGGGCCTTCGGTGGGACGTGTCGTTGTGCCGCGCCCGCATCTCCGGTTGTTCACGCCGCGGCATGAATCGGAGGTTTGGTCGCGCGACCGATCACCCAAAGGCCTTCAGTCCGCGCTCACTTCTTCTTCTTGGAGGCCTTCTTCTTCGAGGCCTTCTTCTTGGCAGCTTTCTTCGCCATGGTGTTTGCTCCCCGGAATCATCCGGACTTGGAGTGAACCCGCAAATCCTTTTCGCAACACTGCGGAGGCCGCGGGCAGATTGACTGATGTATCCACTATCGGTACCGAACCGACCAACTCTTGAGCAAACCTCGCGTCGGCGCGCCGATTCGCTCCTCACTGCGCATCTACTAGATAGAGTTTCCTTCACAATGTCAAGCGCACACACCACCGATCTCACCGCCCCGCACCACTCTACGAGCGTGAGCTTCGCGCTCGTCGGCGCTTCCGGGCGCGTCGGCACGCGCATTACCGCGCTCTGTCCATCGCGCCACGAAGGCTCATCGCCGCAACTCGTCCTGCGTGTGTGCGCTCGCCCCGATCAACACGCATCACTCGCCTCGGCGCACCCTTCGCCGCTGCTCAACCCCGCCGACGCACGCGCGTTGGTCACCGGCGCGCCCGCCCCGCACGCGCAGAAGCCGCGCATCGACGTTGTCGTCGACTTCTCGAACGAAAGCGGCACGATCGAAGCAATCTCCCTTGCAAATCTTGCAGGATCGAACCTGCTCGTCTGCACCACCGGGCTCAGCACCGCGACCATCGACGCGCTGCACCACGCCTCCAAGTCGCGCGCGGTGATGCTCAGCAGCAACACCTCCGTCGGCGTGGCGGCCGTCGCGCACGCCGTCTCCGCGCTCACGCGCGCGATGGGCCCGAGCGCTCGCGTAAACATCTTCGAGCAGCACCACGAGATGAAGAAGGACGCGCCGTCGGGGACCGCCAAGCGCCTCGCCGCCGCCGTGCGCGCCGGCGGTGGAAAACTTTTGGACTCCGAAATTTTTTCTGTCCGCGCGGGCGACATCATCGGCGAACACACCGTCCGCATCACCACCATGGGCGAGACCATCGAACTCACCCACCGCGCCACCACGCGCGATCTCTTCGCCCTCGGCGCCATCCGCCTGGCCTCGTGGCTCGCGGGGCGCGCGCCGGGGATGTACAGCGTCGAAGACACGCTCAAGGACGCGTAAGCCCGGCTGCTCGCGGCCAACGCGCGGGAGACCTTTCGCCGGCGACTCCGACAAAAAACGCCCTTTCGATCGCGGTTTTTCAGGCTCCGGGCACCAGCCACGCCTCCTCCGTGCACACTTTTCGGACGTTTCCCGCGCTTTGATTGAAGTCGCCGCGTGCGGCGCTCGATCAACCCCGTATGAGCGAACGCGCCGACAAACTGCTGTGGTCGCCCCCGGTGATCGTGCGGATGTGCGTGATCTTCGGCGGGGCCGCCTTCTTCTTCAGCGTCTCCATGATGATGGACCCCAGCCGCTCGCGGGCCTCGTCCATCTTGCCCCAGACGCAGAATCAAGACGCCACCCCACCGCAGAACGTGCCCACCCGCACGATCAGCGACCTGAAGCGGCTCAGCCCCTTCGCGCCCACGAACATCGCGCCAACCAATGGCGATTCGAGCGACCCCGCCTCCATCAACGACGCGCAGAGCCTCACGGTCAATCCGGAATCGCCCCCCGCCGCCGACGATCGCGGCAACGTCCTGCTCGGCGCCCTGCGAGGCAGCAAATCGCACGCGATCTGGATCTATTCCGGTGCTGTCGGGCCGCTGTACACCATCATCGACCGCACCAGCAACCGCGTCATCGCCCGCGCGATCGAGGCGGACGAGCTCTACCGCCAGTATCCCGAACTGCAGGCCGAGAATCTGCAACTGGTCCCGTTCAACATCAAGTCGGGTCAGTTGATGCTCGCCGACCCGGACTCGCAGCGTCTGCCGTAAGCCCCTCGGCTTCGCCCCTTCATTGATCTGTTGCCGGCGCACGGATGCGCCGACCACGAACAGTTCGACCACGAACGAGCACCGACGCGTATGCTGCGGGCATGGACCGTCGCGAAGCGTCGCAAACATCGCGGCGTGTGAAAATCACGGTGCTCGTGCCCCTCAGCGACGAACTGCGCCGCTTGCGCCGAGCGCTGAAGGCCATCGTGCCCGACGCGCTGCGCTCGGGGAGCATCAACCTGATTCAAATCGGCCCAGGCGCGAACGCGGCCTGGGACGTCATCGCCGAATCACTCCAAACAAAGAGCGAATCGAACGCGGATCATCTGGTCATTCTCGCGGGGTGCGCGGGGAGTTTGAGCCCGGCCGCGGACAAAAGCGCCGACGCGTTGATCGTGCACGAGATACGCGACGCCGACGGTTCGACAATCGCCTGCCCCTGGGCGCGGGCGGTTGATCCGACCGGCGCTTGGCGCATCCTCAGCAGCCCGAGCATCCTTTCCACCGCGCACGAGAAAGCCGCCGCGGCGAATCGCTTCCAAACCGACATCGTCGATCAGGAATCCGCACCCTTCGCCCGCGCACTGACGACGCGCCCGAACCAACCCTGGCTGATCATCCGCGGCATCAGTGATCGCCACGACGAAACCCTGCCCCGCGAGGTCTCCGCGTTCGTCGATCACACAGGCCGAACGAAGATGTCGGCGGTGCTGTGGAGCCTCGCCCGCAACCCCGCGCTCATCCCCACGCTGATGCGCCTCGCACAGCGCACCGAGCGGGCGATGCAGGACATCGCCCGCGCCATCGCGCAGATCCACCGGAACTTCTCAGAAACACGCGAACTCTTCGTATCCGCTGTGCCGCGGCACGTCAGCCCAATCAGCGCGATCAGCCACTCTGCCAAGCCCGATCTGCCCGCCGAGGCGTTCATCCGCACACCCCCCACGGCGCTGCCGCCGAGCGTTGTGCGGGCGCTGCGCAATGAGATCAACAACGCCGGCGGCTCAACAGCCCGGCCCGCGTTGCTGGTCATGGGCGGGAGCTTCGATCCCTTCACGCTGGCCCACGGCGCGATCGCGCACGCGGGCTTTCTCGCCCTTGAATCCCGATCAGAGCATGCCGACACATCACCCTCGAAACCCCTCGGCGTGCTCTTCATCCCCGCCGCCCGCTCGCCGCACAAGGCCGAGGGCCCGGCCGCGAGCGCCGACGATCGCAGACGGATGATCGAGCTCTCCCTCGAAGGCGAAGAACGCTTCGCGCGCATCCCGTGGGGTGTGTGGACCGATGAGATCGACCGGGCCAGAGAGCACCCCGGCGCACCGTCGTACTCGGTTCATACCGCCGAGCGTCTTCGGTCGACCTTGGATTCGAACGGACTGACCAACGTCCGCCTGCGCTGGATCGTCGGCGCCGATCAGGCCCTGGCACTGCACCGCTGGCATCAGCCGGCGCGGTTCATCGAACTCGCCGATCCGATTGTGCTGCTCAGGCCCGACACACAGCATGCATCGAGCAACACCGATTGGCAAGCCGCCGCGGACCGTCTGTTGAGCGCACTGCAACAGACCCACGCATGGGATGAAGAGGCCATGCGTTCATGGTCGAAGCGGATCTGCCCCGGCCCGCTGCTGACGATCTCTTCAACCCGCGTGCGCGAGTTGCTGCACACGTTGGCTCGCCCGGATCACGAAGTGAACTCACGGGCGAAGCACCTTGCACACAGCGAACTGGCCACGCTCATCCACCCCGCTGTGGCGGAGTACATCCAGAAGCGCGGCGTGTATGCGGGCTTATGAGAGAATCCCAAACGAGATCAACGCCGACAGCGACATCAACGAAGACGCCAACATCATCCACGACCAGACGGATCGGGGCGCGCCGGCGATTGCGGTTGAACTGCTCGACGATTGATCAGCCCTGCTCGTCGGGGATCGGCTGACCGGGACCGCTCTTCTTCACTCGGCCCGCGAACGGGTGCTCGCTGCCGGGGTTGGCAACCAGACCCGCCTGGATCGCAATGTGCGCGAGTTGAACGCGGTTGGTCACGCCGAGCTTCCGCCCCAGCGACGCGCGGTGGGCTTCGACGGTTTTGATCGTCCGGAACAGGCGCGTGGCGATCTGCGCGGTGGTCAGGCCTTCGCCGATCATGCGGAGCACTTCACGCTCGCGCGGCGTGAGTGAATCGAGCTTGGCCGAGCCGGGTGTGGAAATCTCGACGACCGGACCGGAGCCCGTGTGGTCGTCGTCCTTGCCCTGGGCCGAGGGGACGCCGCTGGACCCGGTCGCGAGCACGTAGCGGATCGCGCCGTGATGATCGCGGAGCGGACGGTAGACGCAATCAAGCCGGCCACCCATGAGCCGGGTAACCAGTCGGACAGTCTCGCCGGTCTCGATGACCCGGCGGATGACGTGCATGCGTTCCTCGGCAAAGTCCTCGGGGAGCATCTCCATCAGGGTGTGCCCGATGAGCTCGCGCACCGGCCGCCCAACGAACCGCGCCGTCGGCTCGTTCGCATAGCACCAACGCCCCTCGGCATCAAGAATGCTCACAATGCAGCCGGAATCTTCGACGAGGGCGGCCCAGGCCAGCTCACCCACCAGCGCTTGGAAGTCCCCCACCTGGAGTCCCAGTTGGCCAGAAACACGACCCGAGTTCGCCGCTGTCGTTGTCATCGAATCACCCACCCTGGACGTTGTGTCAAACAGGTCAACTCCCGAGCCCGACGAGATTCCCTTAAAGTACACCGCAAACCGCAAAAGACAATCGCCGCGCACTGAGTTGAGTGCCCTAGGTACAAAACAGAATGACAGGTCACCGATGAACTGTCAATAGCGAAACGACGCACGGAGCATGAAACTGCAAATTCGCGGCAGAACTCGGGGTATCCCGATAATCGCCCCTCAATTAGGGCGGATGTGCGCCTTCGCTTGAACAGTACAAAGCAACGAAGGAATGAAATCAAACGGATGTTTGTATTGCACCGGTTCGTGGGCACCGTTCGGTATCAGCCCGGCGGAAACCCGGGGTCGCTTGGGTTTTGGGTGGTACCGGGCTGGGTGGGGATTGCCGCCAGGCCATGCGTAATGGCCCAGCGTGCAAGGTCGACGCGCGACCGCAGGCCCAACTTCTTGCCGAGGGTGGCGCGGTGCCACTCGACGGTTTTCGGGGACCTGTGGATCATCAGGGCGATTTTGGCGGTGCTGTGACCCTCGGCGATCAGCGCCAGGATGCGTTTTTCGCTCTCCGTCAGACCCGAGACCGTTGTCCCGCTGCGGTGCGGCGAAGGCAGGACCTCATAGATCTTGCGATCGACCTCGGCGATGTCGAAGGTGAACCGGGGGGTCAGGATGCAGAGCACACCCGCACCGTCGTGCGGATCGATGACGCGGCGCATCACCACGCGGAGGGGCTGGCCGTTGAGAGAATCGATGGTCAGAAGCGGCTTTTCGCTGTGGAGGGCCTTGGTGAAGTTGTTGAACAACAGACCGCTGAGGGCGGAGGTTGGGAGGGGCTGGCCGCGGAGATCTTCGACGCTGACGCCGAGGATTCGAGCGGATTCGGAGTTGCAGCCGCGGATCCCGCCGTCGGGTGCGATGAGGAGGAGACCCGAACCGGCGTCGAGAGCGAGCCAATCCCAATCGGGGACGAGCGTTCGGGTGATCACCGAGTTATTGGAGAAAGCACACAAAACAGGCTCCTGACCGTGGGCAATGAGAGAGCTTCCATGCGCTGAACTGCACACCGAGCCGCGGAACGAGGACCAAAATCAAACACATAGTCGCTCGGGCGCAATCGCGGCTGGATCGACAGTTCCCTTCACCCAGGGGCCCGTCGAGGGCGTTTGGCGCCGTTCACCGGCTCAATCTTGATACGTCTACTTCCTGCCTACTTCCTGAGCATAACCCGCAGATCGTGAACACTACCGAATCGTACATGATCGACGATACCCTGTTTGCGTGAGAAAAGTTGCCTGTTTCATGTCACTTTTTTGTATCGCCACCACCTTTTTCGGTGATGTGTTTTTTTCGGGCAGTTTGGAAAAACAACCCGTTTGGGGGGTGAAAACCGCTGGGGGTTCTCTGGGCTGATTCCTCGAACTCGATGGGTTGGGGTGACGACAAGGCGATTTCCCTACGCTTGCTGCGCATGGCCTTCAACGTTGCCAACCCGCCTCATCCCCTCGGTTTGGTGATCTATGGCCCGACAGCCAGCGGCAAGTCCGCGCTCGGGCTTGAGTTGGCTCGGCGGCTGGATGGGGAGATCGTCACCGTGGACTCGCTGCAGGTTTATCGCGGGATGGACATCGGCACCGCGAAGCCCTCGGGCGGGGAACGGGCCGAAGTCACGCACCACCTGATCGATATCGCCGACCCGCACGCGGATGAGCCGTTCACGGTTGAGAACTGGCTAAAGGCGGCGGAGGGTGCGAGCGGTGCGATCCGCGCCCGGGGCAAGAGGCCGATCTTTGTGGGGGGGACTTCGCTGTACGTGCAGTCGCTGATGTACGGGCTCTTTGAAGGGCCGGCGGCGAACGAGGAGATCCGCCGCGAGCTCGATGAACTCAGCGATGAGGCGCTGGCGGAGATGCTTCGGCGGACGGATCCGAAAGCCGCGATGCGGATCCACCCGAGCGATCGGAGGCGGTCGATCCGCGCCATCGAGGTGTTTCGACTCACGGGCACGACGATCAGCGAGTTGCAGACGCAGTGGAGCGGGCGACCTGCGCGCGATGATGTGAAGCTCGTGGTGCTGATGCGTGAAACGGACGAGCTCAATCGGCGGATCAACGCGCGGGTGAAGGGGATGATGAGCGAGGGGCTGCTGGAGGAAGTACGAGGGTTGGTGGAGAAGGGGCCATTGAATCGGCAAGCGCGCGAGGGGCTTGGGTACAAGCAGTTGCTGGCGCACCTGGAGAATCCGAAACGGGTGCCGCTGAACGATGCGGTGGAGAAGATCAAGATCGAGACGAGGCGGTTCGCGAAGAACCAGCGGACGTGGATGAAGCGGATGGCGGGCCTTGGGGCGGATCACGCGAAGGTCGTGGACGCGACGGGGAAAGAGCCGGGGGCACTGCTCAAAGCCACGCTCGCGGCTCTCGGCGAGTCGTAAGGCGAAGCGTTTTCAACGCGGAGGGCGCGGAGAGCCGCGGAGGAATCGGGGTGTGTTCAGAGCCGACGACTTCCGCCGTCGGTGTCTTCGTTTTTGTGTGATGTCGCGCAGTTCAAGTCACCCAACTTGCCACTCACCACGCCCGCACGCACGCGAGGTGGTTGGGCTTGGCGTGCGATGGAGCGAGCGGGGCGCTCAGCGGGCCTCGGGTGAGGATGTAGAGCGGGAGTTGGCGCGGGCAGTTGATGCGCAGCCCGGGCCAGATCCCATCGCCCAAGCCCCGGCTGATGCAGCAGAGCGTCTGACGAAGGCGCAGCACGCCCGAGGCGAGGTGCCCCGGCAGATCGCTGGAGGTGTGCAGGGCGCTGCGGCGGGTGATGCGGATCTGCCCCGCGTGCGTGTGACCCGCGAAGACCAAAGGCAGGCCCACCTCCGCGCACGCGGCCATCACCGAGGGCATGTGCGCCAGCGTCAGCACCAACCGACCCTTCACGGGCAGGAGCGTCTCGCCCTGTGGCAGATCGAGCGCGCATTCGAAGATGTCCTCGGGGTAACTCAACCCCAGAATCCGCAGCGGCAAGGGCGGCTGCCCCGGTGCGGCGATGATCGGCTCGGCGAGCTGGTTGTTCAGCCAGGTGATTCCCGGGATGCCCAGGGCGAGGCGGCGCATGAGCGGGGTGTCGTGGTTGCCGAAGACGCCGAAGCGACCAAGGCGAGCCGGGCACGCGGCGATGATCTCGCCCAGCAACTCCGCGGCGGCGTACTCGTGACCGGTGCCGTCGTGATAATCGCCCGTAAAGAACGCCAGATCGCAATCGGCACGGCGCAGGGCGGCGAGCAGTCGCGTGTGCGCTTCGGTGCGTTCAAGGCGGCGGATGTGCAGATCGCTGAGGTGCAGGATCCGCAGGCCTTCCAACCCCACGGGCAGGTCGGGGTGCTCGATGCGGAAGACTTCCAAAGGCTCGGGATAGGCGGGGGTACGGAAAGCCCACGGCTCGCTGGCACGCATCGGCAACAACGAACCCTTCACCACGGCACCTTGCCCCCCGGACTGGTCGGGTGATTTGGCGATAGCGGCGACGGACTCTCGACGCTGGGGGAAGGGCTCGGCGAATGGTGCCGCGGTGGGGATGGTGTTGCGCTCAGAGAAAACCCGCAGCACGCGCGAGAGCATGTCTCGCCCGGCGAGTTTCAGGGCGTGGAGGAGGTCCTCGAAGGTCGCTTCGTGGGGTCGTTGGGTGAGGATGGATGGGATTTGTGTGGAGGAGGAGGCGGGGTCGTCGGGGTTGGTGGGGGTTGAGGCGGTGTGGGAGGGTGCGGCGAAGGCGGGGGTGGCCGGGGCGTGTGCGGTGCCGTCCTGGGTGCGAACAACTTGTGGACGATGGGGATTCATGGTTCCGCGGCGGGCGACTTTTGTGTATCCTTGGACCCCTGACGAAGGACCCGGGTGGGTTGGTGAAGCGTACGTATCGGTACGACCGGAGAATCAGCCATGGCCAAGATGTTCTATACCCTCGAAGAAGCCGCCGCGAAAATGGGGGTGACCCCCGAGAAGGTTCGCGAGATGGCTTCATCGGGTCAGTTGTCGGAGTTCCGTGACCGCGACCGCCTGGTCTTCAAGGTCGAGCAGGTCGATCTGCTCGCCGGCGGCGAGGTTGACGAGGACACGATCCCGCTTGCGGATTCCGGCGCGGAGATCGCGCTGGCTTCCGACGAGTCCAAGGCCGCCAGCGGCTCGGGCGGACCGGCGGCCGACGCTTCGACCAAGGACCGTTCGGGTATCTCGATCTTCGAGGGCGAAGACGGCGGGGAGACCGACGCCTCGGCGCAGACGCAGATCACCGCGTCCGTCGGCGGCATGCCGATGGGCGATCCGGGTGCCAGCGGCTCGGGGTTGCTTGATGTGACCAAAGCCGCGGACGACACCTCGCTGAACGCGGGGCTGCTTGAGGACGTGTATCAGGGTGGTGGCGGCGGTAGCGGCGACGCGAGCGCCGATCAGGGTGGCGGCGGGCTGTTTGAATCGACGGGCGTTGCCAGCGATGTCGGCGCTGCCGCGGGCGTGCCGGCGATGGCGATGATGATGGCTGAGCCGTACGACGGCGCGGGCTCGGGCCTTGCGGGCGGTTTGGCGCTGGCGATGGTGGTGATTTTGGGTGTGGCGCTGACGGTGGCGCTGATGGCCGTGAGCGGCGCGACGGGCTTTGCGCTGACGACGATGCTCGCGGGGAACCTGTGGATGTATGTGGGCATCTTTGCCGCGGTGGCGGTGGTGCTGGGCGTGGTGGGGATGTTGATTGGGAAGAAGAGCTGAGGCGTAGGCACTGGGCACTAGGCAACAGCCGAAAGCGTGATCAGGATTTTTCAGAGCCCTCGACTTTGGTCGGGGGTTCTTTTTTCTATCTTGTTGCTGATCAGGCGTGCTGGCGGTTGCGCTGCACCATGCTCGTGGCGAGCGTGATGGATTCGATCATGCTCGTCGCGTCGGCGATGTTTTTGCCGGCGATGTCGTTGGCGGTGCCGTGGGCTGGGGAGGTTCGCACGACGGGCTTGCCTTGGTGCTTCAAGCCGACGGTGACGTTCACCGCGTGTGCGCGGTCGAGCAGTTTGACGGGGATCAGGCCCTGATCGTGGTACATCGCCACGACGAGGTCGTGGTGGCCCTTCGCCGCGGCGAGGAAGACCGTGTCGCCCGGGAGCGGGCCTGTGACGTTCAACCCGCGTTCTTGAGCGCGCTGAACCGCGGGGAGGATCAGTTCGGCGTCTTCGCTGCCGAAGAGCCTGTTCTCGCCCGCGTGCGGGTTGATCCCCGCCACCGCGATCCGCGGCTGCTTCACACCCAGCGCCAGGCACGCCGCGTTGCCCAGCTCGATGGCGTCGAGCACCCGCGCGGGGTTCACCTTCCGCGGCACGTCGCGCAGCGGGATGTGGATCGTCACCAGGATCACCCGCAGCGTGGGCCCCATAAACAGCATCGCGCTCCGCGGCGAGTCGAACCGCTCCGCGAGAAGCTCGGTATGCCCCGGATAATCAATACCCGCGGCATGCCAGGCCTCTTTGCTGATCGGCGCGGTGACGATCGCTTCGCAGAGTTGCTCGGGCATGGCGGTCGGTTTCGTCTGTGCGGCTTGATCGCCGGGCGAATCTCCGTTCTCTTCGCCGATCACCGCGTCGATGGCGCGTTCGACGCAGCGATGGCTGATGCGTCCCGCGGCCGCGAGCGCGCCGGGGCGCTGATCACCCGTCACGGGGACGGTTGTGTGAACGAGGCGCACGTGGGGCGAGGCTTGATCGTCGAAGAGGTTGGGCAGGCCCAGTTCATCCGCGGTGAAGTGCATGAGCGGCGCGTCGGCGAAGAGCGTGAGATGGGCGTGCGTTTCGAGCCAGCCGCTGGAGCGCAGGTGCGCGATGGCCTTGCAGATGATCTCGGGCCCGATGCCGGTGGGATCGCCCATGCTCAGCGCCAAACGCACGGGCGGCGAGTTGTCCATCGGGCTCGTGGTCATTGTGTTGCGTTGCGCTGCGGCAGAGGAAAGAACGGCATCAAGCCCGCGCGATTGTGGATGGGTCAGTCCGGACGCGCGGGCTCGGTGACGCCGGGCTTGGGCGGTGCGGGGGGCGGGGCGGGATCCGTCGCGGGCACGGCCGGGACAACCGGAACTTCCGGCGCGTTGGAAGGCACCGGCGCGGTCGCGGGGGAAGCGGGGGTTGTTGGTGCTGTGGGCGCGGGTGGCACAACGGGCTTGGCGTTCGGATCGGCGGGTGAGACGATATCGACGACTTCGATATCGAAGACGAGGTTGGCCTTTGCGGGGATGCGGGGCGGGCTGCCGCGCTCGCCGTAGGCGAGCTGCCAGGGGATGAAGAGCTGGCGTTTGCCGCCGATCTTCATGCCGGGGACGCCGAGCTGCCAGCCTTTGACCAACGAGTTGAGCGGGAACTCGATGGGCTGATCGGGGGCGAGGCGAGCGTCGAACTGGGTGCCGTCGGTTGCGAGCGTGCCACGGTAGTAGAGTTTCAGCGTGCTGTTGGGTGGGACTTCACGGCCGGTGCCGACGACGGTGTCGATGTAGTTGAGGGTGTTGTCGAGGGTGATCTCGTAGACGAGCGTGGCGCCGGGGGGGACGATGACTTTGCCGTTACGGTCCTTCAGCCCCGCGTCGCCCAGGGCCATGTTGGCGGGGATGGTCAGGCGGCGTTTGCCGCCGACTTTCATGCCGAGGAGGCCCTTCTGCCAGCCGAGGATGACGTTCTTGGTGATGAACTCCATGGGCTTGCCGTCGCGCCGGTCGGTGGAGTCGAAGGGCGTGGTTTGCCCCTGGATGAAGCCCTTGTACGACGCGAAGAAGGCGATGGTGTTGTCGCTGAAGTCGGCGCCGGTGCCGGTGACGAGGTCTTCGATGACGATCGAGGCCGGGGCAGCAGGGGCAGCCGGGGCGGTGGCGGGGGCCGGGGTGGGTGCGGCGGTCGGCGCGGGTTGGGCGCCGGCGATCATGGGCATCGAGAGCGCCGCGATGGACGCGGAAATCGCCGCGAGCTTGGTGCTGACCGTCAACGAACGCTGGGCTAATTCACGCATACTCGTCTTCCTTCGTTGCTTCATCACCCACGCCCCCGCAGTCAATGCGGCACTTCTCGCCGCGTGCGGATGGTAGAACCACCCGATCGCGCACGCACCAGAGCGCCCAACTCCACCA